>DATGXW010000102.1:0-8157 GCA_035298585.1 Phycisphaerales bacterium
GGCGGCGGATGTACGTGCACAGGCACAGCGGGCCGCTCAGCAGGCCGTCGCGAGCGGGTTTGGACAGGGTCTCAATCCTTCCGCACCAACTCGTGCATCACGCCCATCCCTGGCCGCGATCGCCACGGACCTTTCCAAGACAGTACAGGGCGACCTTGCCAGCGCAGACGCTTCACAGGTGGACGCCAGCGCAAGCCAGGCCGTTGACGCCCTCGCGGGAAGACTCTGGTCAAGTGCAGTCGCCTCCGCGGCAAACGCCGTGCAGGGAGAAGTCGCCGCACAACTCGCCGATGCGGCGGCCGATGCCGCCCGCAGCGCCTTTGAGGTCAAGGTCGCCGCCGCGAGCACGCCAGAGGTACGTCCGGCCGACCCGCCTCCGAAGGTTGATCCACCGCCGGCACCGACCATCACCCAGGCCGACATCGAGGCTGCGCGTCAGCAGGTGGCGGCGATCGCGGCGACGCTGGATGGCGGCGGGGCCCTGGATGCGGCGAGCCTGTCGACGGCACGCGAGCGGTTGCAGGCCGCCGAGGGTGCGAAGGGCTATGAGCAGATCCGGACAGAACCGCAGACGGCGCGCGTCCGGGCCCGCCTGGAGGCGATCGGTCAGATCGTTGCGGCAAGCGCGGGCGAGATTTTGCCCTTGGTGCAAGGTGCTTCAAGCCAGACAGGGGGAGCCTCAGAGCTGATCGCGGCGTGGAACCGTCTGGGACAGGTCGGCCAGAACGTTGGCATGGCGCAGCTCGTCGAGGCCCGCACGGCGGCGGTCGCGGCGCTGGGCGGGTTTGGGTCTGATGCACAGGGACGTGCACGCGCTGCGGTGGATGCGGCGGTCCGCCAGTTGTGGGCCCAGCAGGCACTTTCCGCGGCGTCGGAGCAGGCGATCAACCAGTTGAGGGCCGCCAAGGACACGCTGGAAGTTCCAGACGAGGGCGTGCCCCCCGTGTACGCCTTCAACGTCGCGCTCCTGGACTTCAAGACGCAGATCAAGGGCGTGTCTTCCGCGGGGGATGAGCGGCTCACCGCACTCAAAGAGCCCGCGGCGCGGTTCGTCCAGCGGGTTTCGGCGATCGGCCCGATCTCACAGGAGCAGGCAGTCCAGAATGCGATCGCGTGGGCCAATGAGATCGCGAATTTCGCGCCCGCCGCCGCACAGCCTTCGGGGACGGGCGATCTTTCGCGTGCAGGACCCGGCTCGGCGGGGTGGACCAAGTCGGCCGAAAGCCCCGACGGGATACAGGTCGAGTACACGCTTCCCGCGGTGGGCAACCGATTCCGCGAGGAGCGGCTGGTCTTCTACCGCGTGGGGAATGCCTACCTGTCGGCGTCCGAAGTGCCCGTGGCGCTCTTCCGCCGGCTCTTTGGGGAGGCAGAAGCGCTCGAAGAAATCCGCGGCGCCTACACCGATCCGGCCTCGGGCCTGAAGGTGTGGCGGGTGAACAACCGGGTCGTCCAGCTCAATGAGCAGTTGGCCCGGTCCCCTGACATCACCAACCCCCAGCAGCTCGCGGCGTGGGGTGGAAGGCCTGCGAGTGAACTCAATCCCGGGCAGACCTGGCCGGTGCAGTACATCTCGCCGCGCGGGGCGGCGGTGGCCGCGGGGAAAATGGGTTGCCGGCTTCCGACGCTGGATGAGTGGCGTTCGGCGGTCCAGTCGGATCCGCAGGCGGCGGCCAATCTCCGGGATTCGGAGTGGTTTGAGGTCCTCGCGGCCGCACGTGCGTTCAAGTTCGTGGGAGCACCGATCTACCCCGACTCTGGCGCGGTGAAGGCCGAGGGAACGCGTGCACAGGGTCCTGCGGCGCCCGATGGGTATCCGTTCTTTGCCCCGGTCGATGGCGATGGCTTTGGCAGCCGGTGGAAGCACCTGCGCGGGAATGTCGCCGAGTGGGTCTTCACCGCACTGCCGGCTGGACCTGAACCGATTGTTCAGAATCTTGCGGGGTTTGATTCAGGGTGGGAGATGGGTGTGGTCGGCGGATCGGCGGTGAGCCCCCCCTCCTTCGCCGCCCCCGACCAGGTGATCAGCGATCACAACAACCGCGGGTGGTTTGACGTGGGGTTCAGGCTGGCATTTTCAGCGCCGGGAGGCGTCGCGGCAGCGCCCGCACCCTCTCCTGTCATCGGCCGGGTGGCCCAGCTTGAAGGCCTTGGGTATCTGGTTGCTGGACGCCAGTAGGCCCGTCGGTCGATAGTGGAACTCCGGGCTGGCGCCCGCGCGGCCGGGTCGAGTGTTCGCTTCCGGGTATGATGGTGACCGCTTGAACGGTCCCCAGAGGGGGGGCCGGGTTATCGAGTTGATCGGAAGCCGACGCTTGGGAGTGTCCGGTGGCAGATCCGTTTGGAGATCGCAGTAAGCGTGTGGCCGCACTGGCGGGGAGGCTGCGCGTGCTGCAGTCGGACCTTGCCGACGAGCAGCCTAAGGTGCGGGAAGAGCAGCTCCATGCGGTGCTTGAGCAGGCGGTCTCGGAGGAACAGGCGCAGGACGTCCCGGCGTTTATTGATGAACTCTTGTCCTGGTTCCCGTCGGGACTCGATGGGGAAGCCGCACCGACGCCGGCGGTGAAGGCCAAAGCGCCCGAACCCCGATCGGCGGCCGAATGGGCCGCGGGTCTTGCCGAGGCGTGGAAGAGCATTCCCGAGTCTGAAAGGGAAGGGTTGACCGCGACCTTGACCGCCGCGGGGATCCTGGCGCCCGCGCCGGCCGGTCCCTCCCTCCCGGCCAACGTCGAGCAGGACCTCCGGGCCAAGCTGCAGCTCCAGCCCGCCGACAAGCTTGATCCAGCGCGGCTCTTGGCGCTCTCGGCGATGATGATGGATTTCATGTCCTTCTGCGACCAGGCGGCCTGGCGGCTGTGGAGCGGGACCAGCGCGAGCATCGCGCCGCCGGGCACGGATGTCCGTTCCAACGGCCCGATCCTGCGGTTTGTGCGCAACTACATGATGGGAACGGACGTCAATCTCCCGGGGCTGGGCCTGACGCCCGAGATGCAGCGGCTCCAGCACCTGATCCGCGGCGTCCTGGGTGGCGTGGGCGAGGCCGGCAAGGTCTACGGAGAGATGCTCTGGACCGTGCTCAGCCCCGAGTCGATCAAGGCGACGGTGGGCTCGGGTTTCACCAAGAGCAAGGCCGAATACTGGGATCTCTACGAGGCTCGCGCGGCCAAGACGCTCGACCGGGATGAGATCAAGCGCGAAATCCGCCTGGCGATCGGGCGGTATGTCGAAGACTGGATGAAGAAGTTCAACCGTTGATCGCCGGGTGAGGGACCGCCCTCAGCGCCGGCGTGAAAATGGGGGTCAGCATGTTTGGAAACGGGACAAGCGCGGTGATGCAGGGTCAGGTTCACTGGCACGAGGGTCTCTTCCTCCAGCCCCACCACCTCCAGACATTTCAGAGGCAGATCTCTGACACGCTGGCGTTTGAGCGCCGGCTGGGAACGGCGTACCCCTACGGCGTCATCGACGTCCGGCTGTCGCAGGATGCGCTGGAGAACATGCTGATCCGGTTCGATCAGCTCAAGCTGGTGATGCCCAGCGGCCTGTACGTCGACGTCCCGGGGAACGCGGACCTGGCGGCCCTTGACATCAAGCGTGCACTCCAGGCGACGAGCCAGCCCCTGACGGTGAGCCTGGCGATCCCGGTCTGGCAGGCGGCCAGGGCCAACACGATCGAATCGCGGTCTGACGCCGGGGTCCAGATCAAGCGCCTTTTTCGGGTGAGCGAGGTCGACCGGGCCGACGAGAACACGGGCGAGAACCGCCAGCCGGTCCTGATCCGCCGGATCAATGCGCGGCTGGTGCTGAGCGGTGACGACACGCAGGACATGGAGACGATGCCCCTGGTCCGCATCATCAGGGCCAGCGGCGACGACCAGGGCCGGCCGATGGAGGACAAGCAGTTCATCCCGCCGTGCATGTTCCTTTCGGGTTCGGCGACGCTGCGGAACCTTGTCCGCGACCTTGGGAACCACCTTGAAACGCTGCGGCGCGAGACGCTGACGTCGCTGATGCGCGGGGGCGTCTTCAGCCGCGAGAACCTCCGCGGGGCGCAGATCACCCAGCTCATGCGGCTCCAGGCGCTGAACCGCGCGGCGGCGAGGATCCCGCTCTTGGCGCGGACGCCCTCGGTCACGCCCCTTGATGCGTATCTCGAGATGCGCGATGCGCTGGGCGAACTGGCGGCGCTCTTTCCCGAGCGCGATTCGTGGGCGGTTTCGGATTACGACCACGATGCGCCCGGCGCGGTCTTCACCGAGGTGGACCGGCGGATCCGGTCGCTGGGTCTTGAGGGCGCAGCGCCGATCTGGAAGGCCGACTTCCAGAAGGACGGCCAGGTGCTGTCGGTGGAACTCGAGGACAAGCACGTGACGACGCCGACCGAGTACTTCCTGGGTATCAGGACCAAGCAGGACCCGGTGGCGCTGGCGCGATTGGTCGAGAGCCAGGACAAGTTCAAGCTCATGCCCAAGAGCATGGAGCGGCTGATGGTGCTGGGCGTCAAGCTCGAAGAGGAGCGTCACCCGCCCTACGAGCTTCCCTCGCAGCCGGGGCTGCACTACTTCCGCCTCGTCCGGGCCGACTCGAAGACGATGTGGGACCGCATCGTCCAGGAGAAGAAGGCGGCGATCCGCTGGCCCGAGGGCGAATCGTTCGACTTCAGCGAGGTTTCGCTCTACATGACGCTCCCGGGCGAGGCGTAAGCACACTCGGCAGGATCGATCGGTCGGCCGGCACATCTTTAGAGCGCGGGGATTCACCCCGCGTGAGACAGAGCGCAAGACCATGGAACGAAAGACCGTCACGCTTTCAGACATCTGTGACCCCTTGTTCCAGTACGTGTGCAGGCAGAACCGCGCAGCGCAGCGCGGCGTGAGCACCGACGGGGGCCAGGTCCGCAGCGAGATCAAGAGCATGCTGGCGGACCTGAGGATGCAGGCCGAGGCGACCGGGCTGGGCGACCAGTTCGGGCAGGTGCGCCTTCCCCTGGTCGGCTTTGCCGACTTCATGATGCGCGAGAGCAAGCACTCGTTCTCGCGGTCGTGGCGGTCCCTGGCCGAGGAGGAGAAGCAGCTGGGCCTTGACCAGCGCTTCTTTGAGATGCTCGACGAGACGCTCGCGGATTCCTCCGACAAGGCGACCGAGCGCCTTGCCGTCTTCCACACGTGCATCGGCCTGGGCTTCACGGGGATGTACATCGGCCAGCCCGACCACCTGCGCCGCAAGCAGCTCGAGATCACGGCCCGGATCAGGTCCAAGTTCGACACCGACCCCGCGGCCCGCATCACGCCCGAGGCGTACGAGGCGACCGACAAGCGGGTCCTGCAGCAGCCCGTGGCGCAGGGCGTGGTGTCGTGGGCGATCCTGCTGGTGGTGCTGACGGTGGGCACGGTGGTGGCCAACGTGAGCCTCTACAAGAGCGCGGCCAAGAAGCTCGATGAATCTCTGACCAAGGTGATCACGCACGCCGGCTCCCCGGCGTCAGTCCCGGAGGGGAAGTAAATCATGTCGATCATGCAGTCCGTGTCGGGGATGTCTCCGGCGGGGAAACTGACGGCCAGCGCTGCCGGGACGGGCGCGGTGCTGACGGTGGCCGGGTTGGTCACGGGGGCGTGGCCCTACATCATGTACATCGCGATCGCGCTTGCGTGCGCGGTCGTGCTGATCTTTGCCTTCCGCTTCTTCCTCAAGTGGCGTCAGAAGGGTAAGTCGTCCCCGTTCATCGGGCGGCTCCTGGGCACGACCGCGGGCTCGCCGGCGACGGCGGACCCGGCGATGCGGGCCAAGCTCGACGACCTCCGCAAGAAGTTCGAGGAAGGGATCGACAAGTACAAGAGCGCGGGCAAGGACGTCTACACGCTTCCCTGGGTGCTGCTGGCGGGACCCTCGGGTTCGGGCAAGACCGAGGCGATCCGCAACTGCAGCGTCGGTTTCCCGCCGGGTCTCCAGGACCCGCTGCAGGGCACCGGCGGCACGCACAACATGAACTGGTGGTTCATGAACCCCGCGGTGATCCTCGACACCGCGGGCCGCATGTTCATGGAGGAGGGCGGCGGCGAGTGGAAGGAGCTGATGAAGCTCCTCAAGGCGTGGCGTCCCCTCCAGCCCATCAACGGCATGGTGCTGGCGATCGGCGTCGACAGCCTCATCAAGGACTCGGCCGAGAAGATCGAGATCGAGGCCGCCAAGGTCGCGCGGCAGCTCGACGCGATCAGCCGCGACCTTGATGTGCGGTTCCCCGTCTACATCTGGATCACCAAGTGCGACCTTCTCATCGGGTTCCGGGAGTTCTTCTCGACGATCTCAGACCCGCAGCTCCAGCACCAGATCCTGGGGTGGTCAAACCCCGCCGACCTTGACGAACCCTTCCAGCCCGACCGCGTCACCGAGCATCTCGAGCAGGTGAACCGCCGGCTGGTCCGCCGCCGCGGCGGGCTGCTGTCGGATCCGACGCCGCAGAACATGCAGTCGGTCAACCCGCGCCGGATCGACGAGGTCGACGCGATGTATGCGCTCCCCGAGAGCCTGATGGCGATCAGCTCGCGCCTGCGCCGGTACCTCGAACTCATCTTCGTGCAGGGCGAGTGGTCCAGCAAGCCCCTGTTCCTCCGCGGCATCTACTTCACCTCGGCACTCCAGGAGGGCGCCGAGCTCGACGAGGCGATCGCGCGTGCGATGGGCGTCCCGGTCGACGCGCTGCCGGGCGGGAGCACGTTCACGAGCAACAAGAAGTCCTACTTCCTGCGCGACGTGCTCATGTCCAAGGTCTTCCCGGAGAAGGGCCTGGTCACCCGCGCCACCAACGTCAAGCAGCAGCAGCGGGGACGCAAGCTCGCGCTCCTTGGCTCTGCGATCGGCGTGGTCGTGCTGTGCCTCGCGTTCACCGTGCTGGGGTATTACCAGCTCGCCGGCACCGTCAGCCAGCCGGCGGAATTCTGGAACAGCGTCAACGAGGACCTCAACAAGCCGGGATCCGAGTATGCGCTGGTCCGCGAAGCCTCCCCGGGCAAGGTCGAGATCAACACGCAGCAGAACATGACGGCCGAGTGGGGAACCCCGCTGCGGCTGGTGACGCTGACGGCCGAGAAGACGCTCTCAGAGAACGCGATCCGCCCTCCCACGGTGTTCAAGGCTCTGTCGGCGTTCCTGCCCGAGTCGCTGGATGAGAAGATCGGGCGTGCACACGCGTCGGTGACGGACCTGAGCCTGGTCCGCCCGCTGGTGAAGGCGGCGCGTCACGAGATGGCCGCGCCCGACACGCTCGACTGGGCGGCGGGGGACAACGCGGCGGCGAAGGTGCTCTCCTCGCTTGTACAGATCGAACGCGCCGTGGGCGGAAAGCACCCCGACCGCGTCTACTTCCCCGTCGACTCCTACATGCGGCTGACCACCGCGCCCGAGGAGTTCAAAAAGCTCAGCGACCAGGACTTCGCCAAGCTGACCGCGGCGGTCGAGCGAGCGGCGGAGTCGACCGGCCAGTGGCCACCCGCGGGGATGGGGGGTTCGTCCGGCCTTGCCGCCGTGGAGTCCGCGGCCGCGTCGTTCAATGCACACTGGCCGACCCGGCTTGAGAAGGATGCGCGGGTGGGTTCGCTCGTCACGCTGCAGAAGTCGCTCGAGGAGTTCGACGCGGCCGAGCGGGCGCTGACGGTCCTGGCCAAGCAGTACGAGACCGCCGTGCCGGCCGACCAGGCGCAGTACGACGAGTTCCGCAAGCAGTGGGATCTCCGCTACGGCGAGCTCTCGCGTGCATGGACGCGCATCGAGGCGGGCCTTGCCAACGTCTCGGTCAAGGACATCGATCAATCGGTCGCCAAGGCGGGCGACGCGCTCACGCGCTCGATCGACGAGCTCTACCGGCTGGTGCTGGGGATGTCGACAAGCGAGTCAGCGCTCCAGAAGGCCGGGGACGCGGCCGCCTCCGCGAGCGCGGACGCCAAGGGCAACGACAAGAAGCTCGCCGACCTTGCGGGGGGCGCGGCCGATGCGCTGCGGTTTGCGGGCGATCCCGAGAAGCTGCGGCCCGTCCTCCAGTCGATGTACGCCCGCTGGGAGGAGCTCAAGCAGTCCAACGGTCCGATCGCGGCAGCGCTCGGGCGGCTGCGGACGTTCTACGGCATCGGCGGGCGCGGCTCGATCCTGCTCACCGAGACGGGC
>DATGXW010000103.1:0-4188 GCA_035298585.1 Phycisphaerales bacterium
GGATGACGCTGGTGAGTTACCTGACGCTCCCCTATGGGAGCGACAAGGATGGCGATGCACGTCCCGAGAAGCCGGTGCCGATGGTGCTCTTTGTCCACGGCGGCCCCTGGGCGCGGGATTCCTGGGGGTACAACCCGTACGCGCAGTGGCTGAGCAACCGCGGGTACGCGGTGCTGCAGGTGAATTTCCGCGGCTCGACGGGCTTTGGCAAGAAGTTCGTCAACGCGGGTGACGGTCAGTGGGCGGGGACGATGCACAACGACCTGCTCGACGCGGTGAAGTGGTCGGTGGATGAGAAGATCGCGATCAAGTCGAAGGTGGCGATCATGGGCGGGAGCTACGGCGGGTACGCGACGCTGGCGGGTCTGACGTTCACGCCCGACGAATTCGCGTGCGGCGTCGACATCGTGGGCCCCTCCAACATCGTGACGCTGATCAACTCGGTGCCCCCGCACTGGGCCCCGATGCTGGAGATGCTCAAGAAGCGCGTGGGCGACCACACGACCGAGGAAGGCCGCAAGCTGCTCGAAGCCAAGAGCCCCCTCAACAAGGTGGACGCGATCAAGAAGCCCCTGCTGATCGGGCAGGGCGCCAACGACCCGCGCGTCAAGCAGGCCGAGAGCGATCAGATCGTCTCGGCGATGGAGCAGCGGCAGATCCCGGTGACGTACGTCCTGTTCCCCGACGAGGGCCACGGCTTTGCCCGGCCGGAGAACAACCAGGCCTTCAACGCGATCACCGAGGCCTTCCTTTCGCGGAACCTGGGCGGCCGGTTCGAACCCGCGGGGGACGCATTGGAGAAGTCCACCGCGCAGATTAAGTCTGGCAAGCAGCACCTGCCGCCGCTCAACTGACGGCGAGTGATGGCTGAGTGAGCAAGGCAAAGCCCGGCGGAAGCCGGGCTTTTTCATTGGGTCCCACCGCCGCAAGGGCGCGGGGCGATACGCTCGGCCGGGGCGGGGCCCGAGATCGGCGTGTGTGCATAAGAATCCAAGCAGCCGCCCCGGCGATGAGCCGGGGCGGCTGTCGTTCATGCACATGCGTGCACGCGGTCGGCGTGATGACCGTGATGCCGCACATGCGGGAGTGCGTACAAGCGATTTTCATCGGCGGACGCTATGCCACCCCTCCGACAACGGCGGTCGCAAACGCCAAGCACGTGCATCAGCGCCCAAGATGGAAGAGTCAGCCCGAACCTCGCACGCTCTTGCGTCGTCGTACGACTTCGGGATTACCTCATCTTGGCTCTGGTGTCGGCAAGGATAACTCAGCATGACATGTCAACGAAACATCGGGCTTGCGTGCCTGGCGGGGCTCATCTCCAGCATCTCGCTCGCTTCTGGACAGTCCTCGACTCAGCCCGGCACACCCATGGGAGAGCGAGTGACTCCGGCATTATCGTCGGTCGCCGCCGATCCAGCCGCGCGAGAGCCGCTGAAGGTCCTTGCTTACCTCGTTTCAGGCGAGTGGACCATGCAATCACAGAGTCCCACGCCGATGCGGGAGGTGTGGCGATTCGGGCCTGGGAAGCACTCACTCGTAGCGTTCACGCACGGGCGTGATGGCGAAGGGGAGCTGTGGCGGGAGATCAAGGTGCTGTTCTGGGATGCAGCTCGCGGCGAGGTCCGGATGCTCTGGATCAATCCCTTCTCCAGGACCGTGATGGACGGAAACGTCACCATGGAGGGTGTGCATCCGGTCGCCACGCTGCGTGCACACCAGGCCGGAGGGCTTCGATTGTTGCAAACCCGATGGACGCAAGAAGGTGAAAACGCACACCGTGTCCAATTGCTCGAAGACCGGGGTGATGGCCGGTACAGCAACCTCGCCACGTGGGATTACACGCGTGCAGAGACGATGACGCCGATGGAAGCTGCGCCGCCAGAGGTCCGCACACCCCAGGACCGTCTCGCCATGCTTTCGGTGCTCGTGGGCAGCGCGGGTGCAGGCACGGATGAGATCGGCGGGACTGGTCCTGCACGTGTGCGCTCGTGGTCTGCAAATGGCGACGCGGAGGGCGCGTGGGCGGTATCTGTGGGGAGGCAGCCGCGCCTCGATGTGGCGTGGATTCCCTTCGCCAACGTTGTGCACACGCGGCTGGTCACCCCCACCACCGATGGTGCTGGGCAGGCACTGATGGACATGTACTTCTATCACCACACCGGCAACAACCGTGTGCAGTGCTTGGCGCTCAGCCAAGACGGCGGCGTCTATCAGGGCGTGGTGACTTCGACGGCCGATGGCGGATTTGAAGTGACGCTGGGTGACGAGGGTCAGGGATCTGAAGAAAGGCACATCGTGCGGGTGAGCAAAGGTAAGAAGACCAGCACGATGCACATGGAAGTGTTGCTTCAGGAAGGTCTGGAGGATCGGGTCATGCTCAAGGGAACATTGACCTCGGCGGAGGTCCGCTGAAGCGGATGCGATTTTGTGGACCTTTGCAGGATGGCGCGGGTAGATACTGGCGGAGAAGAGGGAACTGAGAGCCGGAGCTCTGTGGGCGGTGAATCGGGCCGGGAGGCCTGTGCCGCGAAAGGGAGCAGCGAGGGCGCTGGACGGGGCCTGAGAACGGAACCTGTTGGGGTGGCTTCACCCCCGTCTGGACAAACCCCTGACTTTCGGCGAAGATATCTCCACTGCTTATGTGCACCGCTTCGTGGTCCAAGGCCGCCAACCTTCTGGCGGCGTTCACGGCGGGCGTACCGACGCTTTGGGCTATGGCCATCCCGACGACGGGCTCGGTTTCCGTCGCGATGTCCTGGCAGCCCGCCGCCGAGGAACCGCCACCGCCGACACACCCCTCGTCCGGCCAGATGCCGGAGGCGGATGCACCACGGCCAGCGCCGAGTTCTGAGCCGCCAACCCAAGACAATCCAACACCCACATCGCCCGCGCCTGCACCAGGACCGGAGGTTGCACCGCCCGGCCCGCGAGCGCCGAACGAAGGGGTGGCGGGTGAGGGGGCTGGGGGGACCGTACCGGCCAATCCCGCCGATCAGCGTGAAGTGCGGGTGGTGACGACCAGCGGCGGTGTTTTCGTCGGCCTTCTGGTGGAACAGAACGCCGAGCGGATCATTCTCAGGATCAACAACATCCCGACGCCGTTTGCGGCCAAGGACATCTCGAAGATCGAGACGCTCCTGACCAACCGGGAGCGGTACGAGCAGTATCGCGCAGCACTTGACCCCAAGGACACGCGCGGTCGCCGAAGCCTTGCACAGTGGCTGGTCTCGGTGGACATGTTCCCCGAGGCCCTCGAACAGCTCAACGAGATCCTGCGGCTTGATTCGAACGATGCCAAGGCGGCCGAGATGCGGCTGGTGGTGCAGGGGTTGATGGACCTTCGGAGCAAGAAGCCTTCAGAAGCTCCGGTGCGGACCACCGTTGAGCAGAAGGAGCCCAAGGCCAAACCTGCACAGTTCCCGGTATTGAGCGCAGAAGACATCAACATGATCCGGGTCTATGAGGTGAACCTCTCAGACCCGCCGCGCATGAGCGTCGCCAGGAACGTGGTGACGAGGCTTCTGGAGGAATACGCGGGTGATCCGCTCGTCCCGGTGAGCCGCGAGGGGCGGGATGCACTCTATCGCCGGAGGCCCGAAGAGATCCTGGAACTGATGTTCAAGCTCCGGGCTCGCAACCTCTACGGCGAGGTGAAGATCCAGCAGGATCCATCGTCGATGCGGATGTTCCGCGAGCAGATCCACCGCGGGTGGCTCCTCAACTACTGTGCAACGACGGATTGCCACGGCGGGACCGAGGCCGGGAACTTCTGGCTCAACACGCGGGCGCCCAACACCGACGCCACGGTGTACACAAACTTCTACATCATGGAGAAGACCCGGGTCCGGGCGACCCGCGGCGAGAAGCGCGACGAGATGGTCCCGCTGATCAATTACGCCAATCCAGCCCAGTCGCCGCTGTTGCAGTTGGCGCTCCCGCCGGAAAATTCCCTCTTCCCGCACCCGACGCCCAACCGCCCGGGCAAGAGCCCGTTCCGTCCTCTCTTCCGGGACGATTCGGACCCCAGGTTCCGCAAGACGGTGGACTGGATCGCTTCGATGTTCCTGCCCCGGCCTGACTACCGGATTGACTACATCCCCCCCCGGCCCCCAGCGCCCGCGATTGCACAGCAGCCGGGGACCGAGGGCGACCCCCGCGACCCTGGTGCACCCCCTTTGGTCCATC
>DATGXW010000104.1:0-2508 GCA_035298585.1 Phycisphaerales bacterium
GTGCGGGGGATGGGCTGGGGGATGGAGGCGGGGGTCCGCCGTCTCCTCCTGCGGGGGGCGGAGATTCGCCGGGCTTGCCTGGATCTGGATTGGCCGGGTCTGGTTTGGCGGGATCGGGCTTGGCGGGATCGGGCTTGGGCGGTTTGGGGGGGGGCGTGTACGTCGGATCGATCGCAGAGCCGGAGGTAGAAGCCGCGGCATTCTTGGCGAGCACCACGCCGTCGCGTTCAAAGAACTTGACCGTGAAGTCAGCACCCTTCCAGTTGATCGTCGCATCCCACGGGGCGTTGAGCTTGACGACCTTGATGTCGCCGGAACTCTCACCCACCTTGACGCGTGCTCCGTCGCTGAACCACACGGTGTCGTTCACCATGCCGATGATGCCAGGTCCGCCGTAGCTGCTGGGCAGGGGGGGCGGCGCGTTGGGATCGGCGGCGGGTTCTTCCTCCACCTCCGCCTTGGCATCGGGCGCGGCCGGGACATAGAAGACCGTTCGTCCATCAAACTGGGCGATCTGCTTCTTATACTTTTCCTGCAGCTCGGCGAGCCGCTGCTTCTCCTCGGCCTGTGCGGATGTCGCCGCGGGCGAGGGGAGCGAAAGCGCGTAGACGAGCGTCCCCAGCCACCAGAGCAGGAGCACCGCCGCGACGAGCCCCAGGCCCGCCGCGATGCGGCCGGTCTTGCCGAGCCGCGCGAGGACCGTCCGCACAACATCCTGATTGTTGGGTGCAGCGTTCAGCGTTTGGTCCCCTTTCGAGCGACGACCCAGGTTTCGACCGAGATGTCGGCCTTCACCATGCGGCCGGCCTGTTCGTTCTCGGAGGGCTTTCGGATCTGGACGCGCGAAACCGTCGCGACCGTCGGCAACTGCTCGAGATCCGCGATCAACTGAATGACCTTCTCGGGCGGCGCGGTGATCTGGAGTTCCTTGACGATCCGCTCGACCCGCTTGTCGCTGCCGACGATGCCGCTCAAGGGCCCAGCGCTCAGGGAGGATGATCGCGTCGTGGCGTCCTCCTTCAGCCCGTGCTTGGAGAGAACCTCGGAGACCTGCCGGTTGAAGTCGACGGGCCGGGCCTCGGGATCGCCGGGGAATTCAACCATGCCAAACCGCGAGATGCCCAGGCGGATGGTCTCTTCCGCGCCCGCGCGTGCACGCCGCTCGGCGTCGGTGCGAGCGAGCTGGATGGCCATGCTGTCGGACTCGCTGTTGAGTTTCGACACGTACTCGACCACGGGCTCGACGACCAGGAAATACCCGCCGACGCCCGCGCCGGCGGCAAGCAGCCAGCGGGCCGAGCGTGGGAGCGACTGAAACTTCGAAAGAAGACTCGACATCAGGCGCCCCCCCCCGAGTTGCGGAGCTTCTCAAGCCGCTCCTGGAGCTTGGGGATCTCCGCGCTCAGACGGTCCTTGCTGGCGGTATCGAGCGTCGGATTCTTCTGGAGGTACGACTTGCGGTTGGCCCATTCCTTGCGCGCGGTCGTCAGGTCAAGCTTGGCGATGTCGGCGTCGGAGAGGGCCGGCGGCGGGCCGGAAGCGTCCCCCCCGCGTCGGGACGCGTTGGAGGTGGAGGAGCCCGAGTCGGTCGTGGTCGAGGTCCTTCGCGAACCTCCCTTGGCCGCGACCGGGGCTTCCTTCAAGTTGTCAGCGCCCTCCCCGTACAGCCGGGTTGCGAGATTCTTCTCGGTGAAGTTCTCGGCGTTGGCCACCGCGTTGTGCGGGCTGGCGACGTCCGCGGACATGTCAAACTCGACCTTGCCCCCTTCGATCGTCCCGGTGCGCGTGACCTTCACGTTGCGGAAGAGCCTGGTCGCGTTGAGGTTGGCCTGCAGCGTATTGACCAGCGCGGGCTCGTTGGCCACGCCGGTGATCTTGAGCCCCATCTCGGTCGAGAGGTTGATCGTCTGGGCGTTGATCCCGACCGGGGTTGCGACCGAGATATCCGAGAGCAGCTTGGTGACGGGCCAGCGCGAAGTCTCCAGTTGCGAATAGAGCGCCGCCTGGCGGTCGATCTGCTCGCGCGAGGTCTTCTGCTGGTCGATCATCGACGCCTTGGACTTGAGCACACCGTGGCGGACCGTCGCAAACGCGAGCGGGCCGGCGAGCAGGATGGCGATCGACGCCGCGAGGATGGTCTTGGGACGGGCCCCGTGCGCGACCCACCCCGCGGCACGCAGCAGGGTCGGCTCCTGCACTTTGGGCGCATCGGCCGTGAGTTGTGCCAGTGGCCGGAGGCTTGAGGGTCCGAACGCAACCGCCGCGGCGGCTGCACACAGGCCAAACTGCTCCAGCCAGCGGTCATCGGCGGGCGCACCGGAGATCGACGAGCGAAGATGCGTTCTTGCCCGCGTGTAAAGCAGGAGCCCGCTCGCGCCCGTGAAGGAGCGTGCGATCTCCGCCTCGGGGGTCCCCAAGAGCCCGGAAAGCTCGGCGGATTCATCCACCGCCTGCGCGACCGAATCCCGCCAGGCTTCCGAGGACGATGAGTCACCCAGGAGCTGGCGG
>DATGXW010000105.1:0-31967 GCA_035298585.1 Phycisphaerales bacterium
GGGCCGTCGCCGTCCCCGCCACCCCCCGCCTCGCCGCCGCCTGCTGCTCACCCGTCGATGAACTCCTCGACCCCGAGCTCTTCAAGGCCTTCTCCGACCCCACCCGCGTCCAGCTCCTGGCCTGCATCGCCAAGTGCAGCCGCCCCTGCTCGGTCGGCGAGGTCGCCGAGTGCTGCTCGGTCGACCTCTCGGTCGTCTCGCGGCACCTCGCCCTCCTCGCACGCTCGGGTGTCCTCGAAGCCGCCAAGGAAGGCCGAACCGTCCGCTACGCCGTCCGGTTCACCCACCTCTGCCAGGCGCTCCGATCCCTCGCCGATGCGCTCGAATCCTGCTGCACGTCCGCTCGACTCGCCAAGTCCTCAACCAAGGGGCAAACCTGTGGGTGCTGAAAAGCCTCGTGTGCTCTTCCTCTGCACCGGCAACTCCTGCCGGAGCCAGATGGCCGAAGGGTGGGCCCGCCACCTTCGTTCCCATGTGCTCGACGCCTGGTCCGCCGGTACATCTCCGCACGGCATGAACCCCCTGGCCATCCGCGCCATGGCCGAGGCCGGCGTCGATATCTCCGGTCATCACTCAAAGACCGTCGAGGAACTCAGGGACATCCGGTTCGACTACGTCATCACCGTGTGCGACAGTGCACACCAATCCTGCCCCCTCTTCCACGGCGATTCCCCACAAACACCCAGGATCATCCACGTCGGTTTCGAAGATCCCCCGCGACTGGCGCAGGGCGCCGCCACGCCCGAAATGGCCATGCCGCACTACCGCCGTGTCCGCGACCAGATCCGTGCGTTCGTTGAAACGCTCCCCGAGTCCCTCACCGCACACCCCACGGGAGTTTGAAACATGAAGACGCGATCCTGCTGCGATGACTCCTGCTGCACACCCGCCTCGACGCAAACCTCGGGCGCTATGGCGCAGAACACTCCACCCGTGTCCGCCGCGGCCACGAGGCCTTCGGGCGTCGGTTCCATAACCGATCCGGCCCCCCGCCCTGCGCCCGACGATGTGCGTGAACAGATCCGCGCGGGGTACGCACAGATCGCTCAAAGCGGCTGCTGCGGTCCCTCGGGGGGCTCGTGCTGCGGGCCTGTCACCTTCTCGCCCCAAGAACTCGCCACCGCCATCGGCTACGCGGCGAGTGATCTGGCCGCGATGCCCGCCGGGGCCAACATGGGCCTTTCCTGCGGCAATCCCACCGCCATCGCCTCGCTCAAGCTCGGCGAAGTCGTCCTCGATCTTGGCTCGGGCGGAGGCTTTGACTGCTTTGTCGCCGGCCCCAAGGTCGGCCGGACCGGCCGCATCATCGGCGTCGACATGACGCCGCAGATGATCTCCAAGGCCCGCCGCAACATCGAGTCGTACCACAACGCCTCCGGGCTCGACAACGTCGAGTTCCGGCTCGGCGAGATCGAGGCGCTCCCCGTCGCCGACGCCTCGGTCGATGTCGTGATCTCCAACTGCGTGCTCAACCTCTCGACCGACAAGCCCCGGGTCTGGCGAGAGATCGCCCGCGTCCTCAAGCCCGGTGGACGCGTCGCCGTCTCCGACATGGCCCTGCTCCGCCCGCTCCCGCCCGCGCTCCGCGCTGATGTGGAAGCCCTCATCGGGTGCATCGCCGGTGCGGTGCTGGTCGAGGAGATCCGCGCCGCCGCCGCCAGCGCGGGCCTCACCGAGATCGTCCTGGCCCCCAAGCCCGCCTACATCGACGCCATGGTTGATTGGCAGGACCCCCTCTACCGCAGGATCGTCTCCCAGCTCGAGCCCGGGACCACGCCCGGGGATTACATCACCAGCCTCGACATCGTCGCGCGCAAGCCTCTCCACGGTGTGCAATGACTCCGCCGGTCAAGCCCTTGGTCCTCTTCCTCTGCACCGGCAACGCGGCCCGCAGCCTCATGGCCGAGGCGATCCTGCGCAGTCAGGCCGGCGACCGGTTCGACGTCCGCAGCGCAGGCATGGATCCACGCGGCGTCCACCCCCTCACACGGCAGGTGCTGGAAGAGATCGGGCTGAGCACCGCCGATCTCCGATCAAAGCCCTCCTCCGACTTCCTCGGCAAGGTCGCCGTGCGACTGGCGATCATCGTTTGCGACCGTGCGCACCAGCACTGTCCCCGTATCTACCCCTTCGCCGCCCGCACCCTCTACTGGCCCTTCGATGATCCCGCGGCCTTCGAAGGCTCTCCCGCCGCGCGTCTCGAGAAGTTCCGCGATGTCCGCGACCAGATCGCCCGCCGCGTCGACGCATGGCTCCGGGAGGAACAACCATGAACCGACTTCTCGCCGAATTCATCGGAACCTTCTGCCTGGTCTTCGCCGGCACCGGCGCCATCATCATCAACGATTCGACCGGCGGCGTGGTCTCGCACGTCGGCGTGGCGCTCACTTTCGGCCTCATCGTCATGGCGATGATCTACACGCTCGGCGACCGCTCCGGTGCACACCTCAACCCCGCCGTGACGCTCGCCTTCTCGATCGCCGGCCGGTTCAAGGCCGCCGATGTGCCCGGGTACCTCATGGCGCAGTGCACCGGCGCCGTGCTCGCATCGATCATCCTCCGCTTGCTCTTCCCCCAGCACCCGACCCTGGGCTCGACAATCCCCGCCGGGTCAGACCTCCAGTCCTTCATCCTCGAGGCGATCCTGAGCTTCATCCTCATGCTCGTCATCCTCGCCGTCTCCACAGGACCCAAGGAACGCGGCATCACCGCGGGAATCGCCGTCGGCGGCGTCGTCTGCCTGGAGGCCCTCTTCGCGGGTCCCATCTCCGGCGCATCCATGAACCCCGCCCGGTCCCTCGCCCCCGCGCTCATCTCTGGCCACACCACCCAGCTCTGGATCTACCTCGCCGCCCCCATCCTCGGCGCGCTCCTGGCCATCCCCTGCACACCCCGCGACGTGGCCCCCTCGGCCGTCCCCTCTCCCTGACCAGGTCCCCACGTCCCAGCTCAAACCGCCTCTGCCTGCTCACTTTGCAATTGACACCTCCATCAAGTTAGTGTACACTAATATTAGGAGGGTTCATGTTCTCACTCGCCAAGTGGTACCTCGACTGCACCACCGACCAGGGTGAAGCCTGGATCCTCTACGCCGCCCGGCTTTCGCTCGGCCCTTTGCACATCGCTTACAGCTCGGTCATACACGCCGGCCCGCAGATCCCGGTGACGCAGATCCGTTCCCTTGGTGTCCACGCCGACCCGGTGCTGGCGGGTCCCGCCGGGAGTGTGCACGGGGCCTCCATCGAACTGCCCGCACTTGGCGTGTCCGGTCGGTGGGAGGCCATGCAGGCGGCCCGAGGAATCAGCGCCGGGCTGTACGAGTCGCCCGAGGGCGCGGTGGTCTGGAACGCACACCTCCCATGTGCACGCGCGGACCTCACCATCAAGGGCCAGCGCATCACCGGCATCGGCTACGTCGAGTTGCTCAAGATGACGATCCCCCCTTGGAAGCTGCCCATCAACACGCTGCGCTGGGGCCGGCTGATCACAGACAACCATCACGCGGTGTGGATCCACTGGGCGGGGCCTCATCCTCGAGCGGACCTGTGGATCGATGGCCGGCGCCACTCGATCATCGAGTGCACCGATCTTTCCATGTCCTGGAGTGGTGGGCGGATCCGGCTTTTGCCGCGTGCGACGATCCGAAGGGGAGCGCTGGGCCCGGGTGTGCTGGATTCGATCCCGGTGCTTCGGAACCTTGTGCCGCCGCGGATCCGCGCTGCACACGAGCACAAGTGGCTGAGCCAAGGCGTGCTCGAGCTTCCGGGCATCGTTGAATCGGGGACTTCGATCCACGAAACGGTCCATCTCGACGCGTTCGAGCAATTGGAATCGGCGATGGAGGTGCACGCATGACCGCCGGCAAGTTCGCCTACGGGATGCTCTTTTGCATCGTGATACCCGTGATGCTGTGGTGGTGGACGCACTTGCTTCCGGTCCCCGGTTGTCTCCCGCGTGTGCACATGCCGCGGCTGGGCCTCGCGATAGCGTCGCTGGGCTTGTTCCTCATGCTCTGGTCGATGTGGAAGCTCTGGCGTGATGGCGGCGGGCTGCCGATGAACGCGTTTCCGCCGCCCCGCAGGGTTTCGACGGGACCATACGCACTGACCGGGCACCCGATCTATGTGGGGTTCACGCTCTTGGTCGCCGGCTTCTCGATCGCCGTCGGCTCGGTGGCGGGCCTGTGGATCACGACGCCCCTGGCCGCACTTGCGTGCACAGCGCTGGTCTATGGGTACGAATCACGCGATCTTGTTCGGCGGCTGGGCGAATCGCCGGCACGGCCCTGGCTCTCGATCCCCGCCGCGGGACTCGGTCCGGCATCGTTTGCGCAGCGCGTGGGCGTCATGGTCGTGATCCTCGGGCCGTGGCTGGTGCTGTATGAGGCGATCGGGCATGTCCACGCGGGTCCGGAGATCAGTTCATGGATCCGGCTTGATGAACACTGGCCGGTCGTTCCCTGGACCGAATACCTGTACATCCTCGCGTATCCGCTGGTGGTCGCCGCGCCGCTGCTGGCTCAGCGCTCGGGCGACCTTCGCCGATTCGCGATTGCGGGGCTCGCCGCGATGCTCCTGTGCTTTTGGTTCTACCTCTCGCTCCCGGTCATCACACCGCCCAAGCCCTTCGAGGGCGTGGGACTTGCGGCGGACCTGCTCCGGCTCGAGCGGGCGGACGGTCTCGACGGCAGGGCCGCGTTTCCATCGTTCCACGTCGCCTGGAGCATGATCGCGGCGATGACGATCGGAACGCGCGGGCGGTGGTGGGGGATCAGCGCGGCAGCGATCGCGATCGGGATCACCATCTCGTGCATCACGACCGGCATGCACGGGGTCTGGGATGCGTTCGCGGGGGTGGTGGTCTTTGTGATCGCGTGGAACGCGCGCACGACGGCGCGGTGGTTGCTGGATGCATCGCAGGCGGTCGCCAATGCGTGGCGCGAGGTCCGCGTTGGTCGCGTTCGGATCCTGATGCACGCGGTGTACGCGGGGTTGGCGGCCTTTGTCGGAGCGATCCTCGCACTTGGACTGCTCGATGATCGGTGGCATGTGCCATTCATCGCGGTGGCGATCGCCGGCCTGGCGGGTGCGTGCCTGTGGGGGCAGGTCTTTGAATCCTCCTCGGGGCTCAGCCGGCCCTTTGGCTATTACGGGCATGTTCTTGCGTGCGTGGCCGCGCTCGCGGTGATCGCCTTCACGCGCGGCGATGCGTGGCCGCTCGCCGCGGCCCTTGCCGCGATCGCGCCGTGGGTGCAGGCGTTCGGGCGGTTGCGGTGCATGGTGCAGGGGTGCTGCCACGGCGCGCCGGCGAGGGAGGAGCACGGCATCGTGCACACCTGCCCGGAGTCGCGCGTCATCAAGCTCGCACAGCTCGGCAACACGCCCGTGCACGCGACAGCGCTCTATTCCCTCCTGCTCAACGTCCTGATCGGCGGCCCCTTGCTTCGGATGTGGTCGGCGGGGGCGGATGCATCGCTCATCGTCGGCGCATCGCTGATCCTCTCGGGGCTGGGGAGGTTCGTCGAGGAGTCGTACCGTGGAGAGCCGCAGACGGCGATCATCAAGGGCCTGCGTGCGTACCAGTGGCTTGCGATCCTGATGATCGCCGCCGGGATGGGGGTGATGATGGTGGAGACCGCGCCGGTCGTGATCGGGACGCGGCTGGAGGGTGTGCACATCGCCGTGGCGGCGGCGCTCGCGGTGCTTTACGGGGCGGCGATGGGGGTGGATCTTCCCGGTTCGCGCTGGAGGCTCAGCCGGCTCGCGTGAGGATCAGGCCTTGGTGATGGTGCGCTGCTCGATGCGCTTCTGGCAGACGGTCTGGACAACGCGGTCGACATAGCTTCCCGGCGTGTGCACGGAGTCGGGGTCAAGATCGCCCAACCCGACGACCTGATCGACCTCCGCGATCACGAACGCCGCGGCGGTGGCCATCATGGGGTTGAAGTTGCGGGCGGTCTTGCGGTAGGTGAGGTTGCCGAAGGGGTCGGCCTTGTGCGCCTTGACGAGGGCAAGGTCGGCGTAGAGGCCGGTTTCGAGCACGTACTGGCGGGCCTGCGGGCGCTTCTCTCCGAGTTCCTCGACGATGCCGCCGGCCGTGACGGCCTGCATCGGGTGGCGGTTCTGGTAGCGGGTGTCATCAGAAGGCCGGAAGAAGTAGCGCGACTCCTTGCCGTCGGCGACGAGCGTGCCCGCGCCGGTGGCGGTGTAGAAGGCGGGGATCCCCGCGCCCCCGGCGCGGATGCGCTCGGCGAGCGTCCCCTGCGGGTTGAACTCGATCTCAAGTTCACCGCCCAGGAACTGCTTCTCGAAGGTGGCGTTCTCGCCGACGTAGCTCGAGATCATCTTGCCGATCTGGCGGGTCTGGAGGAGCAGGCCCAGGCCAAAGTCATCGACGCCGGCGTTGTTGCTGATGCACGTGAGGTTTTTGACGCCGCTGTCGCGCAGCGCGACGATCAGGTTCTCGGGAATTCCGCAGAGCCCAAAGCCGCCGACCATGACCGTCATGCCGTCGCGGAGAACGCCGCGGGTCTTGAGGTCGCTGAAGGCTGACGCAACGCTGTCGTGGACTTTGGTGGCCATGGCTTCAAGGGTATTCCGCCAGTGAACGCCGGGTCGGGGGCGCTCGCGGGGGGAGCGATCGGTCCAACCGCGCGATCGGCGGAGGTCATCATTCGATCGCCATGCGTTGCAATCAAAGCGGGCGTGTGCAGCGTCGAATGACCCTGCACACGCCCGGTGTTTTCAAAGGACTGCGGAATGCCCCGCGGCACGGGGTGGGATTCAGCAACCGCTCTCAAAGGCCAGCACGAAGGCGGTGAAATCCTCGATGTCGACGAAGCCCGACCCGTCGAAATCGGCGTTGTCGGTGCCGGCCTCGAAGGCGAGCACGAAGGCCGTGTAGTCCTCGATATCGACAAAGCCCGAGCCGTCAAAGTCCGAGGGGCAGGGGCTCTCGACCGTGAGGGCGGCGTCGGTGGAGGACTCGCTGGAGCAGGTTGAGGTCACGGTGACGCGGTACGAACCCTCGTCGGCCTCGGTGACGTTGTTGATGGTGAGCGTCGCGGTGGTGACGCCGGCGTAGTGACCGTCGTTGGCCAGGGGTGTGCCAGATCCGACCTTGAACCACTGGTAGGCAGGAGTGCCGGTCACGATCGCGGCGACGGAGAAGGCCGCGTTCTGTCCCGCGTCGGCGGTGGCGTCGTCGGGCTGATCGGTGATGAGCACACCGTCGTCGCCGAGGCTGCACGGCGCGCTGGCCAGGTGGGGGAGGATGTAGCCGTTGATGAGCGTTGGATGGAGGATGAGCTTGATGTTCTGGATGCCGCCCGAGCAGGTGTGGCAGTAGGACATGATCGTCCCCTGCGAGGCGTTGGAGCAGTTGCCGTTGCCGCACCCATCGACGCCGACGTCGTGCGTGTGCGGGGCGCCGAAGTTGTGGCCGAGTTCGTGGGAAGTCACGACCAGGTCCCAGTTCTGGGGGTGGTTGTTCTGGAGGGGGTAGGGGAAGAAGCCGTCGAGGTAGGAGGAGAGGCCGTAGCCGTAGTCGGAGTTGCACATGACTTCGAGCCAGGCGACGCCGCCGGTCGAACCCAGAACGCCGGCGAGGAAGTGGGCCAGGTCGCGCTGGACGTGGCCCATGTTGGCGTTCCAGTAGTCGCGGAACTCAAAGAGACGGTCGTAGTTGTCGGGCACGACGTAGGGGTCCGAGGCATTGGACCAGACCCGCAGGAAGCTGATCTGGAGTCGTGTGTTGATCTCGGAGCGGTAGATCTCGCTGTCGGCGGCAAAGAGCGTGGCGGCGTAGGCGGCCGAGGCGGTGGTGTTGCCACCGAAGATCTGCGTGTACTCCCAGTCGGTTTCGACCGCGACGTCAACCGCGCGGCAGGGCCCGGCGCCGCGCGTCGAGCCGCCGCCGTCGCCTGGAAGAACCGGGACGTTGGGCGTGGCGCCGTGGCGGCCGACGAGGCGGTCAAGGCCGCAGGGCATGGAGCGCCAGTTGATCGCGCCCTGCGGGAGGTCGTCCATCGAGTAGATCACCGGCGCGTGCCCCTCGCCGAAGGGACCGCTGGAGATAACCATGGTTTCCGATTCAGAGCGGACCAGGCCGTTGACGCCCGCCGCCGAGAAGCTGATGAAGACCTTGGCGGAGGGGTCTGAGTCCAGCGTGCCCGAGAGCATCACCATGTCCGAAAGGTCCACGGCGACTTCACCCTTGTCGCTCCCCGCGACGATCTGAGCGCCCGGCGCGAAGGGATCGACGCGCGAAAGCGTCGCGGAGGTCATCGAGCCGTCGGGGAGGACAAAGTCCATCACCCGGACCGTGCCGAACATGCGCAGCGCGTCGAGCGCTTGTGCATCAAAGTCGAGCGTCCGCGCGTAGGGAAGCGGCTGGTCGGCCGCGGGCGTGAGGGGCCAGGAGACCGTCGGCTCCGAGGCGGCGAGGGCGGGGGTCGAGAGACCGGCCGCCATCACCAGCGCCGCCGCAAGGGGGCGATGGATCCCGCGGGTGGAACGATGAACAAGTCCGTCGCTGTGCATGTGCAAGCTCCCGAGCAAGGACGCAGGGCCGGGCACGGGAAGGTGTGCACGGGCCAGACCGCGTCGACCAGAGTCCTGGAGGGGAAGAACGTACCACCTTTGGGCCCCGCGCCCAAAGATAATCTGCTATCCGTACGCGGCGGGTCGGGGTTTCTGGGGAATCTGGAACTGCACATGCATGCGGGTCTGGACGCGCCGGTCCGGCGCTATTGGCCACCGTCGAGATCCTGTATCGATGAACCGACGCGCGGGCGTGCACACGCCCGGGAGCGGGCGGATTGCGTTCTTGCATAAAGAGAGAGCGGGAGCGTGTACGACGTCTGGCGACGCCGCACACGCTCCCGCACATGAGGAGATATGGAGGGGACCCTTCGCGGATCCCCGCGGCAGCTTTCAGCAGCCCGACTCGAAGGCGACGACAAAGCCGGTGAAGTCTTCGATGTCGACGAATCCCGAGCCGTCAAAGTCGGCGTTCTGATCGCCGGCTTCGAAGGCGACCACGAAGGCGGTGTAGTCCTCGATGTCGACAAAGCCCGAACCGTCAAAGTCGGCGGAGCAGGGGTTCGTGCGTGCGAAGGCCGCGGGGGGGATCACCTGCTTGGGAAGGTCCTGGCCGTCGTAGCTGACGATCAGGCCCGCCTCGCCGGTGCGTTCAAAGTAATCGACCTTGATGGCGTGGAGTCCGGCCTTGAGCCCGATCGTTCCGGAGCGCTCGCGCATCGTGTGCAGCCCGTTGTTGTCGACGACCAGCGTGTTTCCGATCCAGAGCTTGGAGCCCTCATCGGAGTTGGTGTACAGGGTGTAGAAGCCCGTCTGGGGGATGCTGAGATACCCGGTGAACCGGGCGGAGACGCCGTTGGAGAGCCCCGAATCCGCGAAGACGCCGGTGGTCGAGGGGTAGTTGATCTGGTCGACGACCGAGGTCTTGACCGGCGTGAGCGGGTCAAGGTTGGGGAGCGAGTTGATGATGGTGCCGGTCGCGTAGTACGAGGCTTCAAGCCCCGCGGCGGTGGAGGAAGGATTCTCGGGGTTTCGGAAGTCGCCGTCGGCGAAGTTGCCGTGGCGCCACATCGAGGCGGGGATCACCTGCTTGGACATGGTGCTGCTGGCGGCGCTCACGATCAGCGCTGCATCGCCGCCGGCCTCAAAGTACTCCACGCGGATCCTGTGCGTGCCGGCCTTGAGGGCGATCTCGCCGCCCGCTTCGGTGGCGCCGTGGAGGCCGTCGTTGGTGACCACGACGGTGTCGCCGATGAGCAGGCGCGAGCCATCGTCGGAGGTCGTGTAGAAGGTGTACCAGTCGGTCGAGGGGATGGTGATCCACCCTTCAAAGACCGCGGCGACGTTGTCGGCACGGCCCGAATCGCCGAAATTGCCGCCGCCGGCGGCGATGTTGATGTCAGCGCGGACGACCTTGGTGTAGGGGGTGAGGGTGGAGAAGTCGGGGAGTGCACTCAGGCCGCTGGCGTCGTAGTACGCGCCCTCGATGCCGGGCTTGGTGTAGAGCGGGTTATCGGGGTTGCGGAAGGAGTCGAGCGTCGAGAGCTGGATGCGGACGACGGCGTTGTCGCTCAGGTTGGTGGGGTCCTTGACGGTGTAGGTGAAGGAGTCTTCGCCGGTGGCGTTTGCGGGGGCGGTGTAGAGGAGCTGATCGCGTCCGCCCGGCCCCGTGCCGGGAGAGAGCGTGACGGCGCCGCCCTTGGTGGTGGTGGGGTTGAAGTTGGTGATGGTGAGCGCCTGCGTCTCGGGATCGAAGTCGTTGGCGAGGACGTCGATCGCCTTGGAGGTTCCGGTCAGCATCTTGCCGACGTAGTCGTCGACGGCGACGGGCTTGTTGCTGCCGAAGCTGACGGCGGCCTGGACCGCGCGGAAGGTGTTGACCCGGCCCCAGCCGTAGATGTCGTCGTTGCCCGGGGCGCCCCAGTCCTGGCAGGCGGCGAAGAGGATGTTCTCGACCTGCTGGGGGGTGAGCGAGGGGTTGGCCGACCAGATCATGGCGATCACGCCGTTGGTGACGGGCGTGGCCATGCTGGTGCCCGAGGCGCCGCACCAGCCGCCGCCCCAGCAGGAACTGAGGATGTTGTCGCCGGGAGCGAAGACGTCGACGGCCAAGCCGTAGCCGGACCAGCCGGTGCGGTCTTCGCCGGCGTGGGAGGCGCCGCACACGATGGTGTCGGGGTAGTCAAAGAAGTTCAGATCGCGTCCATCATTCCCGGCGGCGTAGCAGTAGAGCCCGCCGATCGACTTGATGTAGGTGCCGGTGGTGCCGACGGCCCAGTAATCGACGCCGCCGTAGCTGCTGCTGGCGACCTTGGCGCCGTTCTCGATGGCCCAGCGGGCGCCCTGGAGGATGTCGTCGAGGTACGCGCCGCCCCAGCCGGGCTCCTGGACGCGGACCATCATGATTTTCATGTTCCACCCGCAGCCCGCGACGCCGACGCCGTTGTTGCCGATGGCGGCGCCGCACCCTGAGACGTGCGTACCGTGCCCGCCCGTCTCGCTGACGTCGCCGCCGTTCACCTCGGCGAGGTCCGTGACGGCGTTGAAGCCGGGGACGCGGGCCGCGGCGAGGTCGGGGTGTGTCAGGTCGATGCCGGTGTCGGTGAAGGCACAGGTGATGGAGGAGGAGCCGGTGGTGATGTCCCAGGCCTTGGCCGACTGCATCACGGTGTGGTGCCACTGCGAGGAGAACTGAGGATCGTTGGGGATTCGGTCGAGGGGGTAGCAGATCCAGTTGGGGTGGACATACTCAAAGAGTCCGGTGCGCATGAGTTCCCCAGCGCGAGCGTTCTCCGCCGAACCGGGCATGGCTGAATGGGGCGCCGCCGAATTGGGCGTGACCGAGCCGGCGGCCGGTGCGCTGGGGGTCACATCGATCACGTACTCATCGACCTCGGGGTAGTACTTGAGGACCGAGCCTGCGCTCGCGACGGCGGCGTCGATGCGGGCGCGGTCGGCGGGGGTGAGCGTCTGGAGCGGGCGGGCGATCAGCTGGCCCGAGAACTCGACGATCCCGGGACGGGCCTTGAAGTTGGGGGCCAGCGATTTGCCGCCGCCGTCGTTGGGCGTGATCGCCCGGATGTCGATGGGGGGCGTGGAGGCGGGTGTGATGGAACCGAGGCTCTGGGCGGCGTGGAGCACGCCCGCCTGGGTCAATGCAAACGCAGCCAGCAAGGAAGCCAGGCACGGCCCGGCCGCAGGACGAGTGTTTGGACGCATCGGAATCTCCGGGAAAGACAGATCCCAGAGTGTGACGGTTCTCCGCCCGCGTTGCAAGTGGTTTCGCAAGACCGGGAACGTTTACGGATCTCGGAAAGTTCCCGGATTGCGTCGGCCGCGCGGTTCAGTTCATGAAGTCGCTCAGAAAGTGAACGCGGGGAGGCTATTCAAGGAGCCTGCGGAAGCGGGCGACATACGCCAGTGACCAGGTCCGCCCCCGGTCGGTGCCGGGCCCCTCCTCGAACCGGACAAAGGACATGTCGGCGTCCTGGTGGCCGTGGTGATCGACCAGCAGCCCCTTGGCCGGAGGATCGGTGAGCTGGTCGAGGATCGCGTCGCGCTGGGACCAGAGCGCAGACTCCGAGGCCGCGACGAGCCTGCCGCGGACGGTGACCTCGACCTCGACGAGCCCCACGGGGTAGGACTTGGGCGTGAAGCTCCCGAACTCAAAGTCCGAGACCAGGAGCTGCCCGCGCCGGCCGCGCGAGAAGCGGTGGGGTCCTGGTCCAAAGAGGTTGATCCCCTTGAATGTGCTTGCCATGAGAGGTGTTCCTCGTGCGGGAGAATCGGGATCGGGCCGGGGATCGGTTCAGAACCCGGCGTCGACGGGGACGATCGAGATGGGTTCAGAGTGGCCGTCGGGCGAGAGCGCGACGAACGAGAGCACGCGGGTCACCGCGCCTGCGCTGCGCGGCGAAGGACGGGCGCCCGGGAACTCGTGGCGGACCTGGCGGAGGACGCACTGGGCGGACATCCTGGCGCGGTGTGCATCCGAAGATGATGACGCGGTGATCCAGGAGAGCGTCTCCAGGCGGCCGCAGCGGAGCATGGTCAGTTCCTGCGCTGTGATCTGCTGGACGACGCGGAGGATGACAAGCTCCTCGGGCGCATCGGCGAAGACCGGCAGCCCGCCGTCGTCGCCGCGCTCGACGATGAAGCGAGTGGCGGTTCGATCGAGGGAGATGAACTGGACCGATTCGAGCACGACGTCGCCGAAGCGCACGGACTGCGGTTCGAGAAGGAGCATGGAAAGATCCCCGGAGAAGGTGCGAATCGAGGTTTATGGGGTCAGACGCGGTCGAGGATCGCGGTGTTCATGCGGCGGGTGGTCTCGGGCGCGCCGTCCCCGTCAAGATCGAGCGTGCACACGACGCGGCCGCGTTCCTGTGAATAGAGCGTCCGGTAGAAGGACGCCCGGATCCCCAGCGGGGACTGCGGGCCGGTGGTCGCCGCGGCCGCGGCCAGAATGATGTGCAGCGCGCCGAAGGCCTGCATCGGGGCCAGGTCGCGCGGGTTGGTGATCGCGGCCTCGCCCACAGCGCCAGGGATACTCGAACCTTCCGGCTCGATCCCCAGCATGCGGAGCATCTGGCGGTGCACCATCGCGATCTGCGGCGCGAAGGTGGACACGTGCACCGGCTTGCCCGACAGGTCCGGGACCGGGATCTGTGGATCAAGGACCGAGGAGCGAAGGCGGGAGATCAGGAGCGTGAGGTCCCCGGTCCGTTCGAGCACTTCGTACGCCACCCCATCGACCACCGCGACGTGCCCCTGGGTGATGTTTGCCAGCGCAGCGCTGGTGTCGGCGCTGCTGAGTGTGAGGATGGAAGCCGTGACCGAGCCGGTGGCCTTGAGGAGCCGCTGCCCCACCCACAGGACGTCGCGGAACAGGTGCGGCTCGACGATGAGAAGATCGCGGTCGGTGGCGAACATGTGATGCTCTCCCGGGTGGACTGAACCTGTGCAGGGACGCGGCGGCAAACCGAGTGCGGCCCGCAGCGTGAGCCTGGTCGTCGTGCAATCCCTCCCGCGGGTCTTTCGACCCGCGGGTGGGCCCCGCCTCCATCCCGCGCTGGCCCATGGTGTCGGGCCAGCGTGTGCTTGATCCGTTCTCGCGGGGCCGCCGGCGGGGGCAGGGGGGATGCCCGCCCTCATCCCCCCGCCCTGATCGCCAGCGCGTTCCCCCCGAGCGTGGTGTGTTACGTGCTGGAGAGCCCGCGGAGAACGCCGTGCGCGTTCTCGTTGCGGAACTCGGTCGTGTACTCGCCGACGAGCATGCCCGAAGCGGCGTCGCCCGTCGCGGCCAGGGGCTTGAAGTGGAAGCTCCGGCCCTTGAGGGGCATGACCTCGATGCGGGAGCTGTCGAGCAGCATGATGGTGTCTGCGGGGACCCAGCGCGAGACCACGACGCGGCAGACGCCAAAGTCGCTCTCGTAGACGCCCACGAGGTCCCGGAAGCGCGTGTCCTCGGGGGCGTAGGCGCGCTGGGAGGTGATGAAGGAGTTGATCCGGCGCTTCTGCATCCCCCCGCAGACGATGGTGTCGACCGCGCCGCTCGACTGCTCCCAGATCAAGCGCAGCGCCGCGTTGATGACCGGTTCGCTCAGGTCAGAGCCCGAGCCGCCCCCCGAAGGAATGCCGCCGACGCCGGGCGTGAAGACGTTGGTGGAGATCTGGCGGATGATCCCGTTCATGGTGCGGCGGACGGTGGAGGAGCCCGCCTGGACCGCCGCGGGCGCGACGCCGTTGATGACGCAGTTCTCAAGGTCGCGGAGGAGTTCGCGCATGCGCTCCTGCTTCTGGTAGTCGAGCTCATCCTGGACGCCGTGGTGGCGGGCGGCCTGGTTGCTCCCGCTGACGTTGACCGAGGCGGTGAAGATCTGCGTGTAGTTCATGCGCCGGACGCGGAGCGTCGAGCGGGCCTGCGGGGCATCGCCCCCTTCGAGTGCGGCGTTGCCCAGGATGGTCAGCTTCATGTCGTTCGCCAAGGGGTGCTTGGTCGTGTTGCCGTAGCCGCGGATCACCGTGATGGCGCTCCCGCCGACGGCGGTCACGAACATCACTTCCTTTGAGTCGGCCGGGCGGACCTGGTCGCCGACCTGGAACCGGCCCGCGTTGTCGACCGTGATGCTCGTCGCGTTGCTCGCGTCGGGGGTGAAGACGGTCTGGTTGACCTGGTCGGTGTTGGGCAGGAGCGTGTCTTCGAGCCACTCGTGGACCGTGCTGTGCGCGGGCCGCTTGGGATTGCCCAGCCAGTCGAGCAGCGGCGTTTCGTGAGGGCTCACGATCCCGATCACGTCAGAGACGTCTTCCATGAGTTCGGGGAGCGCTTCGCCCGCGTCGTACGTTGCCTTGCCGGTGAATGCCATGATGATCTCCTTGCACGCATGTGTCGTGCTTGAAAGGCAGCCCAGGTCCCCGGCGCCACGAGGCGCCGGGGTGGAGTGTGCGAGTGTGAATCTGTTGCGAGCAGCCTGCTTGCCGGACGCGGTGATCGCCGCACATCGAGCCGCGATCAGCGGGCCGTCGTGAAGACCGGGTCAGCCTCGGCGCCTGGCGCGCAGGTACTTGAAGAGAAGGTTTCGGTCCCCCGAACTCCGCGCCTGCTCCGCCAGGCCGCGGAGTGAACCCGGTTCCTCAACCGTCTCCGAGAGGGATCCGACGCGAGGTCCGTTGCCCCCGTGCAGCGAGAAGAGTTCGGGATGATTGCGCGTGAGCGCATCGAGCAGGCTCTCGGGGGCGACTGGCGCCCCGTCGCGCTGCATCGCATCTTCGAGTACGGCCGCCGCAGCGTCAAAGTCGCGCGGGCTTGCCGCGCGAAGGAGCCGCTGGATCTCAAGCCGCCGCTCCAGGAGCGTGATCTTCTGCGATGCAAGGTCGAGCGAAGCCTGCGCCTCGACACGCTGCGATTCCGAGGCCGCGAGCGCTTCCTCCGCACGCAGCGCCCGCGAGCGCCAGTCGAGCTCTTCGGTCGTCCGCGGCGTATCCTCGCCGATCATGGCGGGGTTCGAACCCCCGCCGGGCTCTCCCCTGTCGCCTCCGGGCGGCAGTTGCGGCGTGCCGGTTGATGGTCCAGTGTTCTCAGGCATGGTGATTCTCCGATGGGTGCAGGTGTGCTTGGGGCGTGCATCCGGTGCGCGAACGAAGGTGTTCTCAGGTGATCCCGACGTCGCCGGGGGCGTACCCGAGTTCGCCCAGGACCCGCTCCTGCGGAACGCCGATCCTGAGCTTGGTCTCGGCGGTGCGTGCGGCCTCGTGGTCGTCGATGGGGAGTGGATCGGGCCATTCAAGCCGGACGCCGCGATCCTCTTCTGAGGTCTTGAGGACGCCCAGGTGGTGGAGCGCCCGGAGGATGAGCACGGAGGCTCGCTCGATGCCGCGCCCGTAGGTGATCCGCTTGCGGGAGGTCTTGCTCAGCAGGCCCATGAGCGTGACGCGCAGGGCGGTCGCGCTGGTCAGGTTGCCGATCCTCGCCCGGACCACGCCGCTTGCCAGGGGCGGAACCGACGAGACCTTATCGAGCGCCTCGCGGACCTCCTGGATGTGTGCGGCCTCGCCCGGCATCTCGCTGTCGCCCCCGAACTCCTGGATCGAGGCGTTCATGTTGTCGGTCGACCACATCATCCCCGGGCCGATGGGCGATTTTTCAAAGCCGTCGATCCCGCGGGCCAGGTACATCTTGAAGGACTGCATCGTCACGCGGCTGGCGCGGTCGGAGAGACGTGTGTTCAGTTCATCCTGGAGCGGGATCAGCGGTTCCACCTCGCCGAGCCCCTCATAGCGGAAGGGCTCTGAGATGTTCTGGATGTGAACGACCGGCACGTCGCCCGCCGTCCACGCGAGGTCCTGTTCTTCCACGAGCCTGTCCGCGAAGTACACCTGCCGCAGCCGGGGTGAGAGGATCTCCGTCACGTTCGTGCGTTCCCGCTCCGGGTGTGCATGCTCGCCGGGCTGCTTGCGCGGGTTGAAGAACCAAAGCGCCGTCCCCGGCCCGCTCTTCTCGCGTGCGGCGTTCTCCGCGCGTTGAAAGTGAACGATGTAGGCGTGCAGCCGGCGGTAGTCCGCGGGGTCGAGCACCGGGATGCCGCGGGTGGGCTCGATCACCTCCACGCGGACGGCGTCGATTCCGCGCCGGCCCGGTTCGACCCGGACGGCGAGATCAACGTGCCCATACACGTGCCCGAGGAGGGCCATGTCCTGGAAGAGGCCGATCCCGCCCGAGGCCTCCCAGACGTGGTCGAGTGCACGCTCGATCTCGCGGCGCTTGCTCTCGTCGGCCGCCGTGCTCAGGAGCGTTACGGGCTTGGCGAACATGAAGTCGACCATCGCCTGGATCCGCCAGGCGATGTCGTTCTCGATGACGACTTCGCGCCGACCACCCTGCACCGCGTGTGCACCCGCGAGCCCCGCACGACCGATGATGCGGCCGGGCAGGCCGAGTTCCTGCGCCTGGCGGTACCAGGGAGCGTGCGAACTTCCCTCGCCGGCGGTCGAGCTCCGCAGGGGATTTCGGTAGTAGGTCCAGAAGCGTCCGAGCCGGGGCTTCCTGCTCGCCGTGTGCTCGTCGATCAGCACCTTGAGCAGTGCCTCATCGATCCCGATTCCTGAGAATGCTCCAAGCCGGTAGGCCATCGCCGACGCCCCTTTCGCTTGCGGCGTCGCGCTGGCTGCTTGCATGCCGTGCGACGCCCACACCCAAAGGGGCCGCGCTCGCGGGCGTGCGCTCGGACCGGCGCAGTGCGGCGGATCAGGTCGCTCCCCAAGCCGCGGCAGAGCCTTGAGATACGAAAATCTCAAAGAATCGCGCGGACCAGCGCCGGCAAGGACCGCGCTGTGCGCACAAAGGCGGTGATCGCGTCATGGCTTCGACGCGTCGCGCGTGCACGCCTCGCGCCAGAGCCGCCGCATCGCGATCGTGAACCGTTCTGCGAACGCCGGGGCGTTGCAGAGGGGTGATGCACACATGCGGGCGCGGAGTCCTTGGGGACCATCAGAGCGGAATGCACGGCGGGCGTCGATGTCGCGGGCGAGCGCCGCCGCACGTGCAATGAAGGAATCGGGGTCGGTGGTGATGAGGTCTTCGAGGCCGATGCACGACAGGAGGGATGCGCCGACGCGAGAGGCGTGCGTTTCCCCGGCGAGCGTGACAACGGGGACGCCCATCCACAGCGCCTCGCAGGTGGTCGTGGTGCCGGCATAGGGGACCGGGTCGAGTCCGACGTCGACGCGGCCGTACAGGTTGAGGTGTTCTTCGAGTGAGGTCGTGGCGGGGAGGACTTCGACGCGTCCGGCGTCGATGCCGTGTGCAGTGAACCTTGCGATGGTCGATGCACACGTTTCGGGGTCGCGGAGCTGCCGGGCCTTGAGCAGGATCTTTGAACCCGGAACCAGTTCAAGCAGGCGCGACCACAGCGTCACCGTCGCGTCGCTGAGCTTGATCAGCGTGTTGAAGGATCCGAAGGTGATCGCATGAGACTGGTCAGAGGGCGGCGTCGCCGCGGGTCGGGGCGCTGAGGCGGGCGGCTTGTAGCAGAGGAAGCATGGATCAAGCCGCAGGAGTTGCTCCGCGGCGTATGCCTCTCTCCCGGGTGGATCGGTGCGCGAGTCGACGATGCGATAATCGATGCAGCGGAGGCCGGTCGTATTCGGATAGCCCAGGTACGTGGCTTGGATTGGCGCCGGCTCGGCGGCGAAAATCGCAAGGCGCTCCCCGGAGGTAAGCCCGGCGAGGTCGATGAGAATGTCGATCCCGTCGCGGCGGACCTGCTCTGCGATCTCGCTTGAAGGCTTGGCGGGGACGTGCCGCCAGAGCGCTGCGTGGCCCCGCAAGCGCTCCGAAACGCCGTCTTCCCTTGGCGAGGTTGAGTAGCACGCAAACTCGACCTGCGACGCATCGACCGACTCCAGGAGCGGCTCGATGAAGAATGCCACCGAGTGGGTCCGCAGGTCGGGAGAGACAAGACCGATGCGGAGCTTCTTTTCCGGGTCGACTGCCCGGGGCCGCGGCTTATGCGACGTCACCGCGGCGCGGAAGACGGGATCGAGTGCACGGTGTGCGTCAAATCGCTCCGCCGGCGTGATCGACGTGATGTAGTTCATCGCGTAGGGAAGCCAGACGGCCTTGTCGGGAAGTTCTGAGCCTGGCCGGAGCACCTGCGAGCCGTGGCTGACGGCCTCTTCCACCTGCCCGGTGTTCATCAGCGCCTGCGCGAGGGCGATCTTCAGTTCACGATCGTTCGGGGCGTGGGCGAGACCTTCGCGGCAGTGGGTGATTGCACGTGCATGCTGATCGAGCGCGGCGAGCGCATTGACCAGCGAGAGGCGTGCGTTGGAATACGCGGGATGCCGGGCGACCACCTGCTCCAGGCAGGCCGCCGCTTCTGCGCGTTGATCGAGCCCGATGAGGGCGTTGGCGTAGGTCGACTGAAACTCAGGATTGTGGGGCATCGCGCGGACAGCGCGCTGGGCGAAGTAGTGTGCCTGCTGAAACTGGCCCTGGATGATCCACGTCACGGCCGCGGCGTTGTTGAGCCAGGCCTCGCCGGGATCCTTCTGGAGTGCACGCAGAAGTACGGCCCGGGCCTGTTCCGCACGGCCGGCGGAGATCAGGGCCTGGACCTGCTGGAGTGTGCTCTGGTGGCGGGACATCGGGGGCGAGTGTATCGGGCGTGGAAAGGCTCAAAGGAGGGGTGGGAGAGCGTGTGGAAGGGCGGGAAGGACCGGGAACACCGGTATTGCGGGCAAACTGGGATGAGATCCGGACCGGGGCGTGAAGTTGGGCAAGGGACGTGCCGATAGCGGGTGTGCACACGGGCGGCGGGCAATGAACGCCCCCAGTCGGCCACGGACGGCCGCCACCCGCTCGGTGTGCAGTCTGACCGCTCGGGCGATCTGCCCGATCGCCCTGATGAGGTTGCCCGTCGAGGGCACGCATGGAACCCAACGGCGCCTCCACAGACTGGTCGATCAAGGACGTCTTCACGACCGGTGAAGCCGCCGAGATCTGCCGGGTGAGCCAGCAGACGATCATCCGCTGCTTTGACTCTGGTCGCCTGACGGGCTTCCGTGTGCCCGGGTCCAAGTTCCGCAGGATCCCCCGCGACGAACTGATCCGCTTCATGCGGGCCAACAACATCCCGACCGAGATCATCGGCGGGGGTCCGGCCTGCCGTATGCTGATCGTGTCGTCGGGGATCCGACTCCAGGAACAGGTCCGCGCGGCCATCGACGCGGACGGCTCGATGCGCGACCGCGTCGACCTGCTGACCGCGACAAGCGCGCTCGAAGCGGGGCTTGAGATCGCCTCCAAGTCCCCCTCGGTGATCTGCATCGCGGGCGACGTGCCGGGGATGGACCTTGCCGTCGCGACGCGCATGCTCTCGGCCCGTTCGGACCGTCCGGACATCGTGTGCATCACCGCCACGACGCCCGAACTCTCCGCAAGCGCGCTCCGCCACGCCGGCGCGTCGTTTGTCACCGGTCCGCTCGACCGCTCAGAATCGGTCGTCGCCGCGGTGCTCTCGGCGGTCCGCAGCCGCCTGACCCAGAGCGGCCAGTAACTTCCTTTACCCGAGATATGCACGGGCCGAGAACGCGCACGAGATGCACGTTCGGGGGTCGTCAACCGCGCCAAACCTCCCGAAGGTGAACACCTTGACGCCCCGGCATGAGAAGTCCACCCCAACCTTGCATTGAACGCTCAAAAGACTCTCCCAGAACGCCGACTTGGAAGAAAGGTCGTAACCCCACCGGGAATGTTCTTCCTATCCGAGCGACTGACGGCGAGTACACATGGCACGCAAGCGCAAGATCAAGGGCAATGATCCGACCGACCAGAACCTTCCCAAGGAATCTGTCGGCCGTGACCGCCGCGAGTCGCACGACGAGTCCGCCGCCGATCCGATCCCGGTCCGGCCGCGGGTGCTGGTCGTGATCGGTTCACCCGAGCTTCGGGAGACCATCGCGGGGCACCTCGACGCGGGTGAGTTTGAGTGCTGCCTGACCGACACGGTCGCGGATGGACTCCGAAGGGCCCGCGCCTCGACCTTTGAGGCGATGCTCGTCCAGACCCGCCTCAACGATGGATCGGGGGCCGACCTCATCCGCCGGGTCACCGAGACCAACCCCGCCCTGTGCAGCATCCTCGTGACCGACCGCCCGACGCTTGATGACGCCTCGGTGGCGCTGCGAAGCGGCGCTGCCGACCTGCTCTCGGGGGGCATGAGCTCCTCGGAGTTCGTCGACCGCATGGCCGACGCACTGCGGCGTGCATCGGTCGTCCGTGAGCGTGAAGCCAAGATCCGCAAGCTCCGCAAGGCCTGCAAGGAACTGAACAACGCACGTCAGGTCGTTTCCAACCAGGTCGGCTCGCTCTGCGACGACTTGGCCGCCGCGTACCAGGACCTGACCGACCGCGTCGCAAGCGCCGCCGCCACCGCCGAGTTCAACAGCCTCGTCCGGCAGGAACTCGACCTTGAGAACCTGCTCCGCGTCGTGCTCGAGTATGTCCTGGCGAAGGCCGGCCCGACCAACGCGGCGATCTTCCTTCCCGCCGCCAGCGGCGATTTCACCCTCGGGGCGTACATCAATTACGACGGGCCCAAGGACTCGGCCGAGACGCTGCTCGAGCACCTGTCGTGCACGATCGCGCCGAGGCTCGAGAATCAGACCCGGATCCTGCACATCAGCGGCAGGCAGGCGATGCTCGATCACCTGGGTCCTGAGTCCGACTGGATCGACGATTCCGAGGTGATCGCGTTCAGCTGCCACGAGCAGGGCGAGTGCCTCGCGGTGGTCCTGATCCACCGGAGCGTCCGGACGCCGTTCCCGGAAACGTTTACGAAGCTGCTCCCCTCGATGAACGAGTCCTTCGGCAAGCAGCTCTCGCGGATCATCCATGTCCACCATCGCCACCTTCCCAAGGACAAGTGGGGCCTCAAGCCCGGCAGCCTTGGCGAAGATCCGGATATCGATCTGGCGGCGTAAAGCCGTCAAATCAGCCGCGGATGAACGCAGATGAACGCGGATCAAACCGAAAACCGTCGGTGGTCTGCCCACACCTGACTTTTTCTGTGGTTCCTGTCTGATCTGCGTCAATCAGCGTTTATCTGCGGCTGTCTTTATGAACAGGGCACCATTGCGTCCTGTGCGCTGGGGTAGATTCACCCGCCAATCAGCGGCGTGAAGCTCTCGCGAAATGTTGCTTCCCCGGACGGGCTTCCTATCCTCAAGCCCGTTATGACCACGCCTTCCACGCTGAACGTTGCACGCCGCGTCGCGACCCTGACGCCCTCCGTCACCGTCGCATTCACCAACCGCGCCAAGAAGATGCGGGAAGAGGGCCTCGACGTCCTCGGCTTTGCCGCGGGCGAGCCCGACTTTGACACGCCCGACGTGATCAAGCAGGCCGCGATCGATTCGCTCAAGGCGGGCAACACCAAGTACATGCCGACGCTCGGGGATACCGCCTCGCGCAAGGCGATCTCCAGGAAGTTCATCGAAGAGAACGGCATCGTCGGATGCACACCCGAGCACGTGGCGATCTCTGCGGGTGGCAAGCACTCGCTCTTTGTCGCGTGTCACTGCATTCTCGATCAGGCAAGGCCCGGCGAACCTCAGCAGGAAGTGCTCCTCCCGGTTCCGACATGGGTAAGCTATGCACCGATCGCAGAGCTTGCGGGCGGCAAGGTTGTCGAGATCCCCACCACGGTCGAATCCGGCTTCCGCATCACGCCTGAGCAGCTCCGCAAGGCAATCACGCCCAACTCGCGCCTGCTCATCTTGAACTCGCCGAGCAACCCCTGCGGCACGATGTACACGCCCGACGATCTCCGCGCCCTTGGCAAGGTCGTCGCCGAAGCAGTCAAGACCATCGCGCCCAATCTCCTGGTGATCTCGGATGAGATCTATGAGAAGATCGTCTTCGGCGGCATCGAGCACTTCTCGATTGGCTCCATGCCCGAGATCGCAGACCGGGTCATCACCATCAACGGCCTCTCCAAGGCCTATTCGATGACCGGCTGGCGCGTGGGCTACACCGCGACCAGCGGCGAATTTGGCCTCAAGTTCACCAAGGCGATGGGCACGCTTCAGGGCCAGATGTCGACGAACATCACGTCGTTCATCTATGCTTCGATCCCGGTTGCACTGACCAAGTGCGCTGCAGAGGTCGAGAAGATGCGGCTCGCGTTTGCAGAGCGCGGCGATCTGATCAACGCACGGCTCTCCAAGATCCCCGGCGTCCGCAACGTCAAGGCCACGGGTGCGTTCTACGCCTTCCCCGACATCTCCGCACACTTTGGCAAGACGACCAAGGGCGGCAAGAAGCTCAACTCCGCACTCGACTTCTGCGAAGCACTCCTCGCGGAGAACCTTGTTGCACTGGTCCCCGGCGAAGACTTCGGCGGCTGCGGCAAGAACCACATCCGCATTTCCTTCGCGTGCTCAAACGAGCACATCAACAAGGGGATGGACAGGCTGGCGCAGTTTGTGGCGGATCTGAAGTAATCGAGTTTTTACGCTGCTCGCACATGAGAGTTCTTCTTGAGGCGGGGCCTTTCCAGGCCCCGTCTTTGTTTGATCTTCGCTGACTTCGATTACGTCAAAGAAATCAGAGTGCTCTGTTTGCGGCAGACGCTCCGCATTCTGGGCATGCGGCGTTGTTGCCAAGACCTACACGTGCGTATCCGCACTGCCCGCAGAGGTTGCGGCGAATACGTCGCCAGCGAATGAAGATCCAGATCATCGGAACCATGAGTGAGTAAAAGACTGAGTTGGCGATAAGCCCCGGCCACATCGGCAAGTACGGTAGTGGCCGTGCGTCCCAGTCGGGCGATGGTTGCCCGTTGTCATAGATCACCGCGAGGCTTTGGCTCGGAAGCTGATCAAGAGGTTGGATCGTGCGAAGATCACCTTTCCATGCAGAGTCAGTCTTCAATCGGGTTGCGGCGAACGATTGGAACGGAAAGCCCGCTTCATACCGCCAGCCGAATCGTGCGTCGAAAGTGATGTCTGAGGCTGCGTCGTGTGCGTCATACATTTGGAAGCTGTAGGTCGTGGCCAACGAGCGAACTGCCATCTCGCACGTGCTCAGGTACATGAGAGGGCTAGTGACGCTCCAATACGTTCCTGTCTTCAACGCCTCGCGTTCAACCTCGCGTGCCCAATCGAGATCTTCCTGGGTCTTTCCGTCAGGAGGATGCGAAAGGTCTGCGAAGGACTTCGCGCTTGTCTTGTCGATGGAAACGTTGCGAATGTTTGCATGCAACTCCAAGTTGCCCAGCGGGGCGAACTGCGAAGCGAGCAACGTGATCACGATGTTGATCGCAAGACCGATAGCGAGGTAACGGAAGATGGGCGAAAACCTTCGCATGCACTCAGTTTCCTACGCAGTGTGACCGGCTGCGCCGCAACGTCCCCGTCCTGCCTGCGGCAGCTTATCCGAAACGAGCTCTCTCAATCGAGAGTGACATGGCCAGCGGCGGCCACGAACTGCCGTGCAGCTTCCGTGCTCCATCGTGCAAGTTCGTTTGTCGCAGCACGAAGCAGATTGCGATCGTGATTCACGTTTTCGGGGAACTGAAGCAGAACATCCGGATCGTGCGGCAATCTGGATCGCTCGTGACCTGCCATCTCAATCGAAGACACTACCGGCAGCAGTAATGCCGCGAGGTAAGAATCCGATCGCTCCATATGAGCCACTGCTGCTTTGATTTCCGATGCAACTGCTTCAAGACGGTGCGTGGGAAGCCAGCCGATTACCGCTGCGATCGCAAGCACGCCGTGCTCTGCCCATACAAAGGGATGCGGTTCATCACCATGGCTATGCAGCAGCCATGCACCGAGAAACGACACCAAGTCACAGATCGCAGGTGCGTCGTCGGTTTCGCGAGGCACGTTCCATGCCGCGATGCACGCGGGCAATCGAGTTCGGAGCAGCAGCGAGATCGATTCGCCCATCGCACGCGAGGGTGGTTCTGCCCACGCACCTGCACGGATGATTCGTTCGAGTTCTTCGCGATGCGAACGTTCGTACCAGCCTGCTTCGCTCAGGAGCGGCCGCCAGAAGCGATCATGATGGATCGGCGGAACATCGAAGATGGATGAACCCGGCTTCGTCATGATCACGGTACTCAGGCCTTGCCGGGCGGGATGCCAATATCCTCATCCCACAACTCCGGCCTCGCTGCGATGAACTCGCGCATCATCTGCACGCATCTCGCGTCGTTCAGGTTCACGACTTCGATCCCTGCGGCCTGCATCCAGTCTTCCCTGCCCAGGAACGTCGTGTTCTCGCCGATCACCACGCGTGGGATGCGATGGAGCACGGTCGTCCCGCTGCACATCGCACACGGGCTGAGGGTGGAAGCGAGCGTCAGCGTGTGCCAGTCGCGGCGGCGGCCCGCATTGCGGATGCACACCGTCTCTGCATGGGCAGTTGAATCACCGGTCTGGACGCGAAGGTTGTGCCCGAGTGCGACGACGACGCCCGCCGCGGTCACCAGGGCGGACCCGATCGGAATCCCGCCTTCGCTTTTGCTCTTGATCGCCTGCTCAAACGCAGCTTCGAGCGCCAGCCGATCAATCTCCGGTTGCGGAAGAGGTTGCATCACTGCACGGACTCCCCATCACAAAGGTCTGGCTGGCACCCGCCCCACGCACACATATGTGCAGCCCCCCAACTCCCGGCAACATGTGCCGCTTTGCCAATGTGCCGCTTTGCCGCTTTGCCGCTTTTAATGAGTCGGAACCGTCCCCTGCACCGGCCGATCCTCGACCGCAAGCCGCGACGTCGGGCTGGTGATGACCACCTCATCGGGCATCGGGCTGAAGCGCGAGCCGTAGAGGGGGATCCGCCGGTTGGCGACGTACTTGGGCATGAAGGGCATGACGGCGAAGATCACGACCACCATCGCCGCGTTGGCCAGGAGCATTGACAGGATGTCAGTCCGACCCAGGTAGACCATGAACGACGTCACGACGACGACCAGGAGTGAGATCGGGATGACCGCCTGCCAACCGACCATCATGACCTGGTCAAACCGCATGCGCGGGATCGTCCAGCGGACGACCATCATGAAGCACACCACCAGCACGGTCTTGGTGAAGAAGATGCCGAACTTGAGAAGTGCGGCGATCAGGGCTGTGTGCTCGGGCTGTGCACCGGGCAGGAAGGGCAGGTGGTATCCGCCCAGGAAGAGCAGGGTAAAGAACGCCGCCGAGGTCGTCATGTGCGAATACTCGGCCAGGGGGAAGAGTGCGTACCGCATCGAGGAATACTCGGTGTGGAAGCCGCCGACGAGTTCCTGCTCGCACTCGGCGTTGTCGAAGGGTGCACGGTTGGCCTCGGCCAGCCCGCAGGTGAAGAAGACGATCGCGGCCAAGGGCTGAGAGAGCAGCAGCCAGCCGTTCTCGACCTGGTGCTGGACGATCTCCTGCGGCACCACCGAGCCCGCCAGCAGCAGCGCGGCGAGCAGGGAGAGTCCAAGGGGGATCTCGTAGGAGATCATCTGGGCCGTGCACCGCAGGCCGCCCAGGAATGAGAACTTGTTGTTGCTCGCCCATCCGCCCAGCGTGACGCCGTAGACGCCCAGGGAGGCCACCGCCAAGAGGTAGACGACGCCGACATTGATGTTGGCGCCCGCGATGGTCACGGGCCCGCCCTTGATCGTCATCCCGAAGAGCTCCCAGTCCGGCGCGTTCCAGACGCCGCCCCAGGGGATCACGATGAACCCGATCAGCGCGGGGATCACGCCCACAAGCGGCGCGAGGGAGAAGAGCACCTTGTCGACGTTGGCGGGCGTGAAGTCTTCCTTGACGAAGAACTTGATGCCGTCGGCCAGCGACTGGCCCAGACCCCAGAAGCCGAACTTGGGGAGGAACTCCTGCCCAAGGTTGAAGCCCGTGCGGTTGGGGCCGATGCGGTCCTGCATGTACGCCGAGATCTTGCGCTCGAAGTAGATGAAGATGCCCGCGTGGCCGAGGATCAGGTGCACCACGAGGAAGCACATGATCGCGTTGACGATGAGCTGGACGGTGAGGAGGCCTTCCATGGGCGGCAAGTGTAGCGGCGTTTGATGGGTGGAACGCGGGGCCCGGCGGCTTGTGTGCATGTCGGGCGCCGGACCAAAAACAAGACCTCCCGCAACGCGCGGGAGGTCCTTGGGTCAAGTGAACGATCGAAGAGTGGTTGATCAGCGGCGGCGACGGCCGGCGAGCACCAGGCCCGCGGCCGCGAGACCGAGGCTGCCCGGGGCCGGGATCGGATCCCAGTAGTAGTTGATCGTGACGTCGCCCGAGCCCATGAAGTTGGAGAGCTGGAGGGTCGAGTCGGTCGTGCCCGACACCGAGAACCCGCCCGAGCCGAAGACGTCGGCGTTGATCGTGCCGGGGCCGTAGTAGGCGGCCAGGCCCGAGGTCGTGTCGTCGGAGCCCGAATCGGAATCCGAGAGGTAGCCAAAGTCGTTGAAGTCAGGGCCCGAATCGGCGACGCCGTCGGTCGCGTCCACGCCGGCGGCGGCAGACTGCGAGAGGCCGGCAAAGCCGCTCAGCGAGGCGAAGCTGACGGTGACAAAGCCCGAGAGGTTGACGGCAAAGTCGGGAGCCGGCAGGGTCGAGTCGTTCTCGGCCGTGACGTTCGCGCCCATGCCGGCGTTGAACAGCATCTCGACCTTGGTCAGGACCTTGGTCCCGCCCGCATCGTCGAACTTGTTGAAGGTGAGCGTCGCCGTGTTGGGCGACAGGGGGAAGCCCCAATTCTGCGTCTGCGTGTCAACGCCGGCAAGCGACGTCGCAGCAGCGCCCGCGAGGACCGCGAGGCAAACGATCTTCATGTTGTCCCTCTCCGTATTGAGGACACCATTCCAAGGGAGTCAACCAAGACTGTCTTGGTGAGGAAACCTCCCTTTATCAGACCCAGTGAAAGCCACAGCGTAACACTGGAGGTTTCGAGGGTCAATGCGTTTTTGTCAGCGAAAGAGGCTTCTTGATCTTGCGATATTCACAAGTTCGTATTTTGTTTGAATCGCTTCAGGAGAGGTCTCTCTCGTGATTTGGAATAGGCGATCAGCGCCCGATCTGGTACCGTGCCGATGGCGTCCGAGGTCTTCTTGGGGTCGACTGGTGGCCGGGGAAGGGGAGTCCAACCACCATGGAGCGCTGGCCGTGGGTCGTGGTGTGCGTACTGGTCACCCAGACCGTGCGCGCTCAGACGGTGATCCGCGTGGATGCAGGTGCATTCCCGGGGGGTGACGGGTCCACGTGGTCGACGGCCATGAACGAGCTGCGACCCGCCCTGCTGTTGGCGGCGTCGATGGCGCCGGCCCAGGTATGGGTGGCGCGGGGGACCTACTGGCCCGATGGCGACGGGGGTGACCGTGATCTTTCATTCCCCATCGCGGCGGGCGTCCAGGTCTTCGGCGGGTTCGCGGGGACGGAAGCCTCGCTTGCGGAGCGTGACCCCATCTCCCACCCGGTGGTGCTGAGCGGGGACATCAATCTCCCCGAGATCGAGTCGGACAATGCCCGGCACGTGGTCGTTTTCACCGCGACGTCGGATGCGACTTCGCTGCTCGACGGCGTGACGGTGGAGGGGGGCAACGCCGACGGCGCGACGTTCCCATCCGACAGTGGGGGCGGGATTCTGATCGATGGGGGAAGTCCGCGGATCCGCGGGTGCGTGGTGCGGCGGAGCATGGCCAAGTACGGGGGTGGGATCTTCTCGCGTCCGGGTTCGCCGGTGATCGAGGAGACGCGGATCGAGCGCAACATCGCCTCCGCCGACGGGGGCGGGGTCAACGCGAACGGCTCGGTGGTGCTGCGGCGCTGCACACTGGATGCGAACAGGGCGGCGTTCGGCGGGGGGATCGTGGTGTGCTGCGGCACATCCCGGATCGAGGACTCGACGTTCACGGGCAATTTCGCGGCGACCGGGGGCGGGATCTTCAGCCCGATCGGAACGCTGTGGGTGATCCGTTGCCGGCTGGAGGCCAACACGGGTGGAAACGGCGGGGGGCTCAACTCGAGTTCCTCATCATCGACGTTGAACGTGGTTTCGACGGTCTTTGCCGGCAACGCCGCGACGCAGGGTGGGGGCCTTTACGCCACCAACGCGCCGATCATCTTCAACTGCGTCTTTTCCAAGAACACGTCGATGCAGCGCGGGGCGGGGATGTACCTGCAGGGGAGCGCCAAGATCACCAATTGCACGGTGCACTCGAACTGGTCGTTGACTCAGGGTGGCGGGATATACGCCGCGTCGGGGGTCCCCATGCTCGCCAACACGATCCTGTGGGGGAACGCGGACACGCAGGCCACCCTCCAGGCGGGGCAGCTTTCGAGCGCGACGGGTTCGTGGACGATCAATTACTGCAACGTCCAGGGGTGGACGGGCTCGATCCCCGGGGTGGGCAACTCCGCGGCGGCGCCGATCTTCGCCAATGCGCCGGGCCCGGATCTGCGATTGGGAACGATGGATGACGAGTTCCGTCTGCTGCCTGGTTCCTGGGCGATTGATGCGGGAGACGGGCTGCTGCTGCCCATCGACACGTGGGACCTTGATGGGGATGGCAACACCGCCGAGCGTGCACCGCTCGACATCGCCGATGTGCCGCGGGTGGTGGATGATCCCGGGTCTGTCAACCAGGGTCCGGGTTCGGCGCCGCACGTGGATATCGGGGCGTACGAGCGGCAGGCGACGTGCCGCGCTGACTACGACGGGAGCGGGTTTGTCGACATCGAGGACTATTCCACCTTCATCGCGACGTTCGAACTGGGGACGCCCGCCGCGGACTTTGATTCGAGCGGCTTTGTCGACATGGAAGACTTCACCGCCTTCGTCCTGGCGTTTGAACTGGGGTGCTGAGCACGGCGCACCCCCGGTGTGCATTCAACGGAGCAGCCCGCCCCGGCGGAGCGTGTCCATGATGAACCGGTCGACGGGGGTGTCGCTCATCACCTGCATGTGTGCAATGCCCCGGGCGCGGCACGCACTGCGAAGGTCCTGGGTAAAGGATGCAAAGCGGGTCCTGTACCTGTTCAGGAGCGCTGCCGAGAGCGTGACGTCGACCCCTCTCCCGGTCTCGATGTCTGAGAGGCGAAGATCTCCGACCAGGGTTCGCGTCGAATCCTTGCGCGGGTCAAGCTCGGCCTGAGAGACGACCTGCAGGCAATAGGTGTCAAAGCCCGCCACGCCCGCGCCCCCCGCGGCCAGTGCGTTCAGGCCCGCGGCGTACCCCTCGGGGACGAGAAAATCCGACAGGACGATCATCACGCCCTTGCCGGTCCGGCTCGCGGCCGCGGTCTTGAGCGCGGTGTTCAGGTCTCCCGAAGACACCGTCCCCCCCTCGGGCCGGGCCGCCAGCGTTTCGAGGAGGAACTTCCCGATCCGTTGTGCACTCGGCCGGCCCCGCGCCGCCGCCAGTTGCCGCAGCATCGGACGCGTGTGCGGCGTGTAACAGCTCACCGCGACCCGGTTCTGCTTCACCAGCCCGACATACGCCAGCGCCATCGCCAGCCGGTGTGCAAAGAGCAGCTTGCTCGGCTCACCCGAATCCATCGAGAGCGAGCTGTCGACAAAGAGATGGACCGAAAGGTCCTCATCCTCGCGGAAGAGCTTGATGAACAGCTTGTCGAGCCGCGCCAGCACATTCCAATCGATGTGCCGGAGATCATCGCCCGGGATGTAGTCGCGAAAGTCGTCAAACTCGACGCTCCGCCCGCGCCGCTTCGACCGCCGCTCCCCCGGCAGCTTCCCCGCGAACATCTTCCGCGTGAGGATGTCCATGCGATCAAGGCGTGCGGCAAGGTTGGGGCCGAGCAGCTCCTCGATCGTGGTGGGGCGGGGTGTGCCGAGTGATGCAAGCACGGAGGAACGGTAGACGGGCGGATGGTGGACATACGGCCCGGCGAGATTGCCGTCGGCGGCGGCGAGGAGATTCGGTACACTCACCGCAATTCGGTTGAGGGAGGACTGGGGGAGATGTGGCGACGAAGGAAAAGGCTTGTGTGAGAAGCCCAGAGCCAAGAGCACCACGATTTCAAAGCAAATCGTGGTGGCACGGCATGGGGTGTACGTGGATTGAGCGAGAAGGCGATGCCGCCTGCCTCGACTTCACGGAACGTCAGCAGTGGCGTCGACGCCATGATGCGTGAATCAACTCAGCATGCTGGCTGCATAGTCTCGAAGCTGCAAAACCGTTGTGCGATCCTCGGCAACTGGCAGCTTGGTCGCGATGTTTTTGCATGCAATCATACAACGCATCGCTCGGTGAAGTGGCTCTGCCTCCGCCCTCGGAGCATCGAAGGGAAACGCGACCAAAGGACGAAGGTACGAGGCGAACTGTACAAGATCGTTGATGCTCTGGTCAACATCGTCGTTCGTGAAGCTGGGAAGTTGCCGACGACCATGAGCCACTTCAGCATTGAGGTGTGCGAGCACAGTGTGGCGTAGCGTTTCGATTGGTTTCCGCCTTTGGTCAATCGAGCATTGGAGCTTCTGAAGTGAGTCGCGTGTGTGAGGATCATCGACGTGTTTCATCACTTGCCACGTAGTCAGGCGATCTTTTTTGGCCTTTGGCTCAGTGAGCGCGATCAATTTTACAATCGTCGTCCCGAGAAGCGAGCGCAAGAGCATCGTGGGCAATGTGTGTTCAAGCTGCTCATGCAGCACGCGCGTTTCGCTCTCGGACCGTAGCAGGTCTTTGTAAGTCATCCACATTGAAGCAAGGTAAGTTACATGGAGGATGAAATTGCCGCATTCGGTTCGACGGGTGATGGCGGCTTTGTCCTCGGGCTCACCTATGGGGAAAGGGTCATCGGTCGTGTTCATTGCGGATGGTACGTCGTTCAACGACCCCTTGAAGGCGATAATACGTTGCAAGGCCAGCTCCGGTACAGCGAGGTGACGGGCACGTGGCATCCCCCTTCCAATCGTTTCATCCGCATCTGCTTTGAGATCCGATGCTCTCGGGCTGCGAGCTGTACCCTCGTCAAAGCGACCAGAACTCCAGGAGCATGGGTATCACGATCTCTGAAGAGTGGTGGCACGACATATGTGTGCTTGAGCTGGTGGTGAGGTCGTGTCCCCTGCTCAACGGACCACCAGTGCACTGAAAAGTCTGCGACACGACCGTCAAGGACGTACCGCTGACAGACACGACCTCCGCATTTGCCCTCTTTGCCCCATTTTCAACTTTTCACCCCCCAACCGCCTTCTCCATATCCACCGTCGCACCCGGCGTCACCGGCCGCTCCACGCGGTGCGTTGTTCGCAGCGCTGCGACGAGCTGTGCCATGTCGCCGCGTAGGGGGGCGGTGAACTCCATCTTCTGCCCGGTGATTGGGTGGTGGATGCCCAGGATGCACGCGTGCAGCGCTTGCCGGGCGATGATCGTCTTGCCCGTGCCATCGACAAACGGCTTTCCGCCGTAC
>DATGXW010000106.1:0-13236 GCA_035298585.1 Phycisphaerales bacterium
GGGCAAAGCGGGTGAAGGCGACGGCCATGCGGACAGGGCCGGGCTCGGAGTCGTCGACCCAGACCACGTTGCCCATCACGTAGATGCTGCGGTCTGAGTCGAGTTCGTGAGGATGGTCGCCCGGGAGCGTGATCTGGAGAGCCACGCCCATGCCCGAATCGAGCGGCTGGTCCATCTCGAACATGATCCCGCCCTCGGAGATGTCGTAGGCGTGTCCCTCGTATTCGAAGCGGTCCTGCGTGATCGGCCGAAGCGAGACGGGGCAGTACATCGGGGCAACGCTGAATCGCTCGTGTTGACGGCGGTTTGAGGGCGCAAGGTCGCTGTGCGTGAGCATCTGGGACATGCCTGAACTCCGGTTGACCTCGCCGGTGCTGTCGGGCCCCCACCAGTGGCCCGTGTGCATCGGCTTGTGGGAGTATCGGGCGTGCGGGGACGCGACTTGTGCGCGGCGGGGAGGAATCACCCGGGTTGCTCCGGGGAGGAACTTTCGCCAGGCGCGGGTTATGGGTCCGAGGGATCCGGATCCGGCTCCGGGGGCTGGGCATGCTCGGGGGGGGCGGTCGGCCCACCTGAGGTGTGCACATGGGGTCCGGTGATCGAATCGGCGTTGAGCTGGAGGCTCACGGATTCAACCCGCAGGCCCATGCGGCCTTCGATTTGGCCGAGCAGGTCGGGACCCAGGCGAGAAAGAAGCTCGCGGCTGAGATCCTCGGGGATGTCGATGAACCGGCCGTCGTGGGTGGCGATGTGTGCATGCTCGGAGAGGTCGGCGTCATAGCGGGCTGGGCCCCCATCACGCGGGTTGAGCTTCCGGCAGAGCTTGCACTCGAGGAGTGCGTCGAGGGTGTTGTAGACGGTGGCGAGGCTGAGGCCCGAATCGATGGAGCGGACCGATTGAAACAACTCCTCGGCGGTCGGGTGGCCGCTGGAGGCGGTGAGGAGTCCGTAGAGAACCTCGCGCTGGCGGGTGGTGCGCAGCCCGTGGACTCTGAATCTGTCTCGAATCTGTTCGGTCGTCAACTGCATCGAGACCCAGACCTCCGTGTGTGGCGTAATCATAGTGAGCGGGTACGACCGGAATGTTGGCGGCGGAGAGGATGGAGCGATTCCGGGAAATGGACCCAGTGAGGTCTGGAATCAGCGCAGGCAGGACTGAAATGGGAGCGATGGATGGATGCACATCAGATGGAGGTCGGGGTGCAGGGGCCTGCCGCGGCGGGGGGCAGCGCGAGTGTTGAGGGTGAGGATTCATCGCTGCGATGTGAGTCGTGCGGGTATTCATTGGAGGGGATCGAGGACCAGCGTGGAGCGTGCCCGGAGTGCGGGGCGTTGATCTCGGCATCGCTGGCGGAATCGCGTCGGGGGTCGCCGTGGCAGGTGGGCGCGGGCGTGGGGTCGTGGTGGGATACGCACAGGGGGACGCTGAGGCATCCGCGGCGGCGGTTTCGGGAGATGCGGGTGGAGCCTGGGAGTTGGCGGACGCTGCTGTGGTCGACGCTGCCGGTCGCGGGGTTTTTGCTGGTGGCGCCATGGACGGGGACGCTGGTGGGCGACCCCGCGCGTGCTGCACGCGGGGCGGGGCCGGTGGTCCAGACGTTGGCGTATGTGGTGATGATTCCGCTGCAGGCGATGGTGGCGGCGGCGGTGCTGTTTGGCCTGACGTGGATTGAGTGGCGCGGGATCCGGTTCTTTGCGAGGTCGAGGGGATGGCGGCTGACGCGAGATGCGGCGTGGCAGGTGTGTGCACACGCGTCGGTGGGCTGGGTGGTGGGCGCGTTGATCCCGATTTTCACGATGGCGGTTTTGTGGGCAGCGCCGGGGGGAAGGCCGAGCCTGCTCGACCGGCTGCTGGCTCGCGGGGGTGGGCTTGGGTATTCGACGTTCACGGCGAACGACGCGGTGCTGGCATCGCTGGTGCTGGGGGCGTATGGGGCGGGGCTGGTGGTCTTTGAACTGCTGGTGTATGTGGGTGTGCGGCAATGCCGATGGGCGAATGTGCACCGCAAGTGACAAAAACTGATGCACGCACGGGCTGATGCGTGCACGGGGTAGTGATGCAAGTTGTATTTTGATTGGCACGTACGCGCACGAGTGGATACATACGCGATGCGAACTTGAACTCGTATGCGTACGAGGTTCATGCGATACAGCGCGAATCTTTGCGGGATCTGAAGGTATTCCCGTGGTTTTCTCGTACTGCGGCGTGCACGGGGATGTATAACGTGCGCATGCAGCATTCCTTTCGCGTGGAAAGGATCTGACATCCATGCAGGTTTCAGCGGGGAAAAGATCATGCGACACATTGCGTATGTTCTCTATCTATTGGCCGCACTGACGATGTTGTGGATGGTCCCGGGCGCCAGGGGGCAGACACAGGAGGAGGCGGAACTGGCTGTGGCCAAGGCGCAGGAGTACGTGACGGCGAGCAGCGGCGCGGTGCGGTTTGAGCGGTCGACGACGAATCCCAAGCTGTGGAGCGTCTCGGTCGCGGGGCAGGTCGGCGCGACGAACGTGAACTACAGCGGCGTGGCGACGGTCACGCAGACGGGGACAACCAACACGGTGACGTTCTCGCCGGCCTTGTGGGTGAGCCCGAGCGCGAACTCGGATGCACTGAAGGCGAGCGTGCAGGCGGTTGCGGCTGCGGCGGCGGCCTCGGAGCGGTCGGTGACGGTGTTTGAGTACGACCTTTCGTCGCCGATGACGCGTCCCAACGGGGGCGCGCCGGGGGCGGATGAACCGCTGGGCCTGGCGCCGATGACGGCGGTTTCGACGATCTCGGGGATTCCTTCGGTGCGGCAGGTGGGGGGCGGGATGCTGGACCTGGTCCAGAGCACCGCGTACCTGATGAACCACCGGTGGCTGAACGGGGGCGAGGTTTCGAAGCTGTTTGGCGGGGGGATGACGCCGGCGCAGGTCGGGCAGATGTTCCATGATGCACACGTGCGTGCGTTCACCGACCTTGGCGTGTCGGAAGCGGTGGCGGCGGACCTGGTGGCGCTGCGCGAGAAGGAGGTCGACGACACGACCTACACCGAGGGCGCGATGGCGATCTTCGCTGCACACAAGGAGGCGCCGACGGAGGCGTTCCTGGCGTCGCTGGCGCAGGTGGGGCAGCCGACAAACCCGAACACCAAGCCCGACGGTGATCCGGGCGACATCGAGATCGAGCTTGAGGGAACGGTGTGCGTGGAGGTGCAAGTGCCTCCGTTCGTGAAGGTCTCGGTGTGCGTCAAGGTCAAGGTGAAGGGGAAGCTCAAGGACATCGAGGCGCTGCGCAAGGCGCTCTCGCAGGTGATGGAGCAGGTTCGCAAGGAGCTTGAGGAGAAGATCCGCAAGCAGCTTGAGGATCTCAAGAAGCTGCTGGAAGACCTGCTGAAGGAGTTCCGCAAGTGGCTGGAGAACCTCGACCTGCCGTGGTGGCTGCGGTACCTGTCGATGGGGAACGCGGGGGGCGGTATCGTCATCAGCTCGGTATGACGATGGATCGAACAACAGGCTGAATGCAGACCCCGCCGCAACCGCGGCGGGGTTTGTTTTTATGGGAGCGCGCCGGCACATCCGGACAGAGCCCGAATCAGCGCGAATACACCGAGCACGGGCGATGCTGAAGAAGGATCGCCCGTGCATATCATCCTGACGCGTGATTGAGAGCCCGCGTGTGGATCGGGACTGGTCCGGCCCTGCGAGATGAAAAGAGGGGCCACGGCGACACGCGGTGCGTTCATGGACGGCGTAGGACCCACAACCGAAGATGCGGCGACGTTGACGACCGCGGACGCGGGGCACGCGGGGGACCGTCCGCGGTGGGGTGTGCTGCGCCATCGTCACTTCCGCAACGTGTGGATCGGGAGCTTTGGCGCGAGCCTGGGCGGGTGGATGGAGCACGTGGGGATCCGCTGGTACATGACGGAGATGACGACGTCTCCGGACTGGAAGGGGCCTGACGCCAACGAGATGATCAGCTACCTGACGTCGGCGGCGCTGGTGCCGACGCTGCTGCTTGGGATGGTGGCGGGGCTGGTGACCGACCGGGTGAATCGCAAGCGGATGCTGCTGATCTCACGTGCGTCGATGATGCTGATCGCGCTGGGGCTTGTGGCGGTGAGTGCACTTGGGATGGTGGGTCCGGCGGTGCTGCTGATCTTGTCTGCGCTGCAGGGGGTGGCGATCGCGTTTGACATCCCGGCGTCGCAGGTGTTGACGCCGCGGCTGGTGCCGCGTGATGAGCTGACGAAGGCGATCCACCTCAACGGCGTTCAGTTCAATCTTGCACGCGTGATCGGTCCTGCGATGGCGGGGGGCATCCTCGCGTCCATGGGGACGACCTCGCTGTTTGTGATCAACGCGGTGAGCTTTGTGGGCGTGCTGCTCTCGGTGGCGGGAACGCCGGACGCGCCCGCGCCGCCGCGGAGGGACAACGGGCGGACGGTGGTGGCCCAGGCGTGGCACGATGTGGCCGAGGCGCTCTCGTTTGTGTTTCACAGGCGGGGCCCCAGGGCGGTGTTCCTTGCGCTTGTGGCCTTTGCGATCTTCGCGACACCGCTGATGCAGCTCCTGCCGGTGTTCGTGCACCAGGTGTACGGCGAGGAGGAGAAGACGTTCGGCATGTTGCTGGGCGTGATGGGCTCGGGCGCGGTGGCGGGCGGGATCCTGGTGCGGCGGATTCCCAAGTGGTATCCGATGCACCATTTCATCCCGCTGTCGGTGCTGCTGGGGGGCGTTTCGATCACGCTCTTTGCGGTGATGCGTGATGTGATCCCGGCGTCGATCTTCCTGTTCTTCTCGGGCATCTTCTGGATGTGGGCGTTCAACTCGGCGATGGCGGCGATGCAACTGCTGGTTGAGGACGAGATGCGGGGGCGGGTGCTTGCGGTGTGCAACACGGCGGCGATGGGGCTCATGCCCGTCGGGACGCTGGCGGCGAGCTTTGGCGGGAATCTTCTCGTGAACGCGTATGCACACTGGCACGGGGATACGTTCGACCATGAAACCACGGTGGGGCTGGCCGCGCAGACGGGCGTGGCCGGGTGTGCGGTGGTGCTGATCGTGGCGGGTCTGGTGATGCTGCTGCGGAGGACACCGGAGGTGGATGGTCCGATCGAGCAGGGAGGACTTTCGCGGGAAGGTGGATTGCTGCGTGGGTTGACGGCGAGCGAGCATCGCCCGGCGCGGTCTATCGAGGGGGCGAGCGCATCGATCCCGGGGAAGTGACCCGCGGGGAGTGGCCGGAAACACGATAGATTTGGCGGCTTTCGGAGTTTTCAGGCGGCGTTGAAAGTACTACAGTGAACGCATGGCACGGACACCGGCAGAGCATCCGTCGTTCTCGGCTCTTGATGAGGGACTTCTGGCCGCGGTAGCGCGGGGAGAAGCCCGGCTGACGCCCGAGCAGGGGCTGGAGCTGTTCAAGAGCGCGCCCCTGGCGGAGCTTGGGCGGTGGGCCGATGCGCGGTGCAGGACGATCCACGGGGATGTGCTGCGGACGTACGTGATCGACCGGAACATCAACTACACGAACGTGTGCACGGCCAAGTGCACATTCTGTGCGTTCCGGCGGGACGCCGAGGATCACGACGCGTACACGCTGACGAAGGAGGCGATCCACCAGAAGATCGCGGAGCTGGTGGCGATCGGGGGGACGCAGATCCTGATGCAGGGGGGGATGAACCCGAACCTGCCGCTTGACTATTACCTTGACCTTCTGGCGTCGATCAAGTCGCGGTTCCCGCATGTGCACGTGCACGCGTTCAGCCCGCCGGAGCTGATCGAGTTCGTGAACTTCTTTGATCCGCCGGGCGCGGACCTGTTTGAGAAGTGCCGGTGGGTGCTGTCTCGTCTGCAGGAGGCGGGTCTTGATTCGCTTCCGGGGGGGGGCGGGGAGATCTTCTCGACGCCGGTGCGCCGGAAGATCGGGCTTGGCAAGTGTGATGCGGAATCGTGGCTGACGGTGATGTACGCGGCACACTCATTGGGGATGTTCACGAGCGCGACGATGATGTTCGGGCACATCGAGGGGCACGCGGACCGGATCCATCACATGATGCTGGTGCGGCAGTGGCAGGACCGTGCACTTGCGGAGGCGGCATCGCCGCGTGAGCAGCCGCACGCGTGGGATGCGCCGGCGGGGAGTTCTCTTGCACGCAAGCGTTCATCGTTCGGGCAGTACAAGGCGTTCATTTCGTGGCCGTTTCAGCGTGAGAACACGCCGCTGGGCCGCGTGAAGGACTGGGGCGTGCGGCCCGAGGAGCTCTCGGCGGAGTTTCCGGGCGATGTGGTGGCGCGGGCCTTTGCGTGGGGGCGCAACCCGGAGATTGATTACCGGGAGCTTGGCGCGGCGGCGGAACAGTTTGGCCGGCGGGTCCGGATGTCGGGCTCGACGGATTACCTCAGGACGCAGGCGGTTTCACGGCTTTTCATCGACAACGTCTTCTCGATCGGGAGTTCGTGGGTGACGATGGGGCCGCACATCGGGCAGGTGGGGCTTGCGTTCGGCGCCAACGACATGGGCAGCGTGATGATGGAGGAGAACGTGGTTTCTTCCGCGGGGACGACATACTGCCTTGACGAGGCCGTCTTGTGCCGGCTGATCCGCGATGCGGGGTTCGTGCCTGCACAACGGGACAACGCGTACGACATCCTGCGGATTCACGACGGGGCGAAGTCGCCCGATCTTCAGGTGAGCGACTGGTCGACGCACCGTGCACGTTCGCTGTCGCGGCAGAAGGGCCCGGCGAAGGATGCGGGGTCGGCTGCGGCGAGTGCGCTGGTGACCTTGACGGTGAAGGATGGGAAGACGCAAGCGCGGTGAAGGCGGTTCACCATCCCAGTCGCACATGGACCGGCCCGTGGTTGGGCGAGTTGAGGACCTTGCGCTGCCGCGCGGGTCAGGGGTTTCTTGGGCGACCGGGGGTTGAGATCAAACGACCCGATCCAAGCCCGGGGGCGCGGCGGCGAAGCGCAAAGTCAGGCGCGGAGATACACACGAGCCGCGGGCGACCATCATGCAGCGATGCGAACCACAGCGACGGGGCCTTTGGGCGTGAACGAAGGACATGAAGGTCCGGAGTGTGCGTGTGCTCCGTCGACGCCGCTTTTCGCATAATTCATGGCCTTTTTGTGCGATTTGTACATGCAGCGCGCGGGCCCAAAGAACTGGCACGCGAGGGCTCCATCACGTACCTTGGCGTGGAGGACGCGCGTGGGGCATGCCGATCTGGTAGACGAGGGAGGCACACTCATGGATCACCCCAGGCGCGGATTTACGCTCATCGAGTTGCTGGTGGTCATCGCGATCATCGCGCTGCTCATCTCGTTTGTGCTGCCCGCGCTCGGCCGGGCGCGGGCCGCGGCGCGGGAGGTCAAGTGCGGTTCGCAGGTGCGGAGCGTGGTGCAGGCGATGTCGGTATGGGCGGCGGGGAACAAGGACCGCTATCCGATGCCCAGCGACATCGACAAGAACGACCAGACGGTGAATGAACACCAGGCGAGCACGCCGAGCCTGGGCGCCAAGAAGGACATCACGCGGCACATGATGTCGCTGATGATCTTCAACGGTGCGATCACGCCGGAGATCCTGATATCGCCGGTCGAATCGTGCCCGCAGTTCCACACGTACGCGAAGTACGAGTATTCGTCCCCCTCCATGGCCGAGGGTGACGACAAATCGACCGCGCTGTGGGATCCGGCGTTCACCGCGACCCCCTCGGACGAGAACAGGTTTGGGCGCAAGGCCGGCGACGCGGCCGGGTGCTCGTACGCACAGCTTCCCCCGTACGGCAAGCAGAAGCGCAAATGGACGAACGTGATCGCCAACTGGCGGTCGTCGGATGTGCTGTTCGGTGACCGCGGCCCGATCTACAAGGGCAACGCGACCGACGGGTGGAATCTGATCGCCGACAGCAAGTACAGCGCCCAATCCAACACGCTCAAGCTGCACGGCAACGCGACGGCGTGGAAGGGGGACATGGGTTTCAGCGATGGGCACGTGTACTTCGCGCCCTCGGCGGATCCGATTCAGATCCCGGTGACGTTCGCGACCTTCGCCGACCACCGGACCCGCGGGGACAATGTCTTCACCAACGAGCTCGACAAGAGCGGCAAGCAGAAGCCCTCGGACCCTCCGCCGGTGACGGATAACGCCGGTCCCGACACCGGCGGGTATTACGACGACTCCGACGGCGGGGACATGACATCGGTGTACCTGCGGCCGATCTCGCGGTGCGAATGGACGACCAAGGCCGTGCCCCGCATGCACGTGGATTGAGCTCGCGGGAGGCGTGGATTGTGCCGGCCTGATCCGCTCGGGGCGGAGAACTTCTTTCGCCGGCGATCTGGGCGGAGCGTGGAGAATTTCATGGACATGTCATCCCGGCCGCTGGCGATCCTCGCCGTCATTATGCTGTGCGTGCTCCCGGCATGCCGGTCTGGCGGGGGAAGTGGCGAGCCTGAGCGTTCGGCACCGACACCCTCGGTCCCGCCGGGCACGGCGGGGACTCCCAACAAGGAAGTGCAGGCGGCGTACGAACCGCGGTCGGGGCCGGGCGAGGGGCAGGATTTCCTCAGGCAGATGGCCGGGGAGTGGGATGTCGTCAAGACGTTCTATCCGCGCGGCGGGGGCGAGCCGGGCGTGACCAGAGGCACATGCACACAGAAGATGATCCAGGAGGGGCGGTTCCTGGAATCGGATTTCACGTTCCATGATGTGAACGGGGATACGACCGGCACGGGCATCATCGGTTACGATCCGCAAACCAAGAAGTTTACAAGCATCTGGATCGATTCGCGGTCGACGCGGTTCAGTGCACGGGCGAGCGACGAGCCCTTTGATGGCACGCAGATCACGCTGGTGGGCAAGTCCATCGGTGAGCCGGGCCCCAGCGCGCGACAGTCAAGAACGATCTCGGTGCTGCAGGATGGGGGAAGGACACTGCTGCACCGACAGTGGTCGGTCTCCGCGGATGGGAATGACCGGCTGGTGATGCAGATGGTGATGACCAGGCGTTGAAGGGATTGAACGGCTTTTCGTGGCGGGCCTTTCGTGACGGGCCCTTGGTGCATGCGGTGTGCGTCATCGTTTCGGCGTGGGGTCGATCACGGCCCGAGCGTTGTCGGTCATGCACATGAGAGAGCATCGTGGGGTGGGCCTGAAGGAGTTCATGCACACGATGGATCGCAAACTCATGGAGGTGTGATCCGCGTACGGCAGGGCTGGGAGGTAATTACCCTGCCACATATCCGCAATTCGCCGGGAACCACTCCAGCAGGGCTCCGTATGGGAGTGACCACCGTCTTGCGCCGGCATGCGGGCGCGGTGGACGGGGGGGAGGCTGGAGAGGCTGGCATGAAGAGCAATGTGCTGATCGCGGCGTTGGTGTGCACGGCGGGCGTATCGCTGCCGGTCCACGCGGGTGTGACTTATCAGACCCAGAGCAGGGCGATCTCGGTCGCGACTTCCTTTGATGGCAATCAGCAATCGGCGGCAGCGCCTGACTTTGGCCGTTTTCAAGCTTCGCTGACGCTCGCGACCGACTTCATCAACGCCGATGGAGCGACGCAGGACAACACGGCGGGTGCGGGAATCGACTGCCAGCTCGATCCCAACGCGATCCTCGTGAACGGGTCGCTTTCGGGCGCGGGTGGGCTTGCACTTACCGGGGGCAAGGCGATCACGGGCGAGGCGGCGGTATCGCTTTCGATCGAGTTCACGCTCGATCAGGCGACGAGCTTTGCCCTGCGCGCATCGCGTCGACCGAGCGACAGCGACAAGGACCGGTTCAAGATCAAGCTGGAGCACACGGGCGGGATGGTCGTGATGATCGACCAGGATGACCCAGCGCAGGAGCTCGACCTGGAGGGCGTGCTGCCGGCGGGCGTCTATTCGCTTGAATACCAGGCGGAACTGAAGATCGAGGGTCCCGAGACCCTCCGAGACTACTTCTTCAGCCTTGCGGTTCCTGCGCCGGGGATGATCGCATGGACGCCGGCGGCGGCGTGTGCGGCGCTCCGGCGGCGGCGTGCACACGGGTGATGGCATCACGGTGCCGGCGATGCACTCTTGCGGAGCTGGCGGGCCTTTTCCAGATCCCCCGCGCGCTCGTAGATGCCCAGCAATACTTCGCGGGCCGAGGTTGCGATCCCGGCGAAGGGCTTGCCAGCGCTTTGAAGGACCGAAATCGAGGGTTCAAGACGGGCCTTGGCGTTCTGGTCATCGCCTGATTCAGCCAACGCGATGCCGATGTTGGCGAGGGTCGCCGCGACCTGGGGGGAATCGGCCGCGAAGCGAACTCGTTGCCATGTGAGCACGGCCTCGAGTCGAGCGACGGCTTCATCGAAACGCTTGAGTGCACGCAGGGCCTGGGCAAGGGAAGTCACCGTGGCCACCCGACCCGCGTGCTCGGGACCGAACGCAATATCCCATGCCTCCGCGGCCGAAGTGAGCACTTGCACCGCCTGCTCGGGCTTGTGTCCACGGAGGAGCGCGAGCCCGAGGTTTGCGTGTGCACGCACGATGAGCGGATGGTTCTCGCGGAGGAGGGCTTTTCGAGTTGTGATGGAGCGCTCGAACTCGGCGATCGCTTCATCGATCTTGCCGAGCTGGAAGAGTGCACTTGCGAGATTGTTCTGCGACTCGGCGACGGGGAGGCTGCGTTCTCCCAGCAGGAGCGTGCGGACGGTGATTGCTTCGCGCTGGAGGTCCGCGGCTTCCTGGAACCGCCCCTGTGCACGGTGGGCGGCGCCGAGATCGTTGAGGATCAGCCCTTCACGCTCGGAGTGCGTTCCTCCGAGTTTCCGGCGCTCCATCCCAAGCAAGGACTCGAGCTCCGCCTGGGCCTGGGCGTGCTTGCCCTCAAAGAAGAGAAGCTCGGCGAGATCGATGTGCACCGACGTGCGTGCATCCTCGTCGCCGACGACTGAAGCGAATCCGTCGCGTGCTTTCTCGAGCAGCGGGCGAGCCTCTGCGAGCATTCCAAGCGACATGACCGCACGACCGAGTGATTGCTCGGCGGCGGCCCTGGTGGCGGGATCGGCGGGTGGATTGGCCCTGAGTGCGGCGACGGCGTCGAGGAGGACGGAACCGAGGCGGGCGTCGGGGCCTTGATTGCCCGTCTCCGCGCCGCTCAGCACCGCCTGCATGAATCTGCGGCCTTCATCGAGCCGCCTGTTGGCGGCCGCCAGGACATCGCGCTGCCGCTCGAGCTCCTTTGCCTGGAGGAAGAGCCCCGCGGCGGAGAGTGCGATCGCGGCAACGGCGAGCGAGGTCGCCGTCACGCCCAGGGCGTGGCGGCGGACGAACTTGGACGCGCGGTAGATCGTTGTGTCACGCCGGGCCTGGACGGGCATGCCGTCGAGGAACCTCTTGATATCCTGGGCGAACTGCTCCGCGGAGAGATATCTCCGGCGGGGCTCCTTGCGGAGCGCCATGAGCACCAGGTTGTCAAGATCTCCCCGGAGCGAGCGTTTCAGCCGCGTCGAGGAGACCCCTCGCGTGCGCGGGATGCTGACGGCGGATTGCTCGCGGCCGTCCTGACTCAGACGGGCGGCTTGGGTGGTGACGGCGGCGCTGGGGGCGGGTGGCATCGTGCCGCAGACGATGCGGCGGAGTTCCTCGGTGGACCGTGAGGTGAATCGATACGGCCGTGCGCCGGTCAGCAGCTCGTAGAGCACGACACCCAGGGAGTAGACATCGGTCGCGGTGGTGATCGATTCGCCCGCGACCTGCTCGGGGCTTGCGTACTCGGGGGTCAGCCTGCGATCGGACTCGGCCGTCAGCGTGGGTGCATCTTCGCCCGAAAGAAGCTTGGCGATGCCGAAATCCAGCAGCTTGGGAACGCCCTGCGCGGTGACAAGTATGTTGCCGGGCTTGATGTCGCGGTGGATGACCAGGTTCTGGTGTGCGTGGTGAACGGCTTTGCACACCTCTGCCATCAGCTCGAGGCGCTGGCGGATCGTGAGGCCGCGGCGGTCGCAGTACTCATCGATCTCAAACCCTTCGACCTACTCCATCACGAGGAATGGCCGTCCATCGGGCGTGACCCCGCCCTCGAGAAGCCTGGCGATGTAAGGGTGGTCGAGGCTGGCCAGGGTCCTGCGCTCGCGGGTGAATCGCTCGATGATCTGCTCTGAATCAAGGCCGCGCTTCACTACCTTGATGGCAACCGACTGCTCAAACTGGCCGTCGGTGCGATGTGCCTTGTAGACGGTGCCCATGCCCCCCGATGCGATCCTCTCCTGGACGCGGAACGCGCCGAGCACGACACCGATCAGAGGATCCGCAAGCGGGTCTGCCTGCGACTGGCTGGTCAACTGGTCAATACCGCGGCCGAGGGCGGGCTCATCGAGGAAACCGCCGATCTTCCGCGCTGAATCGAGGAGTGCACGGACCTCGGCCTCGATGCCGTTGTCGCCGCTCGACAGCCGTGAGATCGCCGCGTCCTGATCGCCCGGCGCAAGGAGCGCCACTTCGAAATAGATCGCCTCCACACGCCGGAGCCGCACGGCGGCCGCGCTGTCAGCGTCGGAACCCTCCTGGAGATTGCCCGAGCTCTCCGGCACGCCCTCGCACTCCTCGAATTACCGGTCCGCACCCAGCTCGCGGCCGAGCCAGACGCGGGCAAACTGCCATTCGCGGGCCACGGTGCTGGGTGAGATCCCCAGGACCAGCGCGGTGTGCTCGACCGTCAGCCCGCCGAAGAACCGCAGCTCGACGATGTGTCCCTTCTGCGGATCCATCGCCGAGAGCCTGGAGAGCGCTGCATCCAGCCCTTCCATGTCGACGCCGGATGCATCGCAGGCGATGGAGTTCTCGTTGAACGGCACGCGCTCGAGTCCGCCGCCGCGGCGGGCGCGGTTTCGCCGCCGCGCGTGATCGGTGAGGATCCTCCGGATGGCCCTGGCGGCCGCGCCGAAGAAGTGGCCGCGGTTCTCCCAGGTGGTTTCGCCCGGCCCGATAAGGCGCAGGTACGCCTCGTTGACCAGGGCGGTGGGCTGCATGGTCTGTGCACGGCGCTCATCCCTGAGAAAGGCGGCGGCGATCCCGCGCAGCTCTTCGTACACGATGGGGAAGAGTTCCTCGGTGGCGGCGGCGTCACCCTCCGAGGCCCGGGCGAGAATCCGCGTCACGGCTGCTTGTTGCGGCGCTTCTGACATGGGCTCATCCATCGTACACAACGATCCAGGCGTATCCATGGTGCGCTCCACGAGACCCGGGCGAGGCCTGCGCAGGGATGAGCG
>DATGXW010000107.1:0-4461 GCA_035298585.1 Phycisphaerales bacterium
GAGACCTTCAGCCCCGTGGGAATCTCAGCCTCAAAGTGCCCCACCACCGCGCTGGCAAGCCAGGTTCCAAGTGGAAGCCCGGCGATCGCGCCCGCGACGCCGATCAAGAGCCCGGCCGTGATCTGCGTCTCGGCGATCTGAAGCCGCGTCGCCCCCAGCGATCGCAGGATCGCAAGCTCGCGCTGACGCTCGGTGACACCCGTGGAAAGACCCGTCATGATGATGAATGAAGCGCCGAAAAACGCCATCGACGACACCACCGCGTACCCGATCTTGTTCCCCGCCAGGTTCTGTTCGAGGGCGGACGTCGTGGACTGCGCGGAGCTCAGCACCACACCGCGGCCGAGCCGCTGCTTGCGCTCCTCGAAGAATCGCTCGTGATCCACGCCGTCTTTGAGGACAAAGTCCACGCGTGTCAGGCGTTCTTCCAGCCCATAGATCCGTGCGAGCGATTCGAGCAGCACGTAGCCCTGGGACTTTCCTCCCAGCGGGGGTTGTTCGACAATCCCGACCACCGTGAGTTCGATCGGCTCGCGAAAGAGCCTGACAAGCCGGACGGTGTCGCCGGGGCGGAGGTCCCACGCGCGGTTGAGCACATCCCGTTCATCGCGTGTCACGACCGAGCGCGGCGGATCGCTGGGTCGCGGGCCGAGCATCTCGCGGACGCCCTTTCCCCTGCCGACACGAGAGACCTGGGAGAGGACCGAGCCGGGAGCGGCCTGCCTGCTCAGCCGACCCGCGTACATCTCGTCGAGCGCGATCTCCCCTGGCTTCTCCGGCCAGCGCCCCTCGACGAGCTTCCGGGGCCGGACCGCCAGTTCCTCGGCGGGCACGATTCCGACGGCAAACCCGGTGGCTTGCAGCCGCCGGTCCCGGCGGTCAAAGGGGCCCTCCAGCACCGATTCCTGCGGAGCGTCATCTTCAAGCGGGCCCCACCAGGGTCTTTGCAGCTCAAGCGACACGCTCTCCTGCAACTGCCCGGTCGCAAACCTGACTTCGGGCCATCCGCGCACGGTCTCGAGGTATCGCGCGGGGATCGTCTGCGCGTTCGACGCGCCGGCAAGGTGTCCATCACCCACCCCGACCATGGCGACGACGTTCTGGCGGATCGCAAAGTCGAGCGACGACATCACGCACGACACGGCGGTGATGAGCACGGCCGAGAGCGCCACGGTGAGCGTGAGCAGGATCGACCGGCTACGACGACCTGATGCACTCTTGATAGCGAGTCGCCACGCCGGCCGCATCAAGACCCTCCGTCTGGATGGTCGCGCGGACGCGGCCATCCTGAAGAATGAACGCACACCGGCAGTGCGAGGCCGCCAGCGGTTCGTGCGTCACCATCACCACCAGCAGCCTCTCCTCCGACGCGATCTGCCCCAGGAGCGACCACAGCTTCCCGCTCGATGCCGAGTCGAGGTTGCCGGTCGGCTCGTCGGCCAGGATCAGCGGCGGTGAGAACATCAGTGCACGTGCAATCGCCACCCGCTGCTGCTCACCCCCCGAGAGTGCATCCGGGCGATGGTCCCCGCGCTCCCGCAGCCCGAGCCGTTCAAGAAGTTCTCCGCTGCGTGCGTTGAGCTTCCGCGGCTCCTCCCCCGCCAGCATCCCCGGCAGTTCGACGTTCTCGCGCGCGGTCAGGGTGGGGATCAGGTTGAACTGCTGGAAGATGATCCCGACGCCGTGGCGCCGGAACCGCGTGGCCTCGCGCTCGCTGAGCTGGTCGAGGCGAGTCCCCGCGAGCTCGATCGAACCCTTGTCTGGGCGATCGAGCGTCGCCAGGAGGTGCAGCAGGGTCGACTTCCCGCTCCCCGATGCCCCCATGATGGCATAAAAGCCCGGCTCGCCGATCGCAAGATCGACCCCGCGCAGGGCTTGAACGCTGCCATCACCAAGGCGATAGGACTTGTGAAGATCCGTGCACGTCAGCAACGCAGAGCACTCCACGCCGGCAACGGGGTGCAGTTCTCACGCACACCCGCCCCCACAGGGTTACCCTTGCCGGCAAGATCGCCCCGCCAAGCGGCCGACGTCCGCGTGGATGCTCCCTCCCGACTTACGCCGGGTGGGCCGCGTCGTAGGCCTTCGAATCCAGGAGCTTGCTCTTGCCGCTCGCGTCCGAAACTTTGATCTTGCACAGCCAGCCCTTGCCGAGGGGGTCTGAGTTGAGCAGCGAGGGATCGTCGGAGAGGGCCTTGTTGACCTCGATCACTTCGCCGCCGACCGAGCAGTAGATGTCGCTCGTGGCCTTCACGGACTCCACTTCGCCCACGATCTCGCCGGCCTTGAACTTGGTGCCCGGCTTCTTCATTTCGACGTAGGTGATGTCCGTCAGGGTGTTGACGGCGTACTGGGTCAGGCCCAGGGTCACCACGTCCCCGTCAAACTTGTGCCATTCGTGCGAATCGGAGTACACGCGGTCGGAAGGAGATGCCATGTGCCCTGCGCCTTTCGTCAATTCGATGAAGGACCGGTGGCCGGCTGCCGCGCCGGCCCGGGTTGACGCCCCATCCTAGCCATCCGGAACAAGCCGGTTGCGTGTGCACACCCTGCCCGCCTCCGGCCCACTTTCATCTTTGGACTCCATTTCCGGTCACACCCCATAACCACCCCTCTCCCCGCCGACTTCACCGGGGGAACATCGACCCGGCGCGACGCGACTACACTGGTCCCCTCGCATGCTCTTCACACTGCACGCATCCTGCTTGAAATCACTCCTGGCGCCCGCCGACGGCTCCCGGCCCAAGCTCGCGCTGACCGACCTTCCGGCGTACACCAAGAACACGCTGGGCCTCAGCGGGCTCAACCTCACCACCGATCTTCTCGCCGGCGCGGACCGCTCCCGCCTCGAGACGATCCGGGAGCGGGCCGACAAGTCCGGGTGTGCATGTCTCCTGCTGATCGAGACCAACCCGCTCCCCCTCGCCGACCCCGATCCCGCCGTCGCGGCCAAGGCCGTCGAACGCATGAAAGCGGTTGTCCGCGCTGCACACATCCTGGGGTGCAACTCGGCGGCCTTGACGATGACCGGCCCGGCGACCGACCTGGCCCAGGCCTACGCAGTCAAGCGGCTCAAGGACATCGCAGAACCCGCCGAACGGCTCGACCTCAACGTCCTCATCGCGCCGACCGAGGGGCTCACCAGCATCCCCGAGAAGGTGACCGAGATCATCAAGAAGGTCGGCGGTTTCCGCATCGGCACGCTCCCCGACTTCCTCAGCGCGACCAAGGTCAAGGAACCCATCCCCTACCTCCGCCGACTCATTCCCTACGCCTCGTGCGTCACCGCCGTGACGATCGACTTTGAAGTCCAGGAAGTCTCGATCCCCAAGATCTCACTGAAGCCCGCCGCGGAAGGAGATGCGCCCCCCGCATTGGCCGCCCCCGGGGCGGTCGCCGAGGAAGGCGATCTTGAGGTCGACGACGAGATCGATGATGATGATCTTGACCTTGAACTGGAAGCCCTCGCGGATGAACTTGCCGAGGGCCGCGGGGACGATGAGGAAGAGGGCCCCACGGAGCTCTTCATCCACAAGCCCTACGATCTCAAACCCCTGGTGGAGGCGGTCCTGAGCGTCGGGTACGACGGCTCATTGGGGATTGACTACCGGGGTGGGGGCGATGTTACAATGGGCATCACGCGGAGCCGCGAGGCGCTGCGGATGATTCTCGCCGGCGCCGGCCGGACAGGCTGAGCCGGAACTTTGGCACCCATGGCTGGCCATTCCGCGATCGATGCCCGCCGCTCCGCAGCTCGCGTGGTCTACGCCTTGGCACCGTCGGACCGGCCCATCATCATCACCATCGACGGCCCCGCGGGGACCGGCAAATCCAGCGTTGCTCGCCAGCTGGCGGCCCGCCTGGGGCTCGATTTCCTCGACACCGGCGCGATGTACCGGGCCGCCGCGGCCATCGCGATCGATCGAGGCCTTTCCCTGGATGATCCCGATTCGCTCGTGCGGGTTGTGGCGGACGCGGATCTGCACTTTGACTGGTCGAACGATCCGCCCTCGCTCCTTGCCTGGAGCGCCTCGATCGACCACCGCCTGCGCGAGGGGGATGTCACCGCGATCGTCTCGCCGATCGCCGGGATTCCCGCCCTGCGTGCACTCATGGTCCAGAAGCAACGCCAGATCGGTGAAGAGCATCGCCGGCTGGTGACCGAGGGTCGTGACCAGGGTTCGGTCGTCTTCCCCGCCGCCCCCGTGAAGTTCTATCTCGACGCTTCGCCCGAAGTGCGTGCGGTGCGAAGGGTTCAGCAGCTCAAGAAGACCGGCCAGATGCCGGATGCACAGGCGGTGCTTGAAGACATCATCGCACGCGACCGTTCCGACTCCACGCGGACCGACGGCCCCCTGACCTGCCCGGATGATGCGATCCGCGTGGATACCTCTTCGATACCCTTTGAGGGCGTCGTCGATGAACTCGAACGGCTTGTCCGCCAGCGCGTCAACGTCGACT
>DATGXW010000108.1:0-13541 GCA_035298585.1 Phycisphaerales bacterium
CGTGGTCCGTGTGGCGTTTGAGTCGGGCTTCTGCTCGCTCAGCTCGTTCTACGACGCGTTCCGCAAGCTGACCAACCAGACTCCCACGCAGGCCGCCCAGGATCCCGCGCCGGCGGCGATTCCAGCTCGCCCTTCCGCCACCCGCCAGTCCGTGCGGCGGGGCGGGCGTGCACGCCAGATCGTTCACGCCCTCTGGGTCGATGACCAGCCTCCCAACAACATCGATGAACGGCGTGCCCTGGGAGAGATGGGCATTTTCGCCGACAGCTACCAATCGAGCGACGATGCACGTGCAGCGCTCGAGCGCGGCGGCTACCGCTTCGTGCTGTCTGACATCCGTCGCGCATCCCAGGACTCGGGACTCGACTTTGCCCGCGAGATCCGGGCCCGCTACCCGGATCTGCCGGTGTTCTTCTACTGCGGGTATGTCAACGACGAGCGGCGATCGCTGGCGCTCCAGATCGGCGCCGTCGGCGTCTTTGACCGCAGCGAGGATCTGTACGCCGCGGTCCGAGCCTACCTGGCGACGCGTGGTCGCGCGGGTTGAATGCGGGCATGCCGGGCCTCGCGGTCACGGTTCGGGCGATCCGGGCAGGTCCACCGTCATCACCGTTCCCTGCTTCCACACGGATTCGACAGAGACGGTTCCCTTGAGCGCTTCGACCGCGCTCTTGACGATCGCAAGGCCCAGCCCCGTCCCTCGTCGGTGCGTCCCCCCTTGCCGAGACGGGTCCACCTGGTAAAAGCGTTCAAAGACCCGCGATTGACCGGCGAGCGGTATCCCGATCCCCTGGTCAATCACCTGGAAGCGCACCCCTTGACCGCGCTCTCCGGCACGCTCGATCACCCGTCCCGTGACGTGCACCGTCGTTCCCTCATACGCGAACTTTACCGCGTTCTCGATGAGATTGCGCAGGATCATGTCCAGCAGCCTCCCATCGGTGTGCAGCGTCCTGATCCCCGGATCGATCTCAAAGGAGAGCGATACCCGCTTGCTCGTGCACGCCTGCTGGAACTCGCGCGTCAGCGTCTCGATGAGGCCGCCCAGCGAAACGGGCCCGAGCGAAGGGCCCGTGTCCTTCGATTCAAGCCGCGAAAGATCGAGAAGATCCCGGATCAGTTCCTCCAACCTGCTGACATTGGTCTCCACCATCTGGAGCAGGCGCCTGCGGAGCGCGGGATCTTCTGAATCGTCGAGCAGGGTCTCCGTTGCGCCGCGGATCGACGAGAGCGGGGTGCGCAGCTCGTGGCTGGCGTTCGCGACAAAGTCGGTCTGGAGCTGGCTCGCCGAGGCAAGCTCCGTGATGTCGCGGAGAAATACGCACACCGCGCGGCTGGCAGAGCTCGACGTGGTCTGATCCCCCTCGATCATGATCCAATCCATCGGCGCGGCGATGACTTCAAAGAGGCGGTGGCCGCCCTCGCGCGCAAGCCGCACCGTCGCATGCCGGCGAAGCCCCGCCGCGGCCGAGGCGTGCACCGCGACGATGTCGGCCGAGGTGAAAAGCTCCTCAAGCGTTCGGCCCGCGACCCGGTCTGCGCTTCGACCCAGGAACGTCTGCGTCGCGATGTTCCAGACCACCACTGTTCCCCCGGGGTTGGTGATCAGGATCGGATCCCCCGCCGCGTCAAGCACCGCGCGAAGCGTGTTGCGCTGGGTGGTGAGCGACCGGACGCGATCCGTCGCCGCGCGGATGATGTCGCCGGTCGTGGACGCACCATCCCGCCGCGCGACGGACTCGTTGAACTCCTGCGGCAGTGCACCCGCAAGCCCGCTCGCCGCGTGTGCAGCATCCCCTTCGGCTTCATCCCTGGCTTCCAGTGACGCCATTCTCCGCCGCTCGTTGAGAATCGCACCCGCCTGAAGAACAACGACGCCCAGCCACCACCAGCTCCACCAGATCCCAAGCAGGGCACACAGCAAGGTCGCCGACAGAAGAACGGACGTCGTCCGCGCGCCCTGCATCCATCGCGCGCCGCCACCGCCGCCCATGACGGTGCTCTTGGCTTGCTCTTGACCTGTCTGTTCCGATGTACTCATCGACCCACGCGTGTGCATCAACGATCCACGGGCGCCGTGCCCCGGCCACGGGAAGAGTGTGCGTGTGCACACACGCCGCCGCGCCACCCATCGATTATCGGGCCGAGCCCCGTCTCTGGCTCGATTCCAAGTCGCGCCCGGGAACAAGTTGCATCAGGCGGTTTCGGGCGATTCGACTTCAACCAGGTCGTCGGCGTCGTCGGAATCAACCATCCGATAACCCACGCCGCGGACGGTCTTGATCTTGCCGGCGTGGGGGCCGAGCTTCTTGCGGATCGAAGTGACGTGCACATCGATGGTGCGTTCGGTCACCGTGACGCCCGGGCCCATGGCCCGCTGCATGAGGGCCGAGCGGGAGAGGATCCGGCCCGAGGCCTGGATGAGTGCACACAGGAGACGAAACTCGGTCAAGGTGAGCTTGACGGCCGCACCGTCGACGGTGGCCTGGTGGGTGTCCGTGTTCAGGATGATGGTGCCGAGCGAGAAGGTTCTGGGGGCGGAGTCTGGCTTGGCGGTGCGGCGGAGAACGGCCTCGACGCGTGCGAGGAGCACGCGCATCGAGAAGGGCTTGGCGATGTAGTCATCCGCGCCCATCGTCAGGCCGGCGAGCTGATCTCCCTCGGTGCCCTTGGCGGTGAGCATCACGATGGGGATGTGGGCGGTGGCCGGATCGGTCCGAACACGGCGGGCGACTTCGATGCCGGAGATCTCCGGGAGCATGAGATCCAGGAGGATCAGATCGGGATGGGCGGCTTCGAGTGCGGCTAATGCTTGGCGTCCGTTCAGGGCTGTGGACGTCTGATAACCCGCTTTCTGGAGGTTGATCGTGAGCAAATCAACCAAATCTCGCTCGTCATCGACAATCAGGACGTGCTTGTATTGATTCACGCGGGAGCCTCTTGGACCGAGTCGGCCAGCGAGCCCGACGGTGGAATGGCGTTGCCGAGCGTTCGGCACGCTGCCATGTGCGGAAACGATAGGGAAACAAGAGCAAACCGTGGCGTTCTGCTGTGCTTGGGTTGCGCTAATACCGTCCTGAGAATCTGGGATGTCGGGAGAGCGGTGGTTGGTTCTGGAGCGATAGCGGGGGTGTGGGATGGGGTAGAAGTGGGGGATGTGGAGCGGATTTTTGGTCGAGTTAGGAATTTATTTGTACATCAACGCTCATGGTTCGGTGTGGATCGGGCCGAAAAACGTTATCGGTTGGTTTGCGGTCGCTTTACTTGCTGGCTAGTATCTACTCGCTCTTGATCGCCATTCGGCGTTGAGGAGCAATCCAGGCGAGTGATTCGTGCGGCGGAGTTCGCGGGAAGGTGCCTGGATCTGCGGTAGGGAGTTTCGTTTCAGAGTTTGTGTTCCGCGGGGCATGTCGCCCCGACAAGCTCGCCCGGAGCGGGCAAGCGGAAGATCAGAAAACGTCCGACGGGTCGGCCTCGTGGTCGATCCCCTCGCAAAGTCGGACCACAGTCGAGCCCGGGCTCAACGGACCGAAAGTCCGGGTCACATTCGAAGGAGTTTCGCGAGATGAATCGGAATAAGTTTCTTGTGACGCTCGCGGGTGCGGCTCTCGGCCTCGGCGCTTCGGGCGCCATCGCCCAGAGCGACTCGGAGCGGGCCTACTCGGCCGAGATGAACGCTGACGCCGCCGCGAAGACCCAGTACTTCGCCAAGAACAACGGCTTCACCATCACCGACGGCACGAACAAGCTGCGCGTGGGTGGTTTCACCCAGTTCCGCTACAACCTGAACTTCCGTGACAACCCCCAGTCGGCGGGTGACCACGACAGCGGCTTCACCAACGGCTTCGAGCTGCCCCGGACCCGCCTGATCTTCACGGGCAACGTCCTTGATCCGAACCTGATCTTCAAGATCGAGGGTCAGTTCTCGGATGGCTCTGAGGGTGGTTTCGACCTCCTCGACGCCTACGCCGGTTACAAGTACAGCGACGAGATCACCGTCTTCGGTGGTCAGTTCCAGATCCCGCTCATGCGTGAGTGGTACTCCAGCCCCTTCGGCGTCCAGGGCGCTGACTACGGCGTCGTGACCGACGTCTTCAACCCCGGCTACAGCCAGGGCGTCTGGATGCAGTATCAGTCCGACGCGTTCAAGGCCATCGTCGCCATCGACGACGGTGCACAGACCGCCGGCACCCGCTACACCAACGGCACCGAAGCCGACTTCGGCGTGACCGCTCGCGTCGAGGGCAAGCTCTCGGGCGACTGGGCCCGCTTCAATGACTTCGCCAGCTGGAAGAGCGACAACGGCGTCGCCTCCATGATCGGCGCGGGCATCCACTACCAGCACAACGGCAACACCGCTCACCCCGGCAGCGGTTCGGTTCCCCAGCTCAACCTCCTCCAGTGGACCATCGACGGCTCGATCGAGTTCGCCGGTGCGAACCTCTACGGTGCGTTCGTTCACCGCCACCTCGACCCGGATGACAACAACGGCGAGTCGACCGACGACTTCGGCGTGCAGGTCTCGGGCGGTGTGTTCATCACCGAGCAGGACGAGCTCTTCGGCCGTTGGGACTGGGTCATCCCGGACGATGACCGCAACGCCAACGACGACGACTTCCACGCCCTGACCTTCGGCTGGAACCACTACTTCGTCCCGGATAGCTCGGCCGCCAAGTTCACCACCGAGCTCATGTGGGCCCTCACCGAGGCTGACCAGAACAGCCTCGTGAACTCCACGACGGGTTCGGCGGCCACCGGCCTCCTGCCCGACAGCGAGGACAACCAGATCCTCGTCCGCTTCCAGTTCCAGCTCGCCTTCTAAGCAAGCTTGAACGGATCGCGATCCTGAGTTTTTCATCCCGGTCGTACCGAAAGGTGCGACCGGGCTTTTTTTCCGGGACGGCGCGTGCCGCCCAGGCTGAGGGGTGAGAGTCTTCGGAGCCATGCACATGACTCGCCGTTCATCGATCGTTTCCGCCGCCGTTGTCGCCTTCTCGGCGGGTCTTGCCCTCGCGGGCGATGATACCGCCCGCGCGACGCGCGCGGAGCTTGCCGCCGACGCGGTGGCCAAGACCCAGTACATGGAGAAGGCCAAGGGCTTCTTCATCACCGACGGCGAGAACAAGCTCAAGGTCGGCGGGTTCACGCAGTTCCGCTACCTCCTGAACTTCCGCGATGACCCCGACACGGGCTCAGCGCACGACAGCGGCTTTGCCAACGGCTTTGAGCTCGCCCGGACGCGGCTGAACTTCTCGGGCAACGTGCTTGACCCGAACCTCAAGTTCAAGGTCGAGGGTGAGTTCAGCCGTACGACCGGCGAGATGAGCCTGCTCGACTCGTTCATCACCTACGCGTTCAGCGACGAGCTGACGCTGCGTGTCGGCCAGTTCAAGGCGCCGCTGCAGCGCGAGCAGCTTGTGAGCGACGTCTACCAGCTCGCGATCGAGCGTTCTGTGGTCGACTCGGTCTTCAACCAGGGTCGCACGCAGGGCGTCGAGCTGCAGTACACGGTTGATTCCTTCCGCGGCATGGCCAGCATCAACGACGGCCTGCAGGCGCTCAACACCCGCTACACCTCGACGACCGAGGCTGACGTGGGTGTGACGGCCCGCGCGGAGTTCAAGTTCGGCGAGGCCGACTGGAAGCAGTTCGAGGACTTCACGAGCTTCCGCGGGGGCAAGACCGGCGGTCTCCTGGGCGCCGCCGTCCACTGGCAGCACGACGGCAACACCGCGACCCCCGGCTCGCCCGAGGATCCGCAGAGCGATCTGATCAGCTACACGGTCGACTTCTCATTTGAGTCTGACGGCTGGAACATGTTCATCGCGGGCATCGGTTCGCACTACGACGAGGGTGACTCGTCCGACAGCCTCGACGACTTCGGCGTGGTGGCCCAGGCCGGCTTCTTTGTGAGCGATCACGACGAGATCTTCGGCCGCTGGGACTGGGTTGCGCCCGACAGCGATCGCGCGGAGGATGACGATTTCAACACCCTCACGGTCGGCTGGAACCACTACTTCATCCCCGAAAGCCACGCGGCCAAGTTCTCGACCGATCTGTGCTGGTTCCTCAACGAGCCTTCGAACAACGAGTTGATCTCGACCAACGGCCGCAACGCCCTTCTTCCTGACAACAACGACAACCAGATCGCCGTTCGTTTCCAGTTCCAGCTCATCTTCTGAGAGCCGGCGACGGCAAATCATGTGCAGCCCTCTGACAAGGCCCGCCACTGTGCGGGCCTTGTTCTTTATCCGGACGGTCCGGGCCCCCGACCGGGGCGGCTTTGGGGCGCCGGGCCGTGGTGGGGGACCAAGGAAGCCGCGTATCAAGGTCCTAGCCGGGGTTCCGGGCGGGATTGGACGGTTTCGGGACGTTTGGTATTCCAAGTCAGAGCCGGTCGTGCTAGATTCGTCTCGACACCCAAGGTCGCGGGCCAAAGCGCCGAAGACCGGGTGTACAGATGGAGACCGGATACATGCGTTGGACCAATCGACCCGTGGGGCTTCTTCTCGCGGCGGCGGCGGTGACTTCGACGGGCGTTCTCAGCCCGGCGCGGGCGGGCTCGACGCCCGAGAACGCGGTGATCATCATCGACCCGGCCTTCGCCGACTCGATGCACATCGCCAACGAGTACATCCGCCTGCGCAACATCCCCGAGTCGAACATCCTGTACATGGATTCCGCGGCGGCGACGAGTTACCAGAACTGGACCGCCGTGCAGCAGCCGGCCTTCCAGGCTTTCCTTGACGAGCGCGGCATCCCCGACCACGCGGACATCGTGGTTGTTTCGCCCACCGACACCTTCTGGGTTTCCGAGGGCGGGCTTGTCACCGACTCGTGCTTTGATATCCAGCGGTTCAGCCTGGGCACGCTGTACACGATGGCGCCCATCTCGGGGGAGATCCTGACGGGTCCGACGACGCAGGCCAAGAACAACCGCTTCTACGCGACGAGCGATGTGGCGGCGGCGTTTGACAGCAACGTCCTGTACCTCAACGGCGTCGAGAGCACCAATGTCAACGCACGGCGGTACTACATCGGCGTCTCGCTGGGCTGGACGGGGATCCGGGGCAACACGATCCCGCAGATTCTCAACTCGCTGACCGCGAGCGTGGCGGCCGACGGCACGCGCCCCGCGGGCACGTTCTACCTGATGAACAACACGGCCGACACGGCGCGGAACGTCCGCGCCTCGGGGTACAACGCAGCTCGGACGGCGATCCTCAATCGCGGCGGGCTGTGCGACATCCTGGTCGGCGAATTGCCGACGGGGAAGACCGACTGCCTCGGGATCATGACGGGCGTGGCGAGCTTTGGGTTGACCGGGCAGGGGATCACGATCAAGTCGGGGGCCTTCTGCGATCACCTGACGTCGTACGCCGCGGCGTACGACATCAACTCGCAGACCAAGACCAGCGAGTGGATCGCATTCAACGCGGGTGGAAGCTCGGGCGCGATCGAGGAGCCGTGCAACTACACGGGAAAGTTCCCGCGTGCGATGATGCATGCACACTATTTCCAGGGCGTCACGCAGGCCGAGGCGTGGTTCCGCAACCTCCAGTACGTGCCTTTCCAGCAGTATTTCGTGGGCGATCCCCTGGCGCGGACGTTTGCACACATCCCGCAGGTGTCGGTGGCCGATGCGCCGACGGGTCCGGTCTCGGGGATGGTGACGCTGACGCCCACGGCGACGACGACACACCCCACGGGCGCCATCGCGGGCTTCGATCTGCTCCTCAACGGGGTGGTTGTGCAGTCGGTCGCGCCCGGCGGGCAGTTCGCGTTCGATACCGCCACGCTTCCTGATGGCGTGAACGACGTCCGGGTCCTGGCATGGGACAGCACGCCGGTGAAGTCGGGAGGCCGCTGGGCTGGGACGATCGAGGTCGACAATCTCGGCCGCAGGACCACGCTCACGCCGGTGGTGACCAGCGGGAATCTCGCGACGCGGTTTGACTTCGTCGCCGCGGGTCTGGGCGGGGACGTCAAGGAGATCCGCCTGCTGCAGAACGGGCGGGTCATCGCCGCGTCTCCCAACGCGAGCGCCACGCTCTCGGTGCATGGGCAGGTGCTGGGGGCCGGGGTCAGCACGCTCCGCGCTGAGACCGAGTACCTGAGCGGGCGCATCTCCCGCAGCGCGCGTGTGCAGGTGACGGTCGCCCCGAGCGGAACGCCCGCCAACGTCGCCCCCGTCGCTTCGAGCTACCGCAAGCGGCTCCCCCAGGCCCAGTCATACGTGGTCGAGCTTCCGGCGACCTACGACAGTGTGCTCTCGGGCGCGGGATACACCTACACGATCACGCAGGCGCCGACCATGGCGACCATCGAGGGTTCGTACGGCGGCGCCTACCGCATCGTGAAGCCCATGCCCGGCGCGAGCGGTCAGGAAGAGATGAAGTTCCAGGTGACCACGCCCGGAGGCGTGTCGAACATCGCCACGGTCACCCTGATCTACTCATCCTGCCCCGCCGATCTTGATGCCTCGGGCTTCGTGGATCTCGACGACTTTACGTACTTCGTTGATCTCTTTGAGGCCGGCGATCCCGCGGCGGACTTTGACGGCACGGGCTTTGTTGACACCGACGACTACGACGCGTTTGTCCAGGCTTTTGAGGGTGGGTGCTGATTTCCAGGCGGGCTGCTCTGTCCGTCATCGGTGTGCACATGAAACTGCACGCCGGTCATCCTCCGGCTACGCTCCGCCCGTGAGCCACGTCCCCGTTCTTCCCGCCGAGATTCTCGATCTTCTCTCTCCCCAGGAGGGAGAGACATACGTCGATTGCACGGCGGGCCTGGGTGGTCATGCGGCGATGGTGGCGCGGCGGCTTGGTCCGCGCGGCACGGTGGTGCTCAACGACGTCGATCCGGCGAACCTGGCCCGAGCGGTGGTGAATGTTCAGAGTGCAGCGCCCGGCATCCGCGTCGTCACGATCCAAGGGAACTTCGCCGAGCTTCCCCGAAAGCTTTCCGAACAAGGGCTCGCCGCCGACGCCGTGCTCGCGGATCTTGGCTTTGCCTCCACCCAGGTGGATGACCCGGCCCGGGGGCTTTCCTTCTCGAAGGATGGGCCGCTCGATATGCGGCTGGACCCGACGCTGCCGGTGACGGCGGCAGAACTGGTATCAACGCTACCAGAGTCAGAACTGGCAGAACTGATACGAACCTACGGCGAAGATAGGGAAGCTGGGAGGATCGCGCGAAAACTTGTCCGCGAGCGTGCACAGTCGCCGATAACGAGCACGGGACGGCTCGCCGAGATCGTTCGGTCCGCCGTGCCCAGGCGGTTCGATCCCCACGCGATCGATCCGGCGACACGGACCTTCCAGGCGCTGCGGATCGTCGTGAACGACGAGATCGGGAGCTTGGAAGCACTCCTGGCCGGGCTTGAGCGTGGGGCGCGGGCCGTTCATGAAGAGCGTGCATCGTGGCTCCGCCGCGGTGCACGCGTGGGGTTGGTTTCGTTCCACTCCCTTGAAGATCGGCCCGTGAAGCGAGCACTCGCGGACCTGGGCGCGAAGGGGTGGGTGGAACTGCTGACCTCCGGCCCCGTGGGGCCGGGTGATGAGGAGGCCGGCCGGAATCCCCGCAGCCGGTCGGCCAAGCTTCGGGTGTGCAGGGTCGGTTGATCAGCGCTGGGTCGGGTGGATTGGAAGTGGGCTGAAAGAGTCGGGGAGATGGTTGGTGTCCGGGACGGCGGAAGTCGTTCCGGCGGGTGTGCCAGACAGGTCTTTGGGCGTGACTGGCGGGTGTGCGAAGGTATGATGGTGCACGTGCGGGCCGACGCCCGTGCGGGTGCATTGAAGGATGCGAGTTGTCCGAGATCCGACGCATGGACGCGCCGGGTGGACAGCCCGCATCAGGGAGTTGGTCCGGCGCGTCGTGCGAGTTGTGTGCACGTCGAATCCGGACCGCATCAATGGCCGGTCCGCCTGCGTCAGCGGCCCGTCCGGCGAGGAAGTCCGTCGTGACCCGTGAACTCAAACTCTCGCTGATCCTTGGCTTCTCGCTGGTCCTGGTCGTCACGGTCCTGGTGAGTGATTACCTCTCCAAGGCGCGGATGAGCAGGCTCGACGGCTCCAATCCCGCCGCGCCCGTGGCGGCCCAGACTCCGCCGACGGCGGACATGCTCCTGACCAAGCAGGCCCAGCAGGAAGAGCAGCTCGCGCGTGCGGAGCGTGAGCAGGCGCTGGAGGTCTCGAACACGCACCGCGATTCGGCGGGCGCTGTGGAGCCCGCGCCGCGGACGGGCGCCCAGCCTGCGCGTGAGATCGCGATGGGCGGCGAGCCCGAGCACAAGCCGTTTGTGATCGACCAGGGCACGGGACGCGAGAACGACCTTGCAGGCATCAAGGCTCCGGCGGGCGCGACGCCCGCGGCTTCAACGGACCGCGTCCACAAGGTGGTCGAGGGCGACACGCTCTACCAGATCGCGCAGAAGTACTACCGCAATGGTTCGCTGCACGCACAGCTTCAGAAGTACAACGATCTCAAGTCGAGCGGGCTCAAGGTGGGTTCGACCGTCAAGGTCCCGACGCTCGAGGTGCTGACGGGCAAGATCTCTCTTCCCGCGCCCGAGAAGGTCCGCGTGGCGAGCAACGACCTTGAGCCCCTGGTCGGCACGAGCCGCGAGGGCAAGAACGAACTTCCCAAGGGCGAACTTCCCGCGGCGAACGACGCCGCCGGCAAGAACGCTTCGTACACGGTGAAGAAGGGTGACACGCTGGGCCACATCGCTCAGCGCGAGCTTGGGACTTCCCGCCGTTCGAAGGAGATCCTCTCGCTCAACAGCGGGATGCTCAAGACCCCCGAGGATCTTCGCGTGGGGATGGTGCTCAAGCTTCCGGCCAAGTAAGCCGGGTCTGAACGGTCCTTCCGACGCCCGCGGTGGTCCCCGGGCGTCTTTGCATAGGTTCTCGGCCCGCGCTGCCGGCCCCTTCTCGCGTGGAGTCTTCCCTCGTGTTTGCGAAACTGGCCTGCTGCATCGTGTGCATGGGCGTCTTTGGATGCTCGCTGCTTGCCATGCGCCAGGCCAGGCTTCAGGCTGCACACGAGATGGCACAGACGCAGCTGCGGATCCGCGCCGCCGATGAGCGGCTCTTCAAGCTTCGGACGGAGATCGGGCTTGAGGTCCGGCCCGACCATGTCCGGTCGCTGGTGGCCGGTGTTTCATCCCTCAAGCCGATCATCTTTCCCCGGGAGGACAAGCCCGGGGTTGCGCCGGCACCGGGCACATCCAAGGGGGCGGTTGCCGAGGTCAAGCCGGGCGCCAAGCCCGCCACCAAGACCGCCGAGCGTTCGCCGGCGGGTGGGAAGAAGCCCGCGGGTGACGGCGGCAAGAAGGCTTCGCCCTCGGGGAGCCGGACGCAGACCGCGCCGCAGGCGCACGAGGATGAACACGACCCGCTGGAGAGCGTGACCCAGCCGCTGGATGAAGAGCCTCTCCTGGCATACGAGCCCGGCGAAGAAGATCAATAACGACTGGACCAGTGATCATGGACGATCGTGGACAGAGCGGTCCTTCGGCTTCGACGCAGGTGCTCCGGCGTGCGGATCGCGTGGGCACGGTCTCGGCGTGGCTCATTTCGATACTGCTCGTGGTGATGCTCGCGCGGGTGGCGCAGCTTCAGCTTGCGCCCAGCAAGCCGCTGCGGGAGCAGAGGCAGTCTCGGGTTTCGAGCCGGACCGAGCTTGCACTCCGCGGCGACATCCTTGACCGGCGCAACCGCCAGATCGCCGTCTCGCGGATGGGTTGGCGGGTCTTTGTCGACCCGGTAAACATCAAGCCCGAGCAGCTTGACCAGGCGATCGTGTCGCTCGCGCGGGAGCTTGCGATTCCTGAAGAGGAAGTCGGCCAGCGGATCATCTGGGCGCTCGAGGAGAATGCACGCCGCAAGGCGGTGGCCGACGGCGTGAGCGGCGCTGCACAGGCGCCCGCCAAGACGCCCCTGCCCCTCCTGGACGCGATCAAGGACATCATCAAGGGCGGAGAGAAGGACGACCGGCTGCCGGAACTCGCCGAGCTTGCGGCGACGCCCGAGGTTCTCATCGACCCGGTGACCGGGTTTGGCTCCTCGCCGCTTGCCTTTGCCCAGGTGCCCGCCGCGCCGCGGATCCTCAAGCCGATCCGCTATCTCCCCTTCAACGAGGTTGTCGAGGAGCACGCGGCGGCGAACATCCGCAGGTTGAATATCCAGGGCGTGGGGCTGGAGCGCAAGCTCGTCCGCGAGGAAGTGGGCGGTGAGGCCGTCGCCGCGATCGTGGGCAAGGTGGGGACCGACGCCAATATCGGGATGGAAGCCAAGCTCAACGACCGGCTCACCGGCAAGGCCGGACGCGTCAGCTACTACCGCGATTCGGGAGGGCGGCCTCTCTGGATCGAGCCCGGGCAGGTCCAGCTCCCGGTGCACGGTGAGGATGTCAGGCTTTCGATCGACCTGGAACTCCAGACCATGGGGCTTGAGGAGCTTCAACGCGGGATCGAAGAGTGCGACGCCGCCGGCGGCCGGCTCGTGGCGCTCGACCCGCGGACGGGCGAAGTCCTGGCCATGTGCGACATCGTCCGCGATCTTCCCAACCTGAAGGAATATCCGTGGGAGGATGATCCGCGTGCACTCCGCGAGATGGGGCAGGATGTCCCTGCGCGGCGGCTGCCCTACATGGCCCCGCGGCCGGGGGCGGTGCGGTACAGGACGATTGCACACGACCCGACGAGGGAGAAGAACCCCTCCCTCAAGGCCCTCCTCCGCAACCGGTGTGCAGAGGACATCTACGAGCCCGGCTCGACCTTCAAGCCCTTTGTGTGGGCGACGATCACCGAGCTTGGGCTTGCGCGCGTGAGCGAGGTGTTTGATACCGAGTCGGGTCGGTGGAGCACACCCTACGGGCGCAAGCTCAACGACGTCACCAAGCGCGACGTGATGACCTGGGGCGAGGTGCTGGTCAACTCCTCCAACATCGGGATGGCCAAGGCGGTCGAGCGGCTGACGCACCGCCAGCTCTACGAGGCGGTCCGGCGGTTTGGCTTCGGTAAGCCGACGGGGATCGGCGTTGCGGGCGAGGCCTCGGGCATCGTGACGACGCTCAAGGACTGGACGATCTACAGCCAGACCTCGTACGCGATCGGGCACGAAGTCGCCGTGACGCCGCTGCAAATGGTCCGTGCGTTCAGCGCGTTCGCTCGCACGGGCGAACTGGCCGGAACCCTCCCCGACCTGCGGCTGACGGCGGCACTTCCCGGCGAGATCGAGGGGGCGGTCCGCTACCGCGTGCTGCCGGCGTCCATCGCCGACCTCACGCGCACGACGATGCGCGGCGTGGCGGAGAACATGGAGAACCGGATGGCCGAGCACGACCAGACCAAGACGGTCTGGAAGTACACCATCTTCGGCAAGTCCGGCACGGCGGAGATTCCCCTCGGTAAACCCCCCGCGGGCAAGAAGCGTCCGGCGGGGTCGACGGGGTATTTCGACGATCAGTACAACTCGAGCTTCCTGGCGGCGGGCCCGATCGACCAGCCGCGGCTGGTGGTGCTGGCGGTGATC
>DATGXW010000109.1:0-7382 GCA_035298585.1 Phycisphaerales bacterium
GGCGGACCCATCCTCGCAGGCTCGCAGGTCACCGTTCGTTCGGTGCTCAACAAGCCCGTCGCGGCGCCGGCGGGAGGGCCCGGTTCACTCTTTGTGGGTCCGCAGCCCACGTCGCTTCAGATGACCGCCGAAGGTCCCGCGTGGGAGATCACGTTCGTACCCGAGTCTGGTGTTCGCGTCGTCATGCTCCCCGTGGATGAGTTCGGTATCGCAAGCCCCTCCGAAACGGTGGTCGGGCTCAGCGTCGTCAGCGACCAGCCCCCGACCGCGACGATTCTCACACCCGTCCAGGACGAGGGCGTGCTCGCGACCGCGACGATCACCGTCGAGGGTGAAGCACGCGACGACGTGTGGCTCGCGTCGGCGGCGATCGAGCGGCAGATCGCCCCGAGAGCCGCGGGGTCTGAAGGCGTTACAAATCCCCCATCGCCCCCGGAGGAATTTGCCGCGGCGGAAGCGACCAAGAGTGGGGTGGGGGCACAGGCTCGCGTCGTGGGAGAACTCAAGCTTGCGGACATGGGCGTCAAGCCCGGTGATGAAATCACCGTGTGCGTTCTCGCCCGCGATGTATACACCCGTGATGGCGCGACGCACGATCCGGTCCGGTCCGCCCCGCGCCGGCTCTTTGTCATCTCTGAAGCACAGTTTGTGGAGCAGGTTCAGAACGAGCTCGCGGCCGTGCGCGACGCGGCGATGCGGCTCGACCAGGAGCAGGAGCAACTCGCCGCACAGGCGTCGCGGCAGACGCCCGCCCAGCGTGCAGGCACGCAGCGTTCCCTGACCCAGAGGCTCGTGCCCCCGGCCGAGTTGATCGACCGGCTCGCCGAACGGCTCGCCCGCAACGCCCTTAACGATGACGCCATGCGCGGCATGCTGACAGACGCCGCCGAGAGCCTGCGAGCGGCCGCGGATGAGTCGCAGCGCGCGGCAGAAGCGCTCTCGCAGGCTGACAACCAGGTCGCCGCCGGTCAGGATCCCGCCGAGGCAGAGCGGCAGGCCGCCGCCGCGCAGGACCAGGTTCGCCAGGAACTCGCCTCGCTGGTGGGGATGCTCGATCGCGGGCAGGACGGCTGGACCGTGCGCCGGGAGATTCAGCAGCTTGCACAGGCGCAGCGCGAGCTTGCAAACCAGACCCGCGAGGCGACCCGCCAGACCGCCGGCAAGGATGCGCAATCCCTGACCCCGATGGAGCGCGAGAAGCTCGCGGGTCTTGCGCAGCAGCAGCAGGATCTCGCGGCCCGCACCGAAGAGGCTCTCCGCCAGCTTGAAGAACGCGCCAAGGCCCTGGAGCAGTCGGATCCAGGGCAGGCCGAGGCGATGCGACAGGCGGCACAGCAGGGTCGCGAGCGCCAGGTCGCCGCGAACCAGCGTCAGGCTGCCCAGGCGATCCAGGAGAACCGCTCACAATCCGCCAACGAGCTCCAGCAGAAGGCCGCCGAGGCGATGGAGCAGATGCTTGAGCGGTTCGACCAGTCGCAGCGGCAGCGTGATGAGGCCCTCCGCCGCGTCCTGGCCGAGTTGACCGACCAGATCCGCGGGCTCGTCGAACAGCAGCGGGCCCAGCTTGATGCACTCTCGGCCGCGGGCGCGAACCCCGCCGGCGCCGGCCTCGATCGGCCCATGATCCACCTTCATTCCTCGACCCTGGGGTTGATCGATTCGGTCGATCGGGGCCCCGATGCGGCCAAGCTCGTGCTTCCCCCGCTCGAAGCCGCCGCCAAGGCCCAGGGGGCCGCCGTGGAACTCCTGCGTGCATCGTCGTCATCGGCCGACCAGGTCCGCGAGAACGAGCAGGTCAGCCTGGTATCGCTCGAACGGGCCCTCAGCATCGCGGGCACAATGTCCGAGAAGGCCGAGCAGCAGGACCAGTCCCGAAAGCGCGGGGAGATCCTTGAGGCTTACCGGGCGGCACTCGAGCAACAGGCCGCGATCACGTTTGAAACTTCGCCGCTCCTGGGCAAGACGCTTGATCGCCGCCAGCGTGCCGGGGTTCGTGCCCTGGGCGAGCGCGAAGACGGTCTGCGGACGACGCTCGCCGAGATTCGCGCCAAGAACCCCGACATCGAGGCGACCATTATCTTCAGCTACGCACACGAGCAGCTCGATCGTGTTCTCACGTCCGCCGCCGAGGCGCTGCGGGGCGGCTCGGTATCGCGGTCGGTCGGTCGAGATCAACAGATGGCCGAAGCGCTCCTCAAGTCGCTGGTCCAGGCGATGTCCTCGACGCCTCAGGAGCAGGCATTCCGCGAAGGGGCGGATGAGGGTGGTGGAGGACAGGGTGGGGGCGAAGGCGGTGAAGGCGGTTCGGAGAAGCCCGAACTGATCCCCGACCTTGCCGAACTCCAGGGTTTGCGCGGACTTCAGGAGATCGCGGCACTGCGGACACGCCTGGCGGGATCCACCCAGGAGGCGATCACCCCGCAGGAACTCGCCGACATCCAGCGCCTCCAGCGCGACATCGCAGAACGGGCCAAGACACTGCTGGAGAAGCTCAAGAAGTCGCAGGATGGTGGAGACGCGGCTCCCGACAGTCCTGCCCCGCCGGCGTTTTCGCCGCAAGCGACCAGTTTGAAGAGTCCTGGCCCGCTGTCACAGGAGCGTCCACGATGATCCCGGCCGCGGTGTTCTCCATCTTGGGGCTTCTCTTCATGGTCGGGTCAGTCCTGGCCGCGCGGCCGGATGTAAAAGCGGGGGATCCTCCCATCCCGCATGGCGGCGAAAAGCAGCCTGAGAAGTCCCCACCGCAGGAGCTTCCTTCGCTGGATGAAGCTCTCGGCCTCGAAGAGGCCAAGCCAGTGCCTGCCGGCAAGGAAGCCTTGGACCCAGCCAAGCCAACCGACCCAGCCCTTGATCGCCAGCTCCGTGATGAATCCGAGGGTGATCCCTTCGTCCAGGCGGTGTCGCTCATGGATGAGATCGCCGGGCGCATGGAGAAATCCGGGGATGTCGGCCTCGATACCCAGCGGATGCAGGAAGACGCCATCCGCAAGCTCGACAAGCTCATCGACGACGCCAAGAAGAACAACCAGCAGCAGCGCCAGCGCAAGAAGCCCCAGTCCCAGCCTCAGCAGCAACAACAGCAACAGAGCCAGCAGCAGCAGGCCCAGCAGCAACAGCAGAACCAGCAGGCCCGGCGTGAAGGAGAAATGCCCGAGCACTCGCCCGCCCGCGAGGGGCAGCTCCGCCAGTTGACCCCTGGGGGGAGTGCGGCCTGGGGCAACCTCCCCGAGCACATCCGTTCGTCATTGATGCAGGGCTTCAGCGACCGCTTCAGCTCGATGTACCAGCAGATGACCGAAGCCTACTACCGCAGGCTTGCCGAGGACCGCTCGCGCGAGCGCAGAAGCCCGCCCGCCGACGCAAGCGGAGGTTCACGATGATTGCGCGGGCCATCATCGCCGCCGTCTCCACGCTCGCGTCGACGGACCTTCCGCACGGCCAGCCAGCGACCGACCCCCCGCCCGTTCCCGCACCCTCTCTTCCTGCATCGCCTCCCTCCACAGCGCCCGCACCCGCAGATCCAGCCAAGCCCCCGGTCAAGCCCCCCGTCAAGCCCGAGAATGAAGGCCGGCTTCTTTCGAGTGCACAGAACAACGCCCTTGACGACGAGATCACCCCAAGGCTCACGGCGGCGGTCGAGAAGGGGCTTGCCGCCCTGGCGACGATGCAGCAGCCCGATGGCTCCTTCGGCGGCGATCGCTTCGGTCGCAGCGTTCCGCTCACCGCGCTGGCCTGCCTGGCGTACATGGCCGACGGCAACCTTCCCGGCCGAGGCCCCTACGCCGACCAGGTTGGCAAGGGCCTCGAGCACATCCTTCAGCACTGTGCCGAGAGCGGCCTCATCGCAACCGACGCCACGACCGGCCCCATGTACGGGCACGGCTTTGCGACGCTTTTTCTGGGAGAGGTCTACGGCATGACCGCCGGCGGGGGTGACACGGCCCTCAACGCACGACTGCACAGCGCACTGGTCAAGGCCGTCCGTCTGATCCAGGCGACCCAGAACAACCAGGGCGGCTGGCGTTACAACCCGATTCCCTACGACGCGGATGTCTCGGTCACGATCTGCCAGGTGATGGCGCTGCGCTCGGCCCGCAACGCCGGGCTCGAAGTCCCCAAGGAAACCGTCGACAACGCCGTCGAGTACATCCGCCGTTGTCAGAACCCCGACGGCGGCTTCCGTTACCAGATGGACCCGGGTGACAGCCTGTGGCCCCGCTCCGCCGCCGGCGTCGCCTCGCTGTACTACTCGGGTGTCTATTCCGATCAGGTCATCGACCGTGGACTCGATTACATCCGCGACTCCGCACTCCCCGGACGCGCCGACAGCAGCCGTGCACACTACTTCTACGGGCACTACTACGCCGTCCAGGCCATGTACCTCGCCGGCGGGAAGCATTGGGAGGAGTGGTGGCCCGCCATCCGGCAAGAGCTGCTCGAATCCCAGAACGAGAACGGAACATGGTCCGACCAGAGCATCGGCGATACCTACGGCACCGCGATGGCGCTCATCATCCTTCAAATGCCCAAGCGGTATCTGCCGATCTTCCAGAAGTAATGGCGCGATCCATGGCACAACTTCACAGCGCCCGGGTCGGGATATTCGCCATCCTGCTCAGCACGTGTGCGTGCTTCCCACCCTGCGCGCTTGCCCAACAACAAGCCCAACAACAACCCCAGCAACAAGCCCAACAAGAACCCCAGCAAGCCCCACCTCAACAACCCTTCCCCCCTTCCGCGTCCCAGCCCACCTCTGAAACACTCGTCGCAGCCTCCGCCACCGCGCCCCAGGCGCCCCTCCACCGCATCCTGCTCAAATCGCTCGAACGCAGGTCCATGCGGATCGTCGAGTGGACCACCGCCGGCCTGCGCGTCGCGCCCGCCACCATACCTGAAGAACTTGCACAGGATGCCGCGGTCGAAGTCATCCCGCTCGACAGCATCCTCACCGTCTCGCGCGCGGATCCTGGTCCTGCGCCGCCGACGGTCGCGCCCCCCTCGCCCCGGCGTCTCTCCGTGGAGCAGACGGCCGTCACCATCACGCTCATCGATGGCCAGCGGCTGATCGGCGGCATTCCCCTCCAGACTGTCGGCGGCGAACCTCTCGCAGAGGCCCAAACGGATGCGATTCTGATCGAGTCCGCGCTCATGGGGAGGATCCGCATCTCCTTCGAAGAGATCGCATCGATCGACCTCAAGCCTGTGACGTCCGCACATCAGGGAGCACGCGACTCCGCACCACCCCAGACCGACGCCATCATCCTCGCCAACGGCGACACCGTTCGCGGGTTCATCGAATCAATCTCCCAGAGCGTCACCATCCTGACTTCCGCCGATTCCAAGGATGAGGACCGGCAGACCTTCCCCATCAGCAGGTGTGCACAGATCCTCTTTGCCAACCCTCAGAAGCCTCTCATGGGTCAGGTTCTCTGGATCGGAGAACGCGGCCAACCCCTTCAGGTGGTCAGGCTCTCGGAGTTCTCGTTCCGCACCCCCGGCCAGGTATCGTTCCGACCCGTGATCGCGGGCGATTCCTCCGCCACCATCAACATTCCCCTCAATCAACTGGCGGGGATCATGCCGCAGGCCCAGGCGATCCTCCCGCTTTCGTCATTGCCACGTACCCGTGCAGAACCCGCGTCATCACGTCCATGGAGTCAGCCGCCCGCCGTCACCGGCGTCGAAACGCTCCCGCTGGGCCTGGGCATCATCGAGATCCCCGGCGCCATGACCATCGAATGGCGCATTCCCGACGATGCATCCGCACTTCTCGGACGCGTCAGGCTGAACCCCGACGCGGTGATCTGGGGCGACTGCAACCTCACCCTCGAGCTGGTCGACGCCTCCGGATCGGCGGCGTCGATCTGGTCTGGTCGTCTGTACAACAAGACGCCCGAGTTTGAACTCCGCCACACCTTCGAACGCGCGACACATGGCCGAACACTGCGTGCACGCCTTGAATCCGGCGAGGGTGGAGATGTCCAGGACCGGGTGTTACTTGACAGCTTCCTCTTCATTGTGACGCCCCAGCAGTGATTTCGGGTGACAACCCCGAACATCGCACGCTCGCACGCCCGTACAATCGTGTGCATGTCCGCCACCTCCGAACGCACTCCCCGCACACAGGCCCGAGCCGAACCCCTGTGCGTTCTTTGGCACCCCCGCGACCACGCCCCCGACGCCGCGTTGCTTGAATCGCTTCGCAAGAAGGGTTTGCGGACGATCTCGTGCGACAATCCCGTGGAAGCCGCCGCTTGGCTCTGCACCATGGGTGGCAAGCCCGCGCTGGCCAAAGTCGGCGGGGCTCCCAATTCGACGCTCAGGCCCATGGTCCTGCTTCTCGACCGGCCCGCACACCTCCTGGGCGCGGCCGACATGCTCGCTTCGATGTCTCGATACGCGCCCGCCGCGGTCTGCTGGGTCCATGACCCCGCGGCATCGCCCCGGCTGCGGGTCGTCCCGCCAAACGCCACTACGACCACAGCTTCTCCGCCCGTCGCGGCGATGGAGCCGGTCCTCCGGTTGGCGGGCCAGGACCCCGATGGAGGCACAGAGGCCGCGCTCGACCCGGCCTCACCCGATCCTCAGGAATCCATCCCGCAGGTCGTGACGCTCGCCCGGACTCCCCGTGACATGCTTTCGGACGAAGAGCTTGCCATGCTGCTGGGGGACGTCCCAAGCCCTGAACAACCCCCTCATAGCTTCCGGTAACCGGCGTTCTGAAGGACCGATATCTCCATCCTCGGGCGGTTTTGCTTGCTTCCGGGCCCTCCACCGAGAACAGTGGTACTGCGTACGCGCTCCGACCCGCTCCGAGGAGGGAATGGATGGCACGGGCCGACGCGGTTGTAAGGGTTCTCTTGGTCGGTTCGACCGGCCTGGATGTCACTCTGCGCCGCCAAAGCACTGTCGAACTGCTCCGCGCCAAGAATGCACTTGACGCCATCGGTGAATTGGCTGAGGCCCAATCCGCCGAGAACTCGAAAAGGACGGTGGTGATAGTGGGTACCGACGCCGACCACGCCGCCGAGGAAAAGCTGGGAACGGGGGCCGATGAACTGGTCGACGGTCTCCGGCTGGTCGATCCGCACGTCCGCGTCCTGTTGATGCTCTCGGACGACAAAGCCCTCCCGACGCCGGGGGATGTCGCGGCGTACGACGGCTTTGTCACGCCGCTTTCGCCGGTCGAAGAGCTCATGCGCGTGATCCGGGGAGGTCCGGCCGAGAGCGATCGGCGCGGCCCCGCAGGCGCTTCGGTCGAAGCCGGGCCGGGCGATACCCCGATCGTCACCACGCTCCTGCGCGGGATCGACATCACGACCACCGCGCTGCCGATCATCGAGCAGCGTGTCGGCGGCAAGCCCGTCCGATTTGTCGCCGCC
>DATGXW010000110.1:0-5801 GCA_035298585.1 Phycisphaerales bacterium
GCCTCTTCGTAGCCGCTGGTGCCGTTGATCTGCCCCGCGAGGAAAAGGCCTTCCACCAGCCGAGTCTGCCCCGTGGCGAGGATCTGGTGGGGCCGGACCATGTCATACTCGACCGCGTAGCCGTAGCGGTAGATCTCGGCATTCTCGCAGCCGGGCATGGTGCGGACGATCTGATCCTGCACATCGGCGGGGAGGGAGGTGGAGATGCCGTTGCAGTAGATCCAGTCGTCCTGGAGCGACTCGGGCTCGAGGAAGACGCCGTGAGAATCACGCTCCGCGAAGCGAACGACCTTGTCTTCGATGCTCGGGCAGTAGCGCGGGCCCATGGATTCGATCTGACCCGAGTACATGGGCGCCCGGTGCAGGTTGCTTCGGATCAGGTCGTGTGCACACGCGTTGGTCGAGGTCTGTCGACACTCCACCTGCGGCAGCAGCGGGAAACGATCAAACACAAAGCCGCGCGAGCGCCAGAGGCTGAGGGTGTCGCCGGGCGCGGCGTCCGCCCCGGCCCGACGTCCATCCCAGAGCGTCAGATCGCTGAAGGGCACGGGCTCGACATCACCGAACTGCGGCGCGAGTTCCTCCCAGCGGATCGAGGACCGCTTCAACCGAGGTGGTGTCCCGGTCTTGAGACGGCCCAGCTCAAAGCCCAGTGACGCCAGCGCGCCCGAGATGCCGACGGCCGGTGCTTCACCGAACCGCCCGCCCTCTTCCTTGCGCTCCCCTGTGTGCATCAGCCCGCGCATGAACGTGCCGGTCGTCAGCACGACCGAGCCCGCCGAGAGCTGGAAGAGCCTGTCGCCATCCTTGATGTCGACCCCGGTGATGACGCCGCCGCGCACGCACATGTTCTCGACCGTTCCGCGCACCACCACGATCTCGGGGCGGGAGGCGATCAGCATCTGCACCGCGTGTGCGTACGCGTGCTTGTCGCACTGTGCACGGGGGCCGTGCACGGCCTGGCCCTTGGAGGTGTTCAGGACGCGGAACTGGATCCCCGTCGCGTCGGTCGCGATGCCCATGAGCCCGTTGAGTGCATCGATCTCGCGGACGAGCTGGCCCTTGGCCAGGCCGCCGATGGCGGGGTTGCACGACATCACCCCGATCCTGGAGGGGTCGATGGTCACCAGCGCGACCGATGCCGGCTCGGCGAGCAGGTTTGCCGCGGCCCACGCGGCCTCGACGCCGGCGTGCCCGCCGCCGATCACGATGACTCGAAATGAACGGGGATCCACGTCCTGATCGTACGGACCGAGGGAACTCAGTTCACCTTGACGTGGATATTGCCGTCTGCCGACGCGAGGTCCATGGGTGAACCGCCCTTGCCGATGGTGGCGCTGAGCCCGCGCACGCTGCGCGTCGGGCCCATGACGACCCGGGCGGTGGCGGCGGTCAGCTTGGCCCAGCCCTTCTCGGTCTGGGCGGTCGCCGCGAGGTCGGAGCTTGCGGGCATGCTGACGTTGATGTCGCCTGATCGGGTCGAGATGCGGATCGACTGGTTCAGTGCACGTTCGGTCTCGACATTGACAAAGCCCGTCGACCGAGCTTGGGAGGCTGTTTCGATGTCGATGGTCCCGCCGACGCCGACGGCGGTCACGCATCCCTCGCCGGTGCGGACGCGCAGGCCGTCGCAGGTGGGGACGCGGATCTTGAGCAGGACCGGGGGCGCTTCACCCCGGGCGGTGTCGGCGGTGACAATCCGCAGGACGGAGCCAAAGTCGCCGGGGACGAGCTGGCAGGCGATGTAGCTCTCGATCTTGTCGAGGTTGCCGGGACCAGCGCCGTCGGTTCTGAGGATGATGACGTCGGGAGCCTTGACGGTCGAGTCTTCAAAGATCTCGACCGAGCCGCGGGGAAGATCGATGTCGACGGCCAACGCGCCGAGCTTCACCGAGTCAGCGCCCTCGATCTTGACACGGTTGGCGGCCTTCATGGCGCAGCCGGAGGGGGTGAGCGTGAGAGCGGCGGCGAGGAGGGCGGCGCCTAGGCAACGGTGTGCACACAGGAAGGTTCGGCTCTGGGCGTGGATCGAGGTCTTCATGGCGATTCTCGGATTCATACAAAAACCAAACAGTGTGGTCCCGAGAGCGGATGACCAGCCGCGGGACGAAGGTAGGCATCGGCCCATCGATCCCCGGTCCATGATGGTCAGGGCACAAATGAGATGGGGAGCTTACCCGACCTTCCAACGTACCGGGTGGATTGGTGTAGAATGCGTGAAGTTCTCCCGTCATGGGGCGGGAGAAGGTTGGTGTTTCAACTTCTCTCCGCGTGTTACCGCGGGCTGGACAACGGATTGCTTGCTCGGGTCCTTTCGATCGGGAAGGACCGATGGTCGGTGAAACCAAGGGACGAGGGTCGGGTTGGACTGGTTTTTCGGCGGATCACTTCTGGACGATGCCCGGGACTTTTCACCGCCGACCGGGCGACTGATGACCTGATTCTCATCCCGGGTGTTTCGGATGCGTGTCTTTCACCCCGGCGTGTGCGTGGCGCGGTGTCGGCCACATGCACATCGGGAACCGTTCGTTGATCGATCGGCCGCCAGGGACCGAGGGATCCGCGTATCGGGATCGAGAGCCGCCTCCGACCGCATCGCCGTCGGCGAGCGATCCAATCGACAGCCTCCGCCGTATCCGCGGTCAGCCAGGGCCGCGTGCGATCCGTGTGCACGCGGGTGGAGGACCGTCCGTCATGCATCCACACATCGCACTGCTCGCGGTCGGGGCCGCGGAATTCGGCTGGGCCGCCGGCGGCATCGTCATCGGGATCATCGCCGCGCTGGGCGTCACGCGCGCGATCGGCATGGCCAGCATCTCGCAGGCCAAGGCGGATGCGCGCCGCATCCGGGACCAGGCCCAGTCGGACGCGAGGACCGACGCCGAGAAGGCCCGCCTGGAGGCCGAGCGTGCGCTGCTCGAACGCAAGGAGCGTTCCGAGAAGGAGCTGGAGCAGTCCCGCAACGAGATCCGCGAGAACGAGCGGCGTCTGGCCAAGCGCGAGGACCTGGTCGACCGCAAGGAAGAGATGCTCTCGATGAAGGAGCAGACGCTCTCCAAGCAGGCCGAGAGCTTCCGCCAGCGGGATGAACGGCTGAGCAACCGCGAGGCCGAGACCCAGCGGATCCTTGAGGAGCAGAAGGACAAGCTGTACAAGATCGCCGACCTGACGCCCGGCGCGGCCAAGGAGCTGCTGCTCGAGCGGGTGGAGAGCGAATCGCGGCAGGAGGTCGCCAAGGTCGTCCGCAAGATCGTGGAGGACGCCGAGCACGACGCCAAGGCCAAGGCCCGCGAGATCACGCTCATGGCGGTGCAGCGGTACGCGGGCGAGCACACGAGCGAATCGACTGTCCGGACGGTGGAGATCCCTTCGGACGACATGAAGGGCCGGATCATCGGGCGCGAGGGCCGCAACATCCGCGCGATCGAGAAGGCGACGGGCGTCGACATCATCGTCGACGACACGCCGGGGGTGATCGTGGTCTCGTGCTTTGACAAGATCCGCCAGGCGGTCGCGGTGGAGTCGCTCAACCGCCTGATCGCCGACGGCCGCATGCACCCGACGCGGATCGAAGAGGTGGTGGAGAAGGTGCGGTCCGAGGTCGGGGAGAAGATCCTCAAGGCGGGCAAGGACTCGGTGCTGGAAGTGAACCTGCGCGGGCTGCACCCCAAGATCGTCGAGGCGATGGGCAAGCTGCACTACCGGACGAGTTTCGGGCAGAACGTGCTGCGTCACTCGATCGAGGTGGCGTACCTGTGCCAGATCATCGCCGACCAGCTCGGGCTGGACGGGACGATCGCGCGGCGGTGCGGCTTCCTGCACGACATCGGCAAGGCGATGGACCAGGAGATGGAGGGGGGGCATCCCAAGATCGGGATGGACTTTGCCCGCCAGTACGGGGAGAAGGAGCCGGTGCTGAACGCGATCGGCGGCCACCACGGCGACATCCCCTCGACGAGCTTTTACACGCCGATCGTGATGGCGGCCGACGCGGTGAGCAGTGCACGTCCGGGGGCGCGCCGCGAGAGCATGGAGAAGTACGTCCAGCGGCTGAACGAGCTGCAGGACATCGCGACGGGGTTCAAGGGCGTGACGGAGGCGTACGCGATCCAGGCGGGGCGTGAGGTGCGGGTGATGATCGACGCGGCCAAGGTGGGGGATGATGAGGCGTACCTGATTGCACACCAGATCGCCAAGCGCGTGAGCGAGGAGATGACGTTCCCGGGCGAGATCAAGGTGACGGTGCTGCGCGAGACGCGTGCGATCGAGTACGCGAGGTAAGTGAACCATTGCTCAGATATGTAGCGGTTCGAGCAACGAGTCAGGCAGAGGCGATCGAGCGAATGGATTTCGAACTAACCGATAGTCGAATCGAGTAAATCCTTCAGGGTCCAAATGACTTGCTACGATCATTACACCCGACAGACGAGTGCGCTGATTTGGATGAAACTGACGAGCAACTAAAGGCGCCCATCTATTGCACGATTTCGCACTACCACCAATTTCAATCACAAGTAAATTACAATGCTCTTTTGAGAAGTGCTTTGCTTCGTGATTAAGAAAACTTTTTGCTCGATCATCTTCAAATGGACACCCGACTAAAATCGATCGATTCGAGTCTCCGTTATATTCACCAGCTGCGACAAAAACTTGAACAATGTCATCCTTTGGAAGTGGCGATACAACTCCCGGTTGAAGTCTATCCATTTGAATGCATCCTAAATTTTCCACCTCATGCAAACCACTCCCGGAATCACAGGCATTGCGAATGCCATTCTGAAGCAAGTGAATTTCCTCGGCCTGAGGCTCTCGATCTAAATAAATCTCAGCGCTTCTTCCGAAGGGGATGTCAGAAATCAATGCGGCGATACAATTGAGCTTGTCAACGATCCTTGCACGAACGCGGGAGTCTTCAGCCCGCGCCACTTCGATCATTACTTCTTCTGCACCTATGCGAGCAAGGAGGTCTGGTCGCTTATTTTGACCATTCACCACAACAACAGGCTCCGCAAAAAGACCTATATTTTCAATTTTATCACGAAAGAACTGTATAGCACGGGCCTCCGCGAGAGCACTCAGCTCGCCTCGCTTGATTCTGCGAATGATATTTCCTGAATTTTCAACTGCAAGCACATTTCTTAATTGACAGCCTATTGATATGACACATGCAACAGGCATCGCACCCACTACTCCCGCTCCAAGTTGTGTTTGAGCAGAGATCCACTCCCATCCGAGTTCGTGGACGGCGGTCTCAAAATCCACTGCTTGCTGTTCGTTGGGTAACCAAGAGGAGTTGGGATCCAGAAACTCGTCTCTAATTCGGCACGGAGTCCATCGTTCCATATTGGAATTATATGGTCGCTCAAACTTGAATCCAACGTTCAGGCCGCTTCGTAGAACTTCATCCCGGTTTCATCTCGGCGTGCCGATCTTCCCGCAGAAGAGCCACTTTGCTGCGAGGCACGCCATGAACGCGACCGTCCGACTTGTGCTGATCATCCTGCTCATCCTGCTGCTCATCGGCCTGCTGCCGGCGTGGCCTTACAGCAGCGGCTGGGGGTGGTATCCCAGCGGCGGGATCGGGCTGCTCCTGGTCATCATCATTGTGCTGGCGGTCGTGGGCGGGGGGGGCGACCGCAGGCTGCCCTGACCCTCGGGCACATGGAGGAGGCGTCTCTTACCCCAAAAAAGAGAACGCCCGAGCTTGCGGGCTCGGGCATCTCGGAGGGAAAAGAGAGAGATCAGGAGCACCGCTGGCGCGGTGCGTGAAATCAGTTCTGAACCCGGATCGCGATCAGGCG
>DATGXW010000111.1:0-4483 GCA_035298585.1 Phycisphaerales bacterium
ATTTGTTTGTATGCAGTTGTGGGGGAAATATGGAATGGTTAAATGTAAATGAAGCATCGGCGTCCGCCGCCTGCCGCGGCGCTGTACGCACGGCCAGCCAGATGCCGCCCGCCAGGAGAAGCCCCGCACATATCAGGAGCATCGCCGCCAGGGCCGCCCGGCCGGGACGTGCACAACGCCTGGACAGGGGTTGATGGGTGTTGTTCATCACTCTCCTCATCGGTGTGCACTTCCCTCCTGACGTTACGTCCCCGCGCCAAGCGGATCACCCGCCGCCCCGAGCTGCCCCTCCGTCGCCGCGACCGCCGCCGCCACCGCCGCGTCGCCCGTGATGTTGACGACGGTCCTGCACATGTCGAGGATGCGGTCGACCGCGAGGATGATCGCGATCCCGTCGGGCGGCACGTGCACCGCCTGAAGGACCATGACCAGGAGCACGATGCTCGCGCCCGGCACCCCGGCGGTCCCGATCGCAGACATCGTGGCCATCGTCACGATCGCAAGCTGGTCCGCCACCGAGAGGTCTATCCCGTAGATCTGGGCCAGGAATGTCGTGGCGACCGCCTGGTAGAGCGCGGTCCCGTTCATGTTGACGGTCGCGCCAAGGGGGCAGACAAAGGAGCTGACCTCCTCGGAAACCTTCAACCGGTCCCGTGTGCACTCGATCGTCACCGGCAGCGTCGCGTTCGAACTGCTGCTTGAAAACGCCACCAGCATCGCCGGTGAAAGCGCGTTGTAGAACCTCCCGGGCGTCACCCGTGCCCGCCCCCGGGTCATGACCATCAGCATGAGCGGGTAGACCACCAGCAGAACGATCGCCAGGCCGCCCACCACCGTGACGCAATAGACCGCAAGCGCGCGCAGGACATCAAACCCTGTCCCCGCGACGATCGGAATGATCAACGCAAAGACGGCGTAGGGCGCGAGCGACATGAGAATCCGGACCAGTTGCAGGATCGCCTCGGAAAGTCCCTCGCAGAGCTTGAGCACCGGTTCTGCACGCTCCCGTCCGATCAGCGTGAGCCCGATCCCGACCGCCACCGCCAGGAACACGATCTGGAGCATGTCGGACCGCGCCAGCGCATCGAACGGATTGGTCGGAACGATGTTGAGCACCTGGTCCCACATCGTTGTCTTGGATGCCTGCTCGTTGGCGGACGTGATCCGGTTCTTGGCAAGGTCCGCCCGCTCGGCGGTGAGCTGCTCACGCTTCTCCGCCGGCACGAAAGTGCCCGGACGAATGGCCGCCGAGAGACCAAGCCCGATGGAGATGGAGATCACCGTCGTGACCAGGAACAAAAGAAGCGTCTTGCCGCCGATCCGCCCGAGCTTGCGGATGTCGCCCAGGCTCGCCACCCCGACGATCAGCGCAAAGAGCGTGATGGGCACGGCGATGAACTTCAGCCCGCGCAGGAACATGTCGCCCGCGAGGCGGTTGAGGTTGACGATGAACCGCACGGCCCCGGCGGCGGCGCCCGCGCCGGCGTTGAGGTCTTGCGCCGGGTCGGCCGGCGCAGCGCCCGCAAGAAACGTCCTGGAATCCCCGACGCCCAGCGACCTCCAGGTCTCGGCGGTCCAGGCCTGGTTCAGGACCACGCCGACGACAACGCCCAGCGTAAGGCCGATGAGGATTTTCCAATGAAGCGCCAGTCGCTGCTTTGCCATAGAGTTGTCAAAGTAGCACAATCGCACCGTGCCCGGCGCGACGCCGCGGCACAGGGGAGAAGCCGCCTTGTCGACGACCGACCATATCGATTACCAGATCATCGGTGAGGACCTGCAGGCCGTGGTGGTGACGCTCGACCCCGGCGAGGCGGTGGTCGCCGAAGCCGGGTCCATGATGTACATGCACCCGGGGATCGAGATGGCGACCTCGCTGAGCATGAAGAAGGACGCCGGCGGGCTTTTGGGCAAGCTCTTTGAAGCCGGCAAGCGCGTCCTGACGGGAGACTCCTTCTTCATCACGAGCTTTGTCAACGAAGCCTCCGCACGGCAGGATGTCGCCTTCGCCGCCCCCTATCCGGGCCGCGTCATTCCCCTGGAACTGGGCGAATTCGGCGGCCAGCTCCTGTGCCAGAAGGATTCATTCCTCTGCGGAGCCAAGGGCGTCCAGGTCGACATCGCCTTCACCCGCAAGATCGGCGTCGGGCTCTTCGGCGGCGAAGGGTTCATCCTCCAGCGGCTGAGTTCGCCCGACGGCCGGGGCCTGGTCTTCTGCCACGCCGGCGGCACCATCCTCCGCTTTGACCTCAAGGCCGGTGAGAGCATGAAGGTGGATACGGGGTGCCTGGTGGCCTTCCAGCCGAGCGTTTCGTACGACATCCAAACAGTTCCCGGCATCAAGAACAAGCTCTTCGGCGGCGAGGGACTCTTCTTCGCCAAGGTCACCGGGCCGGGAACGGTCTGGCTCCAGACGCTCCCCTTCAGCCGCCTGGCAGACCGGATCATCGCCGCGGCCCCCTCCTCGGGGGGGAGTTCCTCGGAAGAGGGTTCGGTTCTGGGTGGCTTGGGCCGGCTCATCGGCGGCAACTGATTGGGCGTCTGATCGGCTTTCCGATCAGACACTCTGGGCGGTTATCTCACCAAACACAACCCGACGAACGGCACTCAACCGGCACGGACGACGTGCCGGTTGTCATTCCGGGAAAGTCGATTGAAGTCCCCGGGGTCTGAATCTTTCGATTTTTCGACGTAATTAAAACCTTGGCTGGAACCGCGCCAGTTGTAGCGCCTAATCGACGTATATCTCGAAGAGTGATTCTCTTCGGGGAGAAGAGTAGAGCCAGCAACCCGGTTCAGATCGGTTTGCACATCGTTCAACGAATCCCTGCGCAGGGAACGGAGATCCCCTGCGCCTGGATCAGGAGCAGAGAAATGAGCCTTCGTAGCACCCGTAACTTCGCAGTCGCCGCCCTCGCCCTCGCGGGCCTGGCCGCTTCGGCCAACGCCGGTATCACCGGTTCGATCATCACGATCGAGGCCAAGAGCAGCCTGGGCGTCGCATCGTTCGAGTTCATCACCAACAGCGACTTCCAGAACGGCGTTCTGGTCGACGGCCTGAGCGACTCGATCGACCTCACGACCGAGGACGGCGCCGTGATCGCGAGCATCACGAACCTGAACGTCATGTTCATCGCCGACCCCGTGGTCAACATGAACTTCTCGGTCTTCGCCGGCGCCGTGGACACGGTCTTCACGATCACCTCGGGCCTGCTGACTTTCTCGCCCCTCAACAACCCCGATGCCCGCGCCTCCGGCGGCGTGACCGTCACCGACTCGAACGGCAACGGCGCCTGGGCCACCGGCGGCTACACCGATGGCAAGTTCTTCCGCGCGTTCTACAACGGCGCGAACCCCGGTGAAGGCACGCAGTACGCCAGCCTCATCGATGGCGTGTCGGTTCCCGACGCGTTCGGCTCCGACAAGGCCTCCGAAGAGAGCGCGGCTGGTTTCACGACCATCGCCGGCGCGGTCTCGAGCATGACCACGCAGTTCTCCTTCACCGCCTCGGCCCTCGACCAGGTCTCGGGCACGAGCACCTTCGTCGTCGTCCCCTCGCCCGCCGCTCTGACCCTGGCCAGCATCGGCGGCCTGGCGATGATCCGTCGCAAGCGCTGATCGACCTGTGAGCAGTCGATTCCACAAGTCCCGGTGAAAGCCGGGACTTGTTCTTTTCTGTGGTTCTATCCCGCGTGGTCGCTCGCACACCCAGCCGCCGTTCGCGGACGTGCGACCGAACCGCGGCACGGCGGTCTCTGCCCGCGAGATGTGCACATCAATCCCGCACATGCGGGCGTAAACCTTCTGTTTTCCAGAACCGGACCCGTCGCGGGATCGGCAACCCCGGCTCAAGGACTCGGGACGAGGATCGTCTCGCCGAGTTGTGCATCGCGCTCGCCCCGGACGCACGAGACCACGACCTCGGCGACCGTATCGGGTGAGAGCGTTCTTGTCCGTGGGAGCGCTTCTTCGGGGAAGATCGACCGGAGCATCGCCGTTTCGACCGCCCCCGGGGCGACGGCAAATGCCCTGATGCCGAACCGTCTCCCCTCGTTGTGGCAAGCGCGGGCCAGGACGTTCACCGCCGCCTTCGCGGCCCCGTAGACCCCAAGCCCGGGGAATGGGTCGACGGTGGAGAAGGATGAGATATTGACGATGCACCCACCCTGCTGCTTGAGCAGGGTGGACCATGCACGTCCAATGATCGCGGTCGGCCCGATGGCGTTGACGCGGTAGAGCTGGTCAAGAAGTTCGAGATCGCCGGCGACCGAGTCGAGGCTGACCAGGGGCGCAAGGCCGGCGTTGTTGATGATGACGTCGAGCCGGCCGAAGGCCCCCACCGCCATGTCGACGGCCTGGATCGCCTGCACCGTGTCGCCGATGTCGGCCATGTGCGCCACGCAGCGGGTGATGCGGGAGAGCTGCGCGACCGCTTCACGCAAGGGATCGGGGCGACGGCCGACCAGGAGGAGCGTGTACCCCT
>DATGXW010000112.1:0-9575 GCA_035298585.1 Phycisphaerales bacterium
GATGCTGGCAAACGACCTTGCGGAAGAAATGGCCGGCAAGTCCTACGGCTCGACCGCGGGCGGAACCATCGGCGCGACGACCCTCAGCGGCACCCGCGCCGGCGTCACCACGATCGATCAGTACCACGGCCTTGTTGAATCCCCGCCCGCCACATGGAACGGCGTCGGGATCTCGGGCGCCGGCGGGTGGACCCGCTCGACGACGGTCGAACGCGTCCTGTCCAAATCGCCCTCCACCGTGACGACCGATGAGACCGGCGTCAAGCGCATCACGATCCGGCTCTCGCGGGGTTCGACCGTCTACGCCAAGGTCTCCTTCCTCAGGACCCGGTCGTGGGATTCCTCAAGGAACTGACGAGCGATGCACGCACACCACCACATCCCTCGCATCCGCTCCGGCCCGGCCCGCCGCGGCAGCATCTATGTGATCGTCATGGCCACGACGCTGGTCGTGCTCGTGCTCTCCATGGGCGCGATCGCCACCCAGCGCACCCTCGCCGCGGCCCGCGCCGCCGCACGCGAAGAAGCCCAGGCCCGCCGCCTCGCGGCATCCGCCGCCGAACTTGCCATCGAGTCCGCCCAGAACACGCTCCGCTGGCGTTCGGGCAGTGCGTCACCGATCTTCGATTCACTGGAGCTCGACGGCGGTTTCATCTCCGCCGCCGCCGGCGACCCCGTCGACTCGAACATCTCCAACAACATCACCGACCCCATCCTCATCACCGCGACCGGACGCATCGGCAGCGCGCGCCAGAAGGTCTCGGTCCGCGCCAACGTCAACCCCGCCTATCTCTCGTGCCTGTGGGGCGTCATGCACGCCGGGGGCGGCATCACGATCACAAGCGCTTCCATCCGCAGCACCAGCCCCATCACCGCCAACGGCTCGGTCTCGGCCAGCAGCTCTTCGGTCCGCTGCGACGTCTCCGCCGGCGGCTCCATCACGGGCAGCGCCTACGGCGGGACCAACACCGGGTCACAGCCCGCCCGCGCCATGCCCTCGGCCGACGTGGTCACCACCTACGCGGCCATGGCGACTCCGATCTCCTACAACGCGCTGAACGGCGGCAGGATCCGCCGCACGATTCTCAGCGGCAACTCCAACCCCTATGGAGACGTCAACACCAGCGGCATCTACTCGATCAACTGCGGGGGCGCTTCGCTTGAGATCCAGGACTGCCGCATCACCGGCACCCTGGTCATCACCAACTGTCCCACCCTCACCATCACCAACTCGGTCCACTTCTCCCCGTGGGATCCTGGCCTTCCAGTCCTCATCACCACCGGATCCATCGTCTTGAGCACCGACGCCACCGATGTCTACGAGACCAGCGCCGGCAACCTCAATCCATCGGGCGACCCCTACGAAGGCGGAACGGATTCTGACCAGTCTGATACCTACCCCAGCATCATCACCGGCCTGGTCTATGCCGCCGGGAACATTCAGTTCACCGGGCGATCGACCATCGTCGGGGCCGTGGTCGCCGGGGGCAACATCTCGCTCCAGTCAGGATCCAACGTCGTCCTCTGGCGCAGCCTGACCAACGCCCCCCCCGGCTTTGTCACCCGCGCCTTTGAGATCGATTCGACCACCTGGAAGAAGGTCGTGGACTGACATCCTCCGGGCCGGGCCGGGCCCCCGGAAAGTTCCACTTGAGCGGCTCTGTTTGCAATCCCCGGTTCAGGCCGCCGCGGCGGCGGCCCACGCCTCGGCCGCGCGGCTCCGCTCGACCATCGCGTCAAACTCCGAGAAGTCAAGCTCGACAAAGAGCATCGCAAGACCCGGGTCAAACTGCGTCCCTGCACACCGCCGGATTTCCTCAAGCACCTTCTCGCGCGGCATTGCTGGGCGGTACGACCGGGTCGAGCTCATCGCGTCAAACGTGTCGGCGAGCGAGATGATCCGCGCCAGCATCGGGATCTGCTGACCCACCAGCTGCTTGGGATATCCGCGGCCGTCGTACTTCTCGTGGTGATAGAGAACTCCGGGGAGCACATCCGCCAGCGGGCGGATCCCCTTGAGGATCGTGTGGCCGATCTCCGGGTGCTTCTTGATCGCGTCAAACTCCTCATCCGAGAGCCGGCCCTGCTTGCACAGCACCGCCTCTGGCACCCCGATCTTGCCCACGTCGTGCACAAGACCCGCCAGCCACACCCTGTGCACCTGCTCGGGCGTCATCCCCGAGGCCTCGGCCAATCTCGCCGACAGGTGTGCAACCCGGTCTGAGTGACCCCTGGTATACCTGTCCTTGGCGTCGATCGCCGCCGTCAGCGCCTGCACGGTCCCCAGGAACAACTGCCGCTGCTCCTCATAGACCGCCACGTTGTCGAGGAATGCCCCCAGAAAGCCTCCCGAGGACTCCATCAACTGGATGTCATAGCTGCTGACCGCGCGGTCGGGCCCGGTCTTGTGCATCCCCACCAGCACGCCGATCTGCGCCTGCTTGCGCATCAATGGGATCACCAGCGCCTCGCGGTGATCATCGTCGGTCAAGCGCTCATCCCCGGTCAGGATCTGGAATCCCGGCCCCGCTCCCGCGTTCAGGAGCGACCCAAGTGGCGCCTCGGTGATCTGGTCGAGCGCCCCGGGAGACCTTCCCGCGAAGATCACGCGGCCCTTGAGCCCCGGCGTCCACTCCGGCTCGTTGCCGAGCTTGACGAAGATCGTGTCAAACCGCAGCGAGGCGTGCAGCCGCTGTGCACACGAGGCGATGAACGCGGCGGGATCGTCCAGCCCCTGCATCGACTTGCCGATCGAGTACAGCGCATCGAGCGTCTCGAACGAATCGGTCAGCTGCACCGTGAGGTCGCCGACGGCGTCCTGCTGGTCAAGCCCCCGCGCCACATCCTCCACCATCCAGCGGAGCGCTGAACGCAGGAGGTCCGCCGCACGCCGGTCGTACCCAGACTCCGTCCCATCCTCGGCGACACCCTTCGCGGGAAGGATGGCGACAAGATACCCCTGGCGGTTCTTCCCCGAGCCCTCGGGAACGCCGATCAACCAGCACCCCGTGCCGGCCTGGTACAGCCTGGGCGATTGCTCCAGATTCCACGCGCCCGCCGCCGCGGCAAGTTCATTGAGCATTCGCGAGTCGGCGAGCCCTTCGCCCCGCGGTTCTTCGCCGATCAGGCACCCCGCCGTGTCGCAGCGCAGCGTCGAGACGCCAAGCGTCCTGCACCGTTCACGGACCGACAGCAGCACCGCGGCATGATCCTGTATACGCATCGCTGGCTCCAGTCTCAGCCGGTTCTCTTCACGCCGCCGCCGAGGGCGGGCAGGCCGGCAGAACGCTCCGCACCTTCTCCACCACCTGCTTGGCGCTGAAAGGCTTGGCGAGCAGGTGCCTGATGTTGGTCCGGGCCAGATCCTCGGGCGAGATCGCGTGACCACGGGCCGTCAGCATCACCACCGGGAGGTGTGCCGTCGCTTCCTCGGCCTTGAGCCGCATCGAGAGCGCAAGCCCCGACATCGTGGGCATCTGGAAGTCCGTGATCAGGAGATCCGGGATGGACCGGGTGACTTCGTCGTAGGCCTCATCCCCGTCCCGGCACTCGCGCACGTCGTATCCCTCAGCGCGCAGCTTCGTCGCCAGGATCAGTCGGACCGGATGCTCATCATCAGCTATTACGATGCACGGCATGGACATCGGTGCTCCGGACGTTGCCCCCAACGCTTCCACCATCCATCGTCGCTCACCGGCCCGGGCTTCACCGCCTGCGCGGGTGCGTGGACAAGGGAGCACGTTCTGGGACGGATCGGGACGCGCCATCCCGCACAGCCGCACCCCCCCCGCGGTGTGCACGGGCCCGAGAACCCGCGTCTACCATCGTGGAACCCATGAAGCAGCACACCCACACAGGATCCAGGTCCGTGCGTCGTCCCTCAACCGCCGCACACGCCCGGCAGTTTGAATCGCTCGAGACCCGCGCGCTGATGGCCTCCTACGCCAGCGTGGGGATCGTCGCGGGTCTTGATAACCTCAACCGGCCCGCCGCCGACACGTTCGCGACCGAGGGATTTGTCAACGGAAACCTGACCTCCGGTTCGGTCTATGGAGAGGGCTCGACCGACCGCCGCTTCGAGCGCGACCTCTATTACAGCTCGATCAACGAACTCGCCGACGGCCGGTACATCCGCGACGATGACCGCGGCTACTGGGGCAACCCCCCCGAGCAGAACGGTGCACGCTACATCGCCGACCGCGGTTATCCCGTGGGGTGGTACTTCGCCGACTACGGCAGCACCGAGGAGATGGAGCTTCTCCTGCAGCGTCCCAACTTTGACCCCGACCAGTTCGATTACCAGGGCACCTACCGCTACAACCTCGTGGGCGTCAACTCCGAGACCCACCGGGGGTACATCGCCGCGGGGCAGATGACGATCAACAGCAGCATCAGCTACGCCCGCACGGTGGGCTCCCAGCCCTATACCGGGAGCTTCATCAGCAGCGTCAACTCCAACGGCGTGCTCATCTCCTCGCGCGACGAGTACATGTACCTGAGCGAGTCGGGGGACACGATCGTCTTTGCCGACCTTGCCTCCTCCGACGGCTCTCTCCAGGTCGGCGTCGCCACCCGCGAAGCGCCCCCGACCCAGTCACAGGACATGATCGGCCGCTACCTCCTGGCCTGGGGCGTCCTCAACGGCGATCAGCTCAACTTCTCCCAGCTTCTGCTCGACCTTGAAAGCGACGGCGATTACAAGTTCTACGACCTTGACAAGTACGACAGCGGCGAGTTTGAAGTCCTCGAACGCGGCTTCTGGAGCGTGAACGGCTCGACCGTCCTGCTCGACCGCGACCAGAGCACCGACGAGATCCGCCTCACCATCGGCGAGGGGGGCAAGCTCATGATCGGCGCCCAGGCCAAGACCGACGGCGCCGCCGAGGCGGTCTTCGCGCTTGCGACCAGGATCGTCGAACAAGCCCCCGTCGCAACCCCCATCTTCACCGTCGACGCGATGGAGAACGGCCGCCCGATCGTTTACCAGCGCGAGAGCGACCAACGCTGGTACCGAACCGACCTGCTCACCAAGGGCGGGCCCACCATCACCGGCGCGACCCGCAGCTACGTCGATTCCAAGGACGGCTTCACCTACGTCGCGGCCGTCACCGGCTCGGGCACCACCCTCTACCGACAGGACGCCGACAAGAACTGGACCGTCCGGAACCTCACGTCAGAGCTCGCGGGCTCGGTCCGCATCGCAAGCGAACTCACCATCATGACCGACACCGCCGGCCGCGTCCATCTCACCGGCCTGAGCCCGGCTGGCGACGTCGTCCGCTACTTCCAGACCGGCGGCACCGTCGCGAGCGGCGGCTACGCGTGGTCCTTTGAGAACATCTCCCAGACCGCGCTTATCCCCAATGGCCTTCAGACCCCGGCTTTCAGCGGGCTGGTGAGCTTCTGTACATCCTGGAACGCGCTCAACATCGCGGGCCTTGATGCACAGGGGGATATACAGGCTGTCTGGTGGGCCCCGGGCCTTTCGACCTGGACCGTCAACAACCTCAGCGACGAGTACGGGGCCGACCCCCTCGCCGGAGGTCTCAACGTCTGGCTCACCGAATGGAACGCCATCAACCTGGGGGGCATCGCCTCCGACGGCTCACTTAAGGTCACGTGGTGGGTGCCGCAGAACGGCTCCACCTGGCTCCAGTCCAACCTCACCGAGATCACCGGCGGCCCGCTGCTCGAATCGACCTCCCTCGCGAGCTTCGTCTCATCCTGGGGTGCGATGAACATCGCGGGGATCGAGCGCGGCACCGGCCGGACGCAGGTCTACTGGTGGACCCCGCAGTCTGATCAGCTCTGGCACGTCCAGGACATGACCGCCGCCCTCCCCTCGGGGACGCCGACGATCACGGCCCCTCTCAGCGGCATCGCGGCCGACGACAACTCCCTCAACGTCGTCGGCGCCAGCGGCACGCACACGTATCGGTATTACTGGCAGCCGACGCCCGGCACCTGGCAGGGCGAGGATCTCACCGCGGTGTCGACCGAGCGTTGATCACGCATTCCAGGCGGCTCACGCGACAGCGCAGCACTTTCGCACGCCCCGGGTAACCGCCCGGGGCGTCTTTTTTCATCAACGGTTTCATCGCCGGCCCTTGCGCTGGCGGAAGCACCCGTCCATGTGATCATCCACGATCCCGACCGCCTGCATCCACGCATAGACGATCGTCGGACCGACGAACTTGAACCCGCGCTTCTTGAGGTCCTTGGAGATCGCCGCCGACATCGGCGTCTGTGCGTGCACCGTCCTGCCGTCCCCGCGGATCACTTTCCCCTGGGTGAACGACCAGCAGTACGACGCAAAGTCCTCCCCGCGCTTCTCCATGTCGAGGTACACCCTCGCCCCCGCGATGGTCGCCTCGATCTTCGCGCGTGCACGCACAATCCCCGGATCCCCCATCAGCCGCTCGACATCCTTGTCGGTGAACCTCGCAACCTTCGCCGGTTCAAACCCCTTGAACGCCTTGCGGAACGCCTCACGCTTGTTCAGGATGATGCTCCACGAGAGCCCCGCCTGGAACCCCTCGAGCATCAGCATCTCCCACAGCATCCTCGGATCCCGCTGCGGGACACCCCACTCCGCATCGTGATACGCCGCCATCAAAGGATCCTGCCGGGCCCATGTGCAGCGCTCTTTGCCATCCGTGCTCATGAACCCATCGTACCGGTCCACCCGCCCAACTGTCCCATGCACATCACCCACCATTCCCACCCGACCGAAGAACAACGCAATCAGAAAACACACAAGCCAGGTCTTGCACGCGATCCATCGCACCCGGCGGCCCTCTCGCCGCCTGACCGCGCTGGAACAGCGTCATCCCTGGCTCGATACTTCTGCGAACATTCTCTGAGGCCGATCCCGCAAGTCCAGATCCCGTGCCGAGGCCCTCACATCACCCCGGACGCTCCTGGCTCTTGAGCAGGTCGTAGATCTCCTCGGCCGACTGGGCTGCGTACATCCGTTCGCGGAACGCATCCATGGTCATCAGCCGGCTCACCCGGGCGAGGGCCTGGATGTGGTCGCTGCCCTTTTCCGGCGGGCTCCCGAGCAGGAAAATCAGTTTCACGGGCTGCCCGTCGATCGATTCAAAGTCCATCGGTTTGGCGGGTTTACCCACCGCCATGATCAGCCCCGGCAGCCCTGGACATTTGCCGTGCGGGATCGCAAGCCCGCTCCCGATGCCCGTGGTCCGCGTCTGCTCACGCACCCACACAGCATCCTTCAGCGCCTTGGGGTCCGGTACCTTTCCCGCCGCCGTCAGCAGATCGACAAGCTCATCAATCGCGCCCCGCTTGTCCGTCGCGGTCAGGGGGGCGCGAATGTGCTGCGGCGTCAGGAAGTCCAGTAGGTTCATTCGGCGTTCTCGGTACGGCTAAATCGCGAAAGGCCGGGACAATCCGCGGCGGTCTCCCCATGTGCATCTGCACGCACCGGGCAAGCCGCCGGGAAAATGACGGAGAGTGTACCCAACCCAAAGACCCAAGGCTCATGCACCGCGCAGGTCTTAGCCACCCCCGGGACCATCCCTATCCGCCCGCAAACGTCAGGAGCGCTGAGTACGACCCATCCCGATGCTCGACCGCGGGCGCTCCCGGTCCCCCCGAAGGAATAGCCGACCGCTCGTGCGACAGGATACACCCATGTTTCGAGACCGCGCGGCGGACAATCGCCCCATTTTCCTCGTTCTCGATGCTGCACGTCGCATACAGGATCGCCCCGCCGGGCCGGAGCATCCCCGCCGCGCGGTCGACGATCCCCGCCTGGATTTCCGCCAGCCGCCGGAGCTGTTCCTCACCTGCGCGGTGCCGGGCTTCCACGCGACGCGCCAGCACGCCCGTGTTGGAGCACGGCACGTCGAGGAGCACAAGATCCGCCCCTCCAAGCCCCCGCGCCGCGTTCTCCATCAGATCCGGCGCCACCACGCTCACCCGCGGATGGCCCGCAAACTGCTCGCGCAGCGTCTGGAATCGACGCTCATCCACATCCGTCGCCAGCACCTTCGCCCCCGCGAAGACCGCCGCGAGCTGGCGCGTCTTGGTGCCCTGCCCCGCACACAGATCGACCACCACGCCGGGCGTCAGGCTCTTGACCGACTCGATCGCCGCCGATGATGAAGGATCCTGCACCCACACATCCCGGCGCGCATCGAGGAACTGGATCAACCCCTCGCGCGGGCCCTCCACGACGAAATGCCCCGCCGCCGCGTGCCTGTGCAGCGTCAGGCTCCCGCCCGCCGCAAGGGGAAAATCGACCGGCTTCTCCGCACACGTGGCGTTCACGATCACCGGCGTCATCCCCACGCCGTGCAGCGCGATCCTCCGGGCCTGCTCGGCCCCGTGCTGCTTCTCCCATCGCTTGACGAGCCACGACGAGATCCCCGTCGCCACCGCCGCACGCACAGCCCATTCCTCGGGCATCACGCTCCCGGCAAGCGCCAGTGCACGCCCATCCGCCAGGGGGATCTCATCCAGCCGCCCGGTCCAGGCCGACCGATGTACTCGCTCGCCCTGCCCGTCGACCTGCCGAAGCCGCCCGACCTTCCGCAGAACCGCGTTCACAAGCCCGGCGGCCCCTTTGCCCTTCACCTGCTTGACCCACTCCACCGACTCATCGATCGCCGCGTGATCGGGGATCCGGTCCAGGAGCACAAGCTGTGCAGCGCCCACCAGAAGCCCCGCCCGCACCGGCGGCTCAAGACCCCGCACATCACGCCCCGCCGCGACCGAGGCGAGCCATTCGAGCGTCGTCCACCGCCGGATGGCCGCGTCGTACATCGCGTGCATCAGCGCCGCATCCCGCCCGGTCAAGCCCCGGTCCATCGGCACGATCGGCGACAGGTCCGGAAAGTCGAGTACGTGCGATGCCACCGCCGACATCACCCGGTCCCGGCCCGCCGAAAGCTCCCCGACCGGTGTGCGTTCAGCCCCCCCGCGATGAATGCGTGCGCTGTCTCGCGCGGATGCCCCGCGATGAATACCGGGCCGAGATGTCTTGCCATGATCGCGTGACACAGGTCACGAGTGTAGAACGCAGCCCGCCTTCATCTCGCCCCGCGCGATCGATGTTCACGCGCGAATCCGGTACGATCCTCAGGCCCATCCATGTCGCAGGCACCCGGCCCAACACCTCCGTCCGCGCTCGAGCCGCCCCCGCCGGCCTCGCTCCCGCGCCTCATGGCCCGCACGCGACGCCCCCCCCAGCCCGCCAGCGGCTTCCTCGCCGGGCTTCGCATCCGCAAGAAGCTCCAGTTCCTGCACACGGTCTTTTCGCTCACCCTCGCCGCCATCCTCCTGGTCGCCGTCCGCCCCGCCCTCAACGAAGTCGTCTACCGCGCAGAGCTCGATGAATCCCAGATGCTCCTGCAACTGCTCGCACGTGCCGCGCAGTCAACCCCCAGCGCCTCGGCCGACGACCTTGCCAACATCGCCGCCGCCTCCGGCCGCTCCATCCGCCTTGGCACCGCCGAGCAGCTTGGACTCACGCCCGACATCGCCGCCCGCGCCACCGTCGGCGGCGCCATACCGCTCGAGATCCCACCGCAAGCCTCCTCCGACGCTCCCCG
>DATGXW010000113.1:0-4684 GCA_035298585.1 Phycisphaerales bacterium
GCCAACAACGGCGTCGTCGTCGGCGAAGACCTGACCCAGTTCTTCCACTGGTCTGTCTCGGGTGGTTACGTGGGCGTGGGTGGCATGCCCGCCTACGCCGGGGGCGCGGGTATCGCCCGCATCTCCCACGATGGCACCCGCTTCAGCGGCACCGTCGCCGGTCCCAGCGGCTTCAACGAGGCCGGCGTCTACGACATCGGCGCTTCCTCCTGGACCGCCCTGGGCGGCATCGGCGGTACCTCCGACGCGAGCATGAGCAGCGGCTGGGGCATCTCGGGCGACGGCAACTCGATTGTCGGCCTGGGCTGGGCCAACGCCGGCACCGCCTACGCCGTCCAGTCCTTCAACAATGGCACCTTCCAGAGCTTCGGCACCTCCGTTCCCAACCGCAGCACCCGCGCCAACGCCACCAACTACGACGGCTCGGTCGTTGTCGGCTGGCAGGATGCAGAAGATGGCTTCCGCCAGGGCGCGGTCTGGGTCAACGGCGTCCAGACCCTGCTCACCAACGGCGCTTCCGACATGGTCATGAGCGAGGCCAGCGATGTCGACAACGCCGGCAAGTGGGTCGTCGGACAGGGCGGCTTTGCCACCGGCGACCAGGCCTGGCGCTGGAGCGCTGAGACCGGCGTCCAGCTCCTGGGCACCATGAACACGCCGGGCTGGTTCGTCTCGGGCGCCGCCACCGCCGTCGCCGACACCGGCGCCATCGTCGGCTACGAGCGCGGCTTCGGACAGCCCACCATGGGCGAAGGCTTCATCTGGACCGAGTCGATGGGCATGGTCAACCTCAACGACTACCTCGATTCCCTCGGCATCGCCTACCAGTCCGACTTTGTCTTCTCCCTCCCCCTGGGCATCTCCGATGATGGCAACACCATCGTCGGCGTCGGACGCACCGACACCCAGCTCATGGTCGGCTTCGTCGTGACCATCCCCGCTCCCGCGACGGTCCCCTTCGCCGCCGTCGGCCTCATGGCCTTCGCCCGCCGCCGCCGCTGATGCACACCCCCGGTCCCGCGCGACCGCTCACCCTGCATCTTGTTCCTCTCTCCGCCGCCGCCCGCTCATCCGGGCGGCGGCTGTTTTTCTTCTGCACATGCCCGCGCATGGCAGGCCGCTTCCCCTCGTGCCCGTGCAATCAGAATGCACCAACGGTCTACCTACGATGCCGATCCGCCAATGATGCCCAGCCCGCCCCCGGTGCGCCCCTTCTGTCCGACAGGACAACCGCATGAAGATCGTGATCCTCGCATACACCAAGGCGACCTACGCGACAGAACAACTGGTGTGCACATTCCAGCAGCGCGGACACCACGTCCTGGTCCTCTCCCCCCTCGAACTCACCGTGGCATTCCACTCCGGCGCCACCAGCGTCGTGCACGACGGGACGCCCATCGAAGGCGTTGATCTTGTCATGCTCCGCTGCCTGACCTATGTCGAGAACGGCGTTCCCGTGCCCAAGGGCGTCGAGGCCGCCGTCGCCCGCGCGTTTCAGCAGCAAGGCGCGCTGGCCGTCAACACCCCCGAGGCCAAGGCGCTCGCCTCCGACAAACTCCGCAGCGGCCAGACGCTCGCCGCCGCAGGCGTCGCCGTCCCCAGGACCGCGCAGGTCCGCACGCTCGCGGCCTTCGATCACGCCGTAGAGCACCTTGGCCTCCCCATCATCTTCAAGACGCAGGAAGGAACCTGGGGTTCAGGCGTCATGCGCTGCGATTCCCTCCCCTCGGCTCGCTCCGTCTTCGAGATGGTGCAGTCGACCGGCAGGTCGTTCTTCGTGCAGGAATACCTCCAGTCTCCTTCCGGCCGCACCGTCAAGATCCTCGTGCTCGGCGGCAATGTGCTCGGCGCACTCCAATCGACGCCCGCCCCCGGCGACTTTCGAACCAACGCCAACCAGGGCGGAAGTTCCGAGGCCCTCGATCCCCCCGCGCCCCTGTCCGCCGTCGCCCTCAAGGCCGCGTCGCTCATGGGCCTTGCGATCGCCGGCGTTGATCTCATCGAAACGCCCCGCGGGTGGAGCGTGCTCGAGGTCAACAGCACACCCGGCCTGCAGGTCGTCGATTCGATTCTCAAGATGCACGCCGCCGAGCACATCGCCGCCTACTGCGAACAGCTCGTGGACAGTCGCCGCTGACGGCGCTGCCGGCCCCGCGGCACGCACACGTCCCCAGCTCGCTCACGCACCACCAGCGCTCACCAGCCGCTTGTAAAGAAATGACGCTTCCAGTCCCCTCGGATCGATCTGCCCTCGAAAGCACGCCGTGTTGACCGCCGTCGCGGGCACCGGCTCGCGCTTGGAGATCAGCAGCATCAGCTTCAAGACGCCCTCATACCAGGCCTGGCGGCTTTGGGCGTACAGGCGCTGCAACGTCATGAACTCGGGCTCATCCTCCGTCACGGTTCGCCCATGCAGGAACGATCCAAGGCGCCGCACGAACGCCAGATGCCTTTGCAGGTTCGGATTGGCCTTCAACCTCTCCAGTGCTTCCAGCTTCGCATCATCACCCGTCCCGTGCACCACAGTGTGCAGCGCCGCGTTGTGCATCACCCACGCCACCGTCGGCTGATGCCCCGACGCCCGCGCCAGTTCCTCCGCACATCCAAGAAGTTCCTGCGCTGCCGAGCTCTCGCCCGTCAAAAGCCCTCGCACCCGCGCCGCCGCGGTCATCGCTTCAGCCCGCAGCGCTTGCAGATTCGAAGAATGCATCAGCGCCAACGCCTGCTCACAGCACCGCACCGCCGAATCGGTCTCGAACTTCTGGAGATGCAGGCTCGAGAGCGCCCGAAGCGCCCTGGTCTGCCCGTGCAGTTCCCCCCGCCCGCGCCGCCGCTCCAGTTCCTTCTTGAGGATGCCACCCGCCCGCTCATAGTCGCCCACCTCGATCGCGCACGTCGCGTACAGCAGCAGCGAGGAATGATTCGGCGACCCCGATTGCGGAGATCCGACGTTCTCTTCCAGCAGCGTCGCTGCCTTGGAAAAGTCAGACTCCGCAAAGAACGCAAGAAATCCAAGCTGATGTCGGCACATCGAGGCGTAGAACCCCTGCCCGCGCGCCGCCATGCTGTACGTGGCGGTCGCCTGCTCATAGTCCTCAAGCCATTGATGGCACCGCCCGAGCACGAACGCCACCCGCTCCCGCGCCGCCGATCCCGGCCCCGTCAGGTCGATGCTGCTCAGGTCTTCCCTCGCGCCAAGCACGCGCTCGCGAGCCCCCGTCCGGAACAACTGGTGCGCCCGCACCGACCGCCGCTCCAGCAGAATGTCACCCCCCAGGTTCTCCCACAGCCCGGGGTAATCAAGCAGGAACATCGCCGCGCTGCAGTGCTGGTCGTTGAACGAGTCGATCGCCGCAAGCACCCGCGCCCAGGCTCGCTCACCCAGTTGCCCCCGGCATGTGCACAGGCTCTTCGCAAACGACTCCCGCGACTCCTCGCTCGCCCGCCGCTGCGTCCGGACAAGGTGCCGAACAAACGATGCCCGCACCCCCTCGTGCGTCTCCCCCGAGGCAAAGGCCATGAACACCCCAAGCAGCGCCGGGCTGTTCGTGAGCCGCTGCGCCGCCTGCGTCAGCCCGCCCACCAGGTGCTCGTTCATCTCCGGCGCGCACTTGGCCAGGATCCCTTCAAGCGCCATCGGGTCCGCGCCCCCATGCACGAACTCGGCCGATCGCACTTCCTGCACGATGTACCGCGCCAGGAAATACTCAAGCACCCAGTCAGAGCTGAAATCGATGTGATCAACCTGCGTCGGCTGAACGGTCCTGTGCACGAAAGACGTGCCGGAAACAATGCTCGAAAAGACCTCCGCCGAGAACCACGCCTCCTTCATCAGCGTGTGCGACGTCGCCCGCCGGCTCCGCTGGCAGATCAGGTGCAGCGCCAGGTAGCTCAAGAGCCCCGTCGCGGTCACCCGCCGAGACTCGCCGTCAAAGATCTTCTGGACGTCGTGCAGGATGATGTCGTCGTACAGCTCGTACGCCGACGCGTGCGGCGCCGCGTGCGAATCGTGATACCGCATCGCAAAGTGACGCACCAGGAGCGGCCGGTCCAGAAAGCTCCTGGTCTCCTCCGCCAGTTCCCTGTACGCCGTCAGCGGGCGGCAACCCCGCCGGCCTCCCTGCGCCAGCGTGATGAACCCCTGCGACCGGTACGCCTCGTAAATCGCCTCCTGTTCGCCGTTGAGGACCCCTTCACCCCCCGACCACAGGTCAAGCTCGATCACACGCCTCCGGGACGATTTGTCCTCCCCCTCACCAACCGTGCTGTACACGCTCTCCAGCGGCAGTTCCGACCCCGCGTCGCTCTCACCCTTCTCAAAGAGCTCGGGCGCCACGTCGCGGAGAAATTCCGACCGCACACCGAAGACAAACCGCACCTTGTCCCGATGCGCGGCCGCGACCTCCGCCGCCCGCCGCACTGTCTGCCGCAGGTGCTTGCCCGAAGCGAACCCGGCCTCGTTGTACGCGTCGAACATGACCACCAGCCGCCCGCCCCCAGACAACGCCTCTGAACCCAGCAGATCCGCGAGCGTGCCATCCACCCCCAGCAGGCCCGGGATCCCGCCGATCAGATCGCCCGGGGCATCTTCGCACGCGATGAACACCGTGCAGTCGCCCCCCCTCGAATCCAGCGCATGGTTCAGAAGGAGTTGCGTCTTCCCCGTCCCGGTCGAACCCGTGAT
>DATGXW010000114.1:0-2375 GCA_035298585.1 Phycisphaerales bacterium
GTTCGCCGTTCGCAGATCGCAGTTTGGGGGGGTGAAGGTTGGGGTGGGGGGTGAAAGAAAAGGCCTGTGCGGAGTGCACAGGCCTTTGCGGGGTGGCGATGACGGGGGCTTGTTCGTGGGTGACAATCGCGGGGGGCGTGACGGCGGGGGATCAACCCGCTTCGAATGCACGGACGAAGGTGTCGTAGTCGTCGGTGTCGACGAAGCACGAGCCGTCGATGTCGGCGGAGGAATCGCCGTTCTCGTAGGCGTGGACAAAGGCGTCAAAGTCATCGGTGTCGACAAAGCCGGACTGGTCAAAGTCGGCGGGGTTGCGGACGGTGACTACATACTCGAGCGTGGTGTACTTGCCCAGCGCGATGGCGGTGGGATTCTCGCGGGAGTAGAACGAGGGGTAGGTGGGATCGCCGGTGCCACCGTCGGGGCCGCCCTGTGCGGGCGCGAGCGAGGAGACCATCAGGTCGACGCGGCCCGCGGCGAGGCACTGGCGGAGGTAGCCCTGGCCTCCGGCTGCACATGGGTTGAGATCGAAGACCATCTGGGTGCCGATGGGGACGAGATCGCCGGGGTTGACGCCCTCGGTCGCGGGGATCTGGGCGATGCCCAGTGGCTCGGCGTCAAAGCCCTGGCGGACCTGGCGGGAGACGTCGGTGGCGACCTGACCGCTGACGTCGTAGATCGCGGCGAAGGTATTGCGAGCGCCCTCCGCGGGAGGGATGATGGGAGCGCCGCCGAAGGGTGAATTCTCCTGGAATGTCAGGAGATTGAAGCCGTTGCGGAAGCCGACGGCGAAGACCTCGACGGGCTTGCCCAGGTCCATATCGGCGACGTGGCGGGGATCGGCGTTGGGAAGGAGCGTCACGAACGAGTCAAAGCTCGGGTCGTACACAAACTGCTCATCCACCGCCACCCAGACCGTGAGCTTCATGCTCTCGACCGTGTACCACTCGGGAGGAAGGTTGGTGGGGATGTCGGCGGCGGTGTTGAAGCCGACGAGCATCTGGCCATCGCGGTCGTCGAAGCCGGGAATCTGGATGGCGCCGAAGGTGGGAAGGAAACGCTCCGCGCCGGGCTGCGATGAGAAGGGGTAGTTCCAGCGGTCGAGCGATGGCTGTGCATACGTCCCGCTGAAGGTCTGTGCGTGCCCAACGCCGGCAAGACCTGCAAGCGCCAAGAGAGAGGTGAGGACGGCCCGGTTCATACGAAGCCCAAACATGCGAGCACTCCTTTGCGAGTGGTGCGTGTGAAAATGGGGAACAAATTGAGACTGCTTCTCAACTGTAGGCCTACACTTGCGAGTGATGAGGGGTAAACCGGAATAATTCCGGTATGACCGTAAAGATGGAGCTTGGATGGTGCGTCTATATATAGTGGGGGAGCTCGGGGGGCGTGGGGATTGGAAGGGGCTGTCGATGGATCGGCCGCGCGGGTTCACGTTGATTGAGTTGCTGGTCACCATTTCGGTGATTGCAGTCCTGATTGGGATCCTGTTGCCGGGGCTGTCGAAGGGCGCGGCGTTGTGTCGACAGATCCGTGAGCAGGCATCCGCGCAGCAGGTGATGGTGGCGTTCACGGCGTATGCACACGACAGCAAGGGTGAGGTGCTGATCGGCTATCCGACCAAGAAGATGGTTTCGGGTCCGATGAACGTGGTGAACGCGTCGGGTGAGCGGATCACGGGCGAGGTGGCGCAGCGGTATCCATGGCGTTTGATCCCGTATCTCACGGGGGATTTTCGGGCGATCTACAGCGACCGGAAGATCCTGGAGTTCATGGCGAGCAAGAAGGATTACCCGGACCAGGCGCACGCGTATGACTATGTGGTGAGCCTGTTCCCTTCGTTTGGGATGAACTCGACGTGGGTGGGTGGGACGGACCTTCAGGGTGAGTTTGGCAAGGACTTCAAGCAGGTCTTCGGGAGGCCGTACATCACGCGGATCGATGAGCCTCGTCGTCCGACGGAGTTGATCGTGTTCGCGTCCGCGCGTTCGCAGGAGCATGAGTTGCTGCCTGGGATGGGCAAGCCTGAGGGCTTTTTCCGGATCGAGTCGCCGTACTTCACGCAGGGGCAGGGGATGCAGTGGGAGTCGACGTACGACGGTCAGTCGGCGTTGCCTGGCGCGAACTCGGGGTTTGTCTCGCTGCGTCACTCGGGCAAGGCGGTGACGGCGATGTTTGATGGGCACGCCGAGTCGATGGGGTGGGAGGCGCTGCGCGACATGCGGCACTGGTCGGACAAGGCGACGAGCGCGGACTGGGCGCTCTCGGGCCGGGCTTCGAAGTAGTCGGAAGAGGAAGAGGAAGAGGAAGAGGAAGAGGAAGAGGAAGAGGAAGAGGAAGAGGAAGAGGAAGAGGAAGAGGAAGAGGAAGAGGAA
>DATGXW010000115.1:0-1688 GCA_035298585.1 Phycisphaerales bacterium
GCGGCTCTTGATCTCGACCGGGTGCATCTTCGAGAGCGGCTGCTTCTCAAGCTCGGGCCGGTTGGTATAGAGGAATGTCGCCGCCTCCGGCTTGCCGTCGTTGCGCCGCTCGTAGAGATACACGTACACCGGGCCATCATCCATCGTGTACCCGACGATCCACCTGCTGTCGTCGAGCGCGCGCGAGCCCACCACGATCTCTCCCGACCGCACGGTGCGCAGGTATGCAAAGTCCGGTTCGAGCGTCTTGTCGAGCACCGTCCACTCGTTGCGCATGTAGTTGAACGACACCGCCTGCACCTTCCCGGTCTTTGGATCGCTCAGCACGCCCCCCGCGTCGCAACGCGGATCCTCGGCCAGCATCGTGCTCTGGCCCGTCTCCATGTCGCGTGCAAAGAACGCCCCGGTGTTCCGGCCGCGGCTGTCGGTGTAGTACAGCGTCCTGCCGGATTTATCAAATCCGCTGAACGCCGTGGTCATCGTGTCCTCCTGGCCGACCTTCTCGAAGGGCTCGGTCTTCCCCCCCTCGCCGAACTTCATGTACTCGATCCCCCCGTCGGGCGTGAACCGCATCGCCAGACGCGGCGTGTAGCTGTCATCCACCACCACGCCCGCCCACTCGTTGTTCTCGTAGATCTTGGTGAGCTGCCCGGTCTTGATGTTGCAGCGGTACAGGTCGTGGTACTGCGGGTTGCGGTTGTTCAGCCCCACGACAAGCTCATCGGGGGTCTTGTCGCTCGCCTCGACGATCTGCGCTGTCGGACGCAGCGGCTTGCCGCTGGGGAGCATGATCGGCTTGCCGTCGGGCCCGGGGATCGAGTCAAAGGGCGTCAGGTCCTTGGCCGCGCCCGTCGCCGTCTCGACGCTGTACAGACGCCAGTTCTCGTCGCCGCCGTCATCCTGCAGATACAGGATGTGCGTGTTGTTGTACGCCCACGAATACTGCCTGATCGCCCGCGACTTCTCCGACGTGATCGCACGCGCCTTGGTGATGTCGCCCACCGGCGCGACAAAGACGTTCATCACGCCGTTCAGCGGCGCGAGGAAGGCGATCTGCTTCCCGTCGTGGCTCAACTGCGCACCGCCCCGCTCAGGATTGCCAAAGAGCACCTTGCGGGAGATCAGGGGAACATCCGCACGCGCCCCCGAAATCGTCGCGCCCGATGTTTCGTCCGTCGTTCGGCCCGATGCGCTCTGGGCCATCGTGAAGGTGAACGAAAGGCCCGCAAAGAGCGCCAGTGCCAGGTTCATTTTCATGTGTGCATGCTCCACAAAGTGACAACCCCGGCGGTTCAATTCGCCGGTTGGCCAAGACCGTGTCGATGTGAGGATTGGGGAACCAGAATCGGTGATTCCGGAAAACCGGCGCAACCATGTGCACACCGGGGAAAAGGGCCGACGGAAGTCCCACGACCACCGACCCATCACGCGGCTTCTGTTCAGAAAGCCGTGTCCGAATGCCCAGGAGAGGATTCGAACCTCCATGCCTTGCGGCGCTACCACCTCAAGCCCGTCGATGGTCGGATGGAAGGGTGCGGACCTTGGAAAGGCACGCCTCGCCAATGACGGTACGAAACCGTTCCGACCATCGACGACCTCCAGCGGTCGTCGCGATCAAATGCCCAGGAGAGGATTCGAACCTCCATGCCTTGCGGCGCTACCACCTCAAGCCCGTCGATGGTCGGATG
>DATGXW010000116.1:0-14702 GCA_035298585.1 Phycisphaerales bacterium
TCAGCATCGGGCTGAGTGCTTCGGGAATCTCAGGAACGTAGAAGACATCATCGGCGTGGCGCTTGATCTGCTCGTCACCCTCGGTCGCGACGGCGATGATCCGCCCGCCGCGGGCCTTCACTTCCTGGATGTTGCTGATCACCTTGTCGTACTGGCGGCCCTGGTTGGCGATGAAGACCGCGGGCATCCCCTCGTTGATCAGCGCGATCGGTCCGTGCTTCATCTCGGCCGCGGGCATGCCCTCGGCGTGGATGTAGCTGATTTCCTTGAGCTTCAGCGCGCCCTCGAGCGCGGTCGGGTAGTTGTACCCGCGGCCCAGGAAGAGCCAGTTTTCCCGGTCGACGTACTTCTCGGTGACCTTGCGGATCTTGGAGTCGTGCTCCAGGATGCGGCCGATCTTGTCGGGCACGGTTTCGAGCGCCTTGAGGAGCTCTGCACACTGGTCGGTCGACATGAACCGCCTGCGTGCAAGGAAGATCGAGATGAGCGTGAGCACCGCGACCTGGCCGACGAACGCCTTGGTGCTCGCGACGCCGATCTCGGGTCCGACGCGGAGGTACACGCCCGCGTCCGTCTCCCGCGCCATCGTTGAGCCGACGACGTTGATCGCGCCCAGCGCCAGCGCGCCGCGGTCCTTGGCTTCGTGCATGGCCGCGAGCGTGTCGGCCGTCTCGCCCGACTGGCTCACCGCGATCGCGACGGTGTTCTCCTCGATGATGGGGTTGCGGTAGCGGAACTCGCTCGCGTACTCGGCGACCGCGCCGACCTTGGCGAGGTCCTCGATGAGGTACTCACCGATCATCGCGGCGTGGAGCGCGGTCCCCTGGCCCAGGAGGATCACCCGCTTGGCCTTGGTCAGCTCCTTGGCGTAGGTTGAAAGACCGCCGAGCACGACCTTGCCGTCGCGCGTGTCGATGCGGCCGCGGAAGGTGTTCGCGAGCGCCTTGGGCTGCTCGAAGATCTCCTTCTGCATGAAGTGCGAGTACGAGCCGAGCTCGATGCTCTCAAGCTCGATCTCAAGCTGCTGGATCTTGGGCGTGACGGGGACGTTGTGGATCGTGCTCGTCCGGAATCCCTTGGGCGTGATCTTGACGACCTGGTAATCCTCGAGCGTGAAGGCCTGCGAGGTGTGCGAAACAATGGCAGAGCCGTCGGAGGCCACGATGTACTCGCCATCGCCCACGCCGACCATCAGCGGGCTGCCCTTGCGCGCACAGACCAGCGTGTCGGGCTCCTTCTCGCACATGACGACAAGGCCGTACGCGCCGGTCACTTCGCGAAGCGCGGCCTGGACCGCCGCCTCAAGGTCCATCCCCTCGCTGGGGGCATACAGCTCCCCGATCAGCATCGCGAGCACTTCGGTGTCGGTCTGGCTCTGGAACTTGTGACCCTTCTCTTCGAGATAGGTCTTGAGCGAGGCGTAGTTCTCGATGATGCCGTTGTGGATGATGCAGATGCCCGACTTGTCGTCGGTGTGCGGGTGTGCATTGGGATTGGTCACGCCGCCGTGCGTCGCCCAGCGGGTATGGCACATCCCGATCGTGCCGCGAACGCCGCCGACTTCCTCCAGCTTGTCCTCAAGGTTGGCCACGCGCCCGATGGTCTTGACGACCGTGATCTTGTCCTGATCGATCGTCGCGATGCCCGCCGAGTCGTATCCGCGGTACTCAAGGCGCTTGAGGCCCTCGAGGATCAGGTTCTGGCACTGCTTGCCGCCGACGTAGGCCACGATTCCGCACATAGATCTCAACTCCTGCGACGTCCATCCCAGACCCTCCATGGGGGAGGCACGCTGGAAGATGGTACGGTCGGCGTTCCGGGCAAGGGTCTCATAAGACCCCGGGGCTACTTCACCCCTACTCATCGGCCCGCCAGAGGGTTCGCTTGGCGATTGGGTGCCCGGATGTCTTTATGCAGTGCGACTTCTTGTGGTCCTATAGCCAGGAAACCACCGGCCTCGAGGTTCCAGCGTTCGTACATGCGCGAGCAGGATCCGCACAAAATCTTAAAATGAGGACCGCATTCCCGCTTTCCATCCAATCGGCCGTGAGTCGATTCATCGTCGTCCGTTGTGGATATGCCGATGGACCGTGGATGGAGTTCGGCCGCAGGGAGATACCGATGCGAGGATCTGGATGGTTCATGGGGGCGGGAACGGCCATCGCGCTGGTGACGGGTTCGGCACAGGGGCAGAATGTCGCCTGCCTCAGCGACGAGTTTGAGGATGGTGCGACCATCACCGCATGGCGGCGAGTCCATGTTGCCGAGTCGTGGAACGCCGATCAACTTGAGATCTACGACATCAACGCGAGCCTGCCGGGCGGCATGGTCATGATGCCGTACGCCTGCACTTGGTACCGAGACTACCGCGGGCCGATGAACTTCAAGCTCGCCAGCGGCGACTTCGCACTCACAGCGCACGTCCGGGTGACTTCCCGAGATGGCGTGAGCACACCGGGCTCTCTGTATTCCCTCGGCGGCATCATGCTCAGGACGCCGCGCGCCATCACGCCCGGCACCTGGACGCCCGGGGGAGAGAACTACGTCTTCCTTTCGCTGGGGTATGGCCAGGACACGACAATTCACCCGCAATTTGAGGTCAAGACGACGATCGCGAGCGACTCGGTCCTCCAGCTTTCACCCGCCCAGGGTCTGGAGGCGACGTTGCAGATCGCCCGTGCGGGCGAGTACGTGATCGCCCTCCTGCGCGAGCCCGGCGGACCGTGGGAGGTCCACCGCAGATACCACCGTCCCGACATGCCCGGGATCCTCCAGGCGGGGATGGTGACCTACAGCGACTGGCTCAAGGCATCGACGGTGGATCCGTTCGTGCACAATCAGACCGTGTTTCAAGCGGGAATGCCGTCTGATCCGAGCCCATGGCAGGAGATAGCGCCGGACCTGATCGCGGGGTTTGAGTATGCACGTTTCGCGCAGGTCGAACTTCCCCCCGCACTGATCGGCGTGGATCTCACCGACCCGGTGCTCGTGCCAGATGGAGTGCTTCTCTCATTCCTGGGAGCGTCGCTGGATGTCCCAGGACCCGAGCAGGTCAGGATCACCGGCGATCCTCCGCACGCCGCGGTGCACATTGGCGACACGGCGGTCTTCTCGATCGAGACGACCGGGACGGTAACCTCGTACGCCTGGCGGATGAACGGAGTGCCACTGTCAGACGGAAGTCTCCCCTCCGGCGCGGAGGTCTCGGGAAGTTCCACATCGACGCTCACCATCGATCACGTGAGTTTCATGGAGGACGGAGCGGAGCTCTCGTGCCGTGTGCAGGGCGCATGCACCGACGTCGAATCAGTCGCCGGTGTGCTCACGGTGCTCTGCCCCTCCGATCACGACGGCTCGGGCTTTGTCGACACCGATGACTTTGATTCCTTCGTCGCCGCGTTTGAGGCCGGGACGGACGATGCGGACTTTGACGGAACTGGATTTGTCGACACCGACGACTTCGACGCGTTCATCCGGGCCTTTGAATCAGGATGCTGAGCGATCGGACCGGGTTGCGTCGCACATCAATGACCGGGTTTGCACTCCCCGCGGGGAGCGGACGGGCATTCTCATGGATGATCGGGGTTGTTCCACTGGCGAACGACGCGGTGCGGGAAGAAAAAGAATCGGCCCGCGGAGTAAACCGCGGGCCGACGGAAGACATTCAGGTCGTGGACCTTGATTCACCGGGGTGAATCAGCGGCGACGACGGCCAGCGGCGAGAGCGCTGAGGCCGACGAGGGCCATGGCCGAGGGGGCCGGGACCGCGGTGCCGACGATCTCGAAGGTGCCGCTGAAGACGCCGTCGTTGTAGGCCGTCCAGCCGCCGCCGTTGGGGTTGAGGGTGTACGCGATGCCGTCATCGTTGGTGCCGTCAGCCCAGATCCAGGCATCGGCGCTACCGTCGGAGAGGATACCGCCAATCGACACCCAGTAGTTGCCCGCGCCGACGTTCACGCCCGAGGCGAAGGTCGCGGTCGAGGCGTAGACGTTGCTGCCGAGGGCGTTGACGCCCTGGACGGTGGGGCTGGTCGCGCCGGTGGCGATCACTTCGCTGTAGACGACGGCGCCGGGGACGCCGCCCGCGTCAGCGAGGATCTGGATGTTGAAGCCGACGATGTTGGTGTAGTCGGGGAACAAGAAGAACTCGGACGAACCGGCGAAGTTGACGCCGGTGATCGTCGAGGCGGAGCCGAGGCTGAAGTTCTCGGCGATCTGCTGGCTGTAGAAGTAGCCGGGGGCGCCATCGGAGTAGAAGCCCAGACCGAAGTTCGCGCCGAAATCCTGGGGATTGGCGGCGAGGGTGTCGGCGTTGGCGAGGCTGGCAGCGCCAGCGAGAACGGCGAGAGCGAGAATCTTCTTCATGACTTTCCTCCTATAGGAATCGAAAAAACAACAACACACCACATGCCCGATGCGGAACATCGGACAGCTCTGAACACATCGATTTCAACAAGGAGGTCACAAAACGGCGACATCGTCCCGTAGAAGCGATTCGTACCGAGTTGTGTGGGCTTGTCCTCTCCCCCTCCTTGGGCAGCCGGCATGGTTTGGAAACAACCGGACCTGCGGAAAGAACCTTACCGCAGTTGTTAACAGCGATCAATAGCAAAATTGACCGGTTCCAAGAAAATTCCTCATTTGCATCAAACGGTACCGAGACACCTCATTGAAATGCGCTCTCAGCATCCATTTTCAAAAGCTCTGACAAACGCATCAAAGTCGTCCGTGTCGACGAAGCCCGAGCCATCGAAATCAGCATCATCCGTGCCGGCTTCGAACGCGGTCACGAACGCGTCGAAGTCGTCGGTGTCAACAAAGCCGCTTCCGTCAAAGTCGGCCGGGCACGAAGGCCCGCGGAAGGCCTTGAACTGCGTGCCGTTGCCCGCGACCACCAGCGTTCCATCAGCACCCAGCGCCGGGCCGCCGATGTTGATGTTGGTCACGTTCACCGACCACAACTGGGTCGAGAGGTCCTGCGTGAGCGCCTTGACCACGCCGTCCGCAAAGGCGCCGTTGGAGACGTACAGCGTGCCCGCCGCGTCGACCGCCATGCGCGGCCCGAAAGAATCCGCGGTGATCGGCGTCGCAAACTCCGACACAATCGCGCCGTCGGAGGCGCGGCGCTTCTGCAGGATCTTCCCCGGCGCGAACATGTACACATCGCCGTCGGGCGCGACGGCAAACTCGCTGCGCGTCGAATATTCCGCGGGCGTCGACCAGCGGATCGTCATCGCGCTGCCGTTGTCGTCGATCGCATAGAAGAAGTCGGTCGATGCGTTATTCTGAACCCGGCTCAGATAAATGGTGCCGTCGGGCGCAACCATGGGTGTGTTCTGGATCGTAAAGCCGCTCATCAGCGGGCTCTGATACAGGAACGCGCCCGTTGCCAGATCGAACTTCTTGATTGCGTGCCCGCCCGGCACGGCGTCGGCGACATACACAGCGCCGTTGTGGATCGCGCCGCCGCAGTTGCCCGAGACCGAACCCACCCGCGCTGCACTCCACACCGTCGAGCCGTCCACAGCGCTGATCCGCCAGATGCGCGTGAAGCTCGCGATCACCGGATCGCCGTTGGGTGCAAAGACCACCCCGTCATAGAACCCGGCGTCGATCTTCTCAGCGCTCTGCCACAGCGTGGCGCCCGTCGCCGCGTCGAGTGCGTACAGCACCGCCTTGACCGACGCGCCGTTGCCCGAGCGGGACGCATACACCTTGCCGTTGTTCACGCCCGCGATCCACGTCGTCCAATCCCCCGTCAGCCAGGGGAGATCGCGCCGCCAAAGCTGTGCACCCGTGTCAAGGTCAAAGGCCAGGACCGGCGACTCGTTCGACATGGGCTCGGGTGGAAACCCGTTCTGGCGGACCACAAAGACCCGCTTGCCCTCGATGACGGGCTGCCACGCGATCAGCGACGTCGGTCCTCCGCTCCAGAGCACCGTGTCGACCGCGGGCCCGATCTCTAAACTCTGCCCGTTGCGGCCGGCGTTGCCGCCGGAGTTGCTCCACCCATCCTGCGCTGCCGCGGTCGAGCCTGCCAGGGCGAGGAAGAAGGCGATCGTGGTCGAGGACGCGAATGTGCGGGTCGTACGCATGTCAGATCTCCTGGCCCGCCATGCCGAGACAACTCTTATACAGACTTGCTCCGCAGATGCCAAGAGAACTTCACCCAGCTCCCGCAACACTCTCGTCGGCGACCGGGTCATCCGTGGTTCAGGACAACAAGGTCGGCGATCGCGCGGTACCGGTGTGCACATCGATCGAAGGTCGGCTCTGCGACCGTGTCGAAGTGGGCGCGCGCGCGCTCGACGCCAAAGCCCCGCAGCCCACGCTGCTCGATCTCCTCCCACCGACCCCAGCGCACGGCACGCGGCGCATCCACATATACCTTGAGATCCAGCGCCCGGGCCGGGATTTCACCCAGTGCATGGATCCCTTCGCAGACAACCAGCGGGGCGGGATTGACGACCTTTTCTCCCTCCCGCCTGTGCGTATGAAACGACCACACCGGCACGCTCGTGCTCCGACCCGAGCGGAGTGAGGTCAGGTCGCTGTGGAGGCGGGCAAGGTCGGCGTGCTCAGGCATGTCGCGTTCGTGAGGTTCGACGTGTGCATAGTCGGGGAGGTAGTTGTCGGTCGAGAGCACCACCGCATCCCCTGACAGTGCACACAGGCGGTCGGCGAGCGTGGACTTTCCCGAGCCCACCGGGCCGGTGATGCCCACGATGACGACCGGCTGGCCTTGCAGCGCAGACCGAATCCGCTCACCCAGGATCTGGACGGCCGCGGCAAGGTCGGCTGCTGTGGAGGGGAGGCTCATCGCGCGAGCGTATGCACACGGGCGGGAGTGCACCATCAGGCCGCGCTCGACGTCCGACGCGATGAAGCCCGGGGCATTCCGCCGCAAAAACGGGTAGGCTCCACGGGCCGGCGACGACGTTCTGCGGCGACGGCGGACCGGGCCCGGCCCGGACCAGTTCTGAAGTGAGTCGCCGGGCATGGAAGGACACGCCGATGAACCTGACGGGCGTCGCGGGGATCGTGTTGCTCATCGCGGTGGCGTTCTTACTTTCCTCCAATCGCAAGCGCGTGAGCCCCCGCATCGTCCTTGTCGGGCTTGGCCTGCAACTGGTGCTTGCGTTCCTGTGCCTGCGCTTTGAGCCGGTGGTGCGCGTCTTTGACGGCCTTGCCGCCGGGCTTGCGCGGGTGATCTCTTTCGCGGACGCGGGGACGACGTTCCTGTTCGGCAAGGTGGGTGACGCGAGCGGACCGTGGGGATTCATCTTCGCGGTGCGGGTGCTGCCGGTGATCGTCTTCTTTGCCAGCCTGATGTCGGTGCTGTATTACCTGGGCGTGATGCAGCGCGTGGTCGCGGGCCTGGCATGGGTGCTGCGCAGGACGCTCCGGGTGACGGGGACCGAGGCGCTCTCGGCCGCCGCCAACGTCTTCCTCGGCCAGACCGAGGCGCCCCTGACCGTCCGTCCGTACATCGGCTTCATGACTCGTTCCCAACTGATGGCGGTCATGACCGGGGGCTTTGCCACCATCGCCGGGAGCGTCATGGCCGCGTACGTGGGACTCCTGGGCAAGGAGATGCCCGGTGGTGAAGTGGTCTTTGCCAAGCACCTCCTGACCGCGAGCGTGATGAGCGCCCCCGCGGGCCTGGTGATGGCCAAGATCATGCTTCCCGAGGAGGGTGAAGTTCCGCTCGAATCGCTGAACTCGCTTCTCTCCGCGCCCTCGTCGGCCAGGAATGTCATGGACGCGGCGGCCGAGGGCGCCGCCGACGGCCTGAAGCTCGCGCTCAACGTCGCGGCGATGCTGGTCGCGTTCGTGGCGCTGATCGCGATGCTGAATTACCCGCTGTCGGCATTGTCGGAGCTTCCGACCGTCGCGGCGTGGCGCGAAGCACACGGCGTGCCCGTGCTTTCGCTGCAGAACATCCTGGGCTACCTGCTGGTGCCGGTGGCGTGGGCGATGGGCGTTGAGTGGGCAGACTGCCGCAACTTCGGTTCGCTGCTGGGCCAGCAGGTCATCGCCACCGAGTTTGTCGCCTACCTCGACCTTGCCAACCACATCCGCGCGACGCAGAGCGCCGAGCCGACGCTCTCGGTTCGATCCTGCCAGATCGCCACCTACGCTCTGTGCGGGTTTGCGAATCTGCCCTCGATCGCGATACAGATCGGCGGGCTCAGCGCCATGGCCCCCGACCGCCGCGCGGAGATCGCCACGATCGCGCCGCGGGCCATGGTCGCGGGGGCGCTGGCGTGCTGGATGACCGGCACGATCGCGGGGCTCTTCATCGCGGCGTGAAGAAGCTCCCGGGCGGTCGGCGACGGTTCAAGGAGAAGGCACGGAGCGATGGGCGGCACCACCACGATCCCGGTCGAGCTGACGGTCTTCGGCGGCACCCTCCGCGCTGGCATCCCCGTTCCCTCGGAGAGCGTGGCCCTGGGCGACATGCTTCCCGTCTTCCAGGCGGTCACCGAGGCGGTGATTCATCTCTCGGTCAAGGCCGCGGAGTCGCAGGGGAAGTCGGTCTCCTGCCGGGCCGGGTGCGGCGCGTGCTGCCGGCAGTTCGTCCCCATCAGCCCCACCGAGGCCGCGCACCTCATCCGGCTCGTCGAATCGATGCCCGAGCCACGCCGAAGCATCGTCAAGCAGCGCTTTGCCGAGGCCGCCGCCGCGTTGAACGCCGGCGGGCTCAAGGAGCCCCTGCTTGCGCCGCACCTTCAGCCGCGCGAACGCCGGCGCACGATCGGGCTGGAGTACTTCGCCCTCCGGATCCCCTGCCCGTTTCTGGAAGATGAGTCCTGCTCGATCCACCCCGACCGGCCGCTGATCTGCCGGGAGTACCTCGTGACTTCCCCGGCCGAGCGCTGCACAACGCTCGAGGACATCGACGGGGTCAAGCTCCCCCACCGTCCATCGCTCGCCTTGAGCCAGATGTCCGAGCAGCCCGGCGACGCGCTGATCCCGACCGTGCCGCTGACCCTGATCTTTGAATGGGCCAAGACCGCGCCCGTCGCCGCGCCGCCGCGCCCGGGCCCGCAGCAGATGCAGCAGTTTCTTGACAACCTGACGCGGACTCCCGCGAGCTGAAGGGTGCTTCGCCGCGTGCGGCTACAGTCGACGGCGTTTGAGCGCACGCTCCGATGTGGATCGCGAGCGCTCCCGCAACGCCTGGAACTCTGCGTGTGAGCACAACCACATCGACCCCCCCCTCGGCGGCGTCCTCGACCAGGACGCTGGGCGTGGTGATGATCCTCCTGACGCTGGCGGGGTGGACGAGCATCCCCTTGTTTCTCCGTCACTTTGCGACCGGCGAGCACGCCATCGACGCCTGGACCGCCAACGGCTGGCGCTACGGCGTCTCAGCGCTCATGTGGGCCCCCGTGCTCCTGATCGGCCTCGTGCGCGGAACGCTCCCCGCGGGCCTCTGGCGTGCGGCACTCGTTCCCAGCATCTTCAACATCATCGCGCAGATCGCCTTTGCGATCGCCCCGTACCTCGTCGGCCCCGGGCTCATGACCTTCAGCATGCGCCTCCAGATCATCTTTCTGACCGTCGGCGCGGCGGTCCTCTTCCCCGCCGAGCGCAAGGTCATCCGCACGTTGGGCTACATCCTGGGGATCTCGATGGTGGTCGCCGGGACCGCCGTCACGCTCCTCCTCAAGCCCGAAGGCCTGGGCGGGGGCACCGCGCTGGGCGTCATCATCTCGATCGCCGCCGGACTCTTCTACGCCGCCTACGGGCTGGCGGTCCGCAAATGGATGCAGGGGTTCCATCCCTTCACCGCCTTTGCCGCCGTCAGCCAGTACACCGCCGCCGCGATCGTGGCGCTCATGCTCCTTCTGGGCGATGACCACGGCCTGACCGCCTGGAGGCTGCCGCCCTGGGAGTTCACCATGCTCATGCTCTCGGCGATCATCGGGATCGGCCTGGGCCACACCCTCTACTTTGCAAGCATCTCGCGGCTGGGGCTCGCGGTCTCGGCGGGCGTCATCCAGCTCCAGCCGATCACGGTCTCGATCGGCTCCATGTTCCTGTTCGATGAACTCCTGACGCGCGGCCAGTGGGCGGGCGGAATCGTCGCCATCGCCGGCGCGGTCATCATGCTTGTCGCGCAGCACAGGCTTGCAAAGGCCGCCAGAATCGCCGACCCCCAGATCCCTCCCACCGACGCCGTGCTGTGTGCACACTGCGGCTACGACCTTGAGGGCGTCGAACCCGACTCACCCTGCCCCGAATGCGGCCGTGTGAACACAACCACACGCAGCGCCCAGAATCGCTGACCGCCGTGTCGAAACCGGGCTTTGATGGTGCTCGATCGGATCTGGACGCCCGATGTCGCGAATCTGGTTTGGAAGATCGGGTTCGGGGGATCGGGTTCGGGCAACCTCAGTTCACCGAGCCATCCAGCCGCGCGAACGCTTCCTCGAAGTCGTAGACCCCGCGGAAGTCCTCCATCCGGTCCTCTTCGGTCTTGCTCATCAGGCCGATGTCGACCATCGCAAAGACGATGCGGCCGAAGTCGTCGGTCCTCTGGATTCCCCAGCGGTCCAGGACCGTCTTGGCGAGCATGCCGTACTGCTTGATGGCGTAATCGCGGAGGCCAAGGCAGAGCTGCTGCCCCGAGACGTTGCGCGTCTCATCATCACCCGGAACGTCGCCGTGCACCGATTTCACCGTGTGTGCAAGGCCCTGGCGCACGAATTCAAAGGCCTCGGGCTGGATGTGCCCGAACTTGGCCTTGATGCCTTCCCAGTCGATCTGGACCTGGTCAGCCACGGTGGATCGCTCCTCAATCCCGCGTTCGAAACGTCCCGCACTCACGGTTGCCCTTACAGGTGAAAGGGCATGAATGGTAGATGGCGCTCAACCCTCGGACCAAGTTTCGCAGGAAATACCCACCGAACGGGTTCCCCACGGATTCCTCAGGCCCGAGAATGAGATATCGGCGGTCGGGCCGGGCTGACATGCGGATTCCCGGGGATCAGCCACCGCAGCGGCCGGTGGGTCCAGTCGCCGGCGTTGTTCAAGCCGATGCGTGCGGTGCGCTGGAGCCTTGGGGCCTTGTGTCCATCGGGCCGCTCCAGAAACAGCACATCGCTGGTCACAAGATCGACCCCGTTGAGTCCACGGTCGATCGCCATCGCCTGGCAGAGCTTGCCGGGGCCGCTGCACAGGTCGGTGACCTTGCGCCCCTTGCCGGCGAGCGATCCCCGCTGCCGGTGCATGATCTCAATCCCCTCGGCGGGTTCGAGCGCCCGGAGCAGGACCGCGACGGGCTCGTCAACTTCGCCGCACACGACGTTCATGCAGAAGTGCATGCCGTAGGTGAAATACACGTACGCCAGGCCCGCGGGGCCGTACATCGACTCGTTGCGAGGGGTTCTTCGCCCGCCGACGGCGTGGCTTCCCAGGTCGCGCGGACCGCAGTACGCCTCGGTCTCCACGATCAGCCCCGACAGCCGGGTTCCATCCTCAAGCACGCGGACCAGCCGCATGCCCATCAGCCGCGAGGCCAGCGCGACGGGAGAGACTTCAAAGAATGATCGCGCTGGCCGCGTCGACATGCGGGCTGATTGTTGGCGCCCGGCGCCTTGGCGCTCCCGCACCTTCCATCGCCGATCAGGCGTAGGCGTGCAGCCCCGGCAGGAGCAGGTTGACGCCAAAGTACGTCCACAGCATGACGATGAACCCAACCACGCTCAGCCACGCGGTCTTGAGCGGCTTGTTGGTCGTCTGCGCAAATCGCATGTGGATCACGATCAGGTAGATGATCCACGTCGCCATCGCCCAGGTTTCCTTGGGATCCCACCCCCACCACCGGCCCCAGGAGTGGTCCGCCCACCAAGCGCCCAGCAGGATGCCGACGCCCAGCGTCCAGAAGGCGATCTGCAGGATGATCATGTGTGCCCGGTCAAGATCCGCCAGGACCCGCTCGCGCCCGACCCGGGGTGCCTCATCATCCGAAACGCCCAACGCCACCGCGGCCACCACCGGGCCTCCGGCGGTCTGGAGCGTCGCCGTGGCGGGCGCCCCTGCACGCGCGAAGTAGTAGGTCCCCAGGAAAAACAGGCTCACGATGAACCCCAGGGCGATGAGCCCGTAGCTCACCAGCACCGTCGTCACGTGGTACTTGAGCAGCACGCTCGTGTTGAGGATCGCCGCCTCTCGGCCGATCTGGGCGCCCGGGATCCCGGTCGTCGAGGCCGTGATGAGGATCAGGAAGCCGACGCCCGAGGCGGCCGCCGCGAAGATCCACTGTCTGCGGATCACCGCCAGCGTCGCGCCCACCAGCGCCGCGAACAGGCTGATCCCCATCATCGATTCGAACTGGTTCTGGATCGCAAACCGCTCGGCGATGATGCACCGGACGATGAAGCCAAAGCCGTGCAGGCCGATGGCCGCCACGAGGAGCCCAAGCCCCGTCCAACGCAGCCAGCTCCGCCCGGTGCCGAAGGCGAGCATGAGCGAGACCGTCGCCAGGAGATACGCCCAGTACCCGAATTCAAAGGGCCTCGACGAGTTGTACGCGTGCTCGAGCGTTCGCCGCGTGCTCGGGTAGATCGGTTCATTGATGCGGGGAAGCTCCGCCGCCAGCACCTTGATCGCCGCGTTGACCTTCGCCGCGTCGGCCGCACGCCATCCAGCTCCAAGTTCGAGCGCCGCCTTGCGGGCCGGGTGGTCCATCGGCAGCACCGAGATGTGCTTCCAAGGCAGGTCCGACCGCTCCGGCGCCACCAGCAGCATGTTGGAGGCCGAGGAACCCCACAGGCCCAGCGCGCTATCGATCTGGTTGAGCGCCTTGACGTAGCTGCCGTAGTCGGGATCGTTCGACACTTCCTGCGCGATCTGCGGGAGCAGGTCCTGCACCATCATCGGCGTGATGCGGGAAACCTTCAGCCACCAGTCGCGCGTGCGCTCACCCGCCGGGGTCTCCTCCGGGAACGCACGCCCGATGACAAGCCTGCGCAGCGGCAGGAACTCGACGTACGCGATGGGCTTGTCGAAGTAGTACTGCGGATCGATGATCAGATCCAGCAGCGTGAACATCGGCCTGTAGACCAGGGTCCTGCGCGAAGACGCAAGCGGATCCAGGGGCACGATGTCGTCGTACGCCCGCTTGCCGGTGAGATCCTTCACCGTCTCGCGCGCCAGCGTGTCGAGGATCTTGACACGCCCCTCGTGGAAGACCGCCAGGTCCTCGAGGGGCTTGAGATCAAGCGCCGCCGCGAAGGCCGCCTTCTTCTCAGGATCGATCGACTTCACACCCATGACCGGCAGGCCAAATGGCATCGACGTGTCGACGCCCTCCACGTGCGAGACCGCCGATTCCTGCGGGTGTGCATTCCCCGCCGGGGCGCTCTGTGCAAACGCACGCCCGCCCAGCATCATGACCAGGATCGCCGCGGCGAGCAGAAGGTGTCGCGTGTTCATCAGTGCACCTCTCAGACCAATCACCGAGCGGCCTCGACGGGCGCGGCCGCCGCGGCCTGACCCGGCGCCCGTACAGGCTTGACGTACGTCCCTGCCTCCACCATCGCCTTGATGCGCTGCTTGCGGCGCTGGACCAGGTACGGCTTGAGATAAAACGCCCACGGAATGCCAAGGCCCATCATCACGCTCCCCAGCGCGATCACGTGAATCCCCGGGTTGTTCCCCACGCCCAGGATCGTAAACGACGCCCAAGGCCGCTTGGCCAGCCCCGCATCGACCTCTCGCTGCGTCCGCGCCCAGCCGGTCTGGTCCCACCCCGCCTGGCTGAACTTGAACTGGTGCGGATCAAGCCCGCTCACCAGCCGCCCGAAGACATTCCCCGCCAGCGACCGCTCCTCCGACCAGTGGAAGGGCGCCATCAGCGGCGCATTGAGCTTGGTGACGTGGTCGTACCCCTTGAACGTTCCTTGCGTCGCCTCCACCCGCAGGAGCGACTGGTAATCTCGCGGCGCCCCGCGATGGTCGTAGGCGATCATCTGGAAATCGATCAGCCGGACACGGAACCCCGGGAGCTGGTGCTGCCGGCGCCCAAAGGCCAGGCGGATCATCCGGCCGTCGGGCAGGAAGACATCCCGCTCGGTCCCCATGCTCACGCCCATGTACTTGGTGAACGGCAGCCACACCACCGTCTTCCACGGGTTGCCCGAACGGTCCTTGATCAGGTTCGTCGAGACCTCGACGCCGAGCATCGACTTGTCGTGCGTGCCGATCAGCGAGCGATCCTGCTTCACCCGCGCCACCGGCGCCGGCCGCTCGGCGGGCTCGGCGTGCTCCCACGCCGGACCGAGCCTCAGCGAGAGCTTGCTCACGAACTGATCGATCATCCCTTCGGCCGGGATCGAGTCGATCATCCGGGGTTCACCACCCGGCGCACGCACGATCGCGCGGGTCGTGCGCGCGCCGTCCTTGCCCACGTGCTCATCGATGTAAACCTGGATCTTGCTCGCGTCGACATACGCAAGACGGATCGAAGGGTCTGGATCGCGCCGAACCGGCATCCCCCGCTCGTTCACCTCGTCGAGCATCTCCTGGTTGATCTCGGGGAAGCGGTGGTAGACGTATCTCGTGAAAGGCTTGAAGGAAGGCTCGCCCGGCCGCGACACGCGAACCACCGCCACGCTGCTCGTCGCACCCTTGAAGCCCGCCGTGATGATCGGAAATGGCGGCTGCTCCAGCAGTTCCTTCACCTCAAGCTC
>DATGXW010000117.1:0-17765 GCA_035298585.1 Phycisphaerales bacterium
CAAGCGCTGGAGGGGGTCGGGGGGGCGGGTCGTCGGTCAACTTTGACATGGATGATCTCTCGTCCATGTTCGATGCGATGTTCGGCGGGGCCGCCGGGCGCGGTGCGGGTGGGAGTGCAGGGGGGGGCGGGAAGCGGTCGAGGCCGCGACGTGCACACCCCGAGCCGGAGGTGGAGCCGATCCGCCACGATCTGCACATCACGTTCATGACGGCTGTCAAGGGCGGCACTGAATCGCTCCAGTTGCAGACCGGATCTGGCAAGCGGCGGGTCGAGGTCAACATTCCCGCGGGGATCCAGGACGGTGCGACGCTGCGGGTGCGCAATCCGCTGGGAGATTCGAGCGGGCAGGACCTGCTGCTGACCGTGCGCGTGGGCGGGCACCCGGTCTTCACGCGCGGGGAAGGGCTGAACCTTGGGAAGGGCAACGACCTTTTCGTCGAGGTCATGCTCACCTACGCCGACGCGGCCCTGGGCGGGAAGGTCACCGCGCCGACGCTGGATGGGGATGTTGAACTGACAATTCCCGCGGGAACGGGGAGTGGCCGCCGGCTTCGACTGAAAGGAAAAGGCATCCGTTCGGCTGGCGGGGAGGTCGGAGATCTGTATGCTGTCACCAAGATCGTTCCCCCCCGGGTGGAAGACCTGACCGAGGGCGACCGGAACGTCCTGGAGCGGATCAGCGGCCGGTGATGTGCATCGCTGAAACACCCGTTCTCCAGACCGGAGCAAGACCCGAACAGGCCCGCAAGGGTGCTGACCGGGGAATTGACCAACGGCACAATTGGGTATGACGGGCTGCCGTTGGCGGCCTCGTATCCGTCGACGACGAAAGCCTCAAAGCGGACTGCATGGTCCGACTTGCGGATTGACATTCTGAAGGCAACGCGAAAGTATCCCTTTCTCGACCCGCGGGGCGATGTATAAAGGGGACGGCGGAGCCGTGTGTGCATCCCTGTCACGGGGTTTGCCGCGGGCTGTGGAAGAGGGCCGGAGGCCACGCCAAGGTGCTAAAGCAACGACATCAACTCTTCGTAACGCTCCTGTGCATCGTGGACGGGGCTGTGGTCATCGCGGCGTGCCTGGGCGCGTGGGCCCTGCGGCGCAGCATGATCGAGGGCTTCTGGCCGGTGAGCTGGGAGAACTGGGTCAAGGAGCCGCTGGTACTCTTTGCGCTGCCGGTGGTGATGGGAGCGCTGTGGATCGCGGGGCTGTACCGGCCCCGGCGCGACCGGACACTCCTCTCTGAGCAGGGCCAGATCTTCCGTGCATCCATGGCGGCGCTGGTGGCGCTGGTCGTCGGGCTGTGGATCATCGGCAACAACGTGATCGGCGGCACCGAGGGGTACAGCCCGGCGCGGATCCTGGGCCATGATCTGGACGCGGGACGCCTCCAGATCGGGGCGCTGTTCTTCCTGCTGCCGATCGGGCTGGGCGTCGAACGCATCTGCTTCCGCCTGGCGCTGCGTGCCGTCCGCCGGAGGGGCTGGAACCTGCGTCACGTGGCGGTGGTCGGCGTGGGCCGGCTGGGACAGATCACCTGCCGGACCATCGAGCGAAACGGCTGGACGGGGATCAAGGTCGCGTACTTCATCTCCCACCTTGACCACACCAAGCGGACGCAGTGGCTCGGCCATCCGATCATGGGCGGGCTTTCGGATCTGGAAGAGATCCTCGAAGAGCATCGCGTGGACGCGGTCTACCTGGCCGTGCCCAATTCACGGGCCGCGGTGCTCTCAGATGTCCTTGAGCGGCTCGAACGCTTTGCGATCGACGTCCGGATCGTGCCCGACGTGCAGCTCCGGTTCACGCCTGCACACATGAGCGTGGGTGAGCTCGACGGGATGCCGATCCTGAGCTATCGCGAAAACACGCAGTACGGGCTGGGAGGCGTCAGCAAGCGGGGCCTGGACATCCTGGGCGCGCTGGTGGCGATCATCCTGTTCTCGCCGATCATGCTCGCGTGTGCGGCGGCGGTCGGGCTCACGAGTCGAGGCCCGATCATCTTCCGCCAGCGGCGCGTGAGCCTGGGGGGAGAACAGTTTGACATCTTCAAGTTCCGGACGATGCGTTCGGTGGAGGATGAGCAGCCGATCACGCCCGCCGCAGAGCAGGGTCCTGACGTTGCAACCACTTCCGGCAAGAGCAGGAAGGCCGATACCCGCCCCACCGCCGCCGTCCGGATCGAGGGTTGGACCGACCGCAACGACCCGCGGATCACCCCCGTGGGCAGGTTCCTGCGGAAAACAAGCCTGGACGAGCTTCCGCAGCTCTTCAATGTGCTGTCGGGCCGCATGTCGCTGGTCGGACCTCGGCCCGAGCGGCCGGAACTGATCGCACGGTTCCGCGAAGACTGGCGCGGGTACATGCTCCGCCAGCACGTGAAGGCAGGGATCACGGGGTGGGCCCAGGTCAACGGCCTTCGCGGGCAGACGAGCCTGCGCAAGCGGCTGCAGTACGACCTGTTCTACATCCGGCACTGGAGCCTGTGGTTTGATCTCAGGATCCTGATCCTGACGGTCGTTCGCGGGTTCTTGAATCCCAATGCACACTAAGGGGGCGGTGGTGGATGGATCGGCCTGCCCACGCTCAGAGCAGCGTGAGCGGAGCGCCCGAACCGCACCGCGTACCTTGATTCGTGTAACACTTCGTGGCTCTGGTGAAAGCCCTTCCAGGTTGGTACGCTCTCTGGGTCCTGCACGGGCCGAATGGTTGGCGTTCGTGGAGGCGAGGGAAGCACGACGCATGGCACAGGTGACGCTCCGCGAAGTCCGCAAGACCTACGAGAACGGCTACGAAGCAGTCAAGGGAGTGTCGCTCGACATCCGCGATGGAGAGTTCATCGTTCTGGTCGGGCCCTCCGGGTGCGGCAAGAGCACGACACTGCGCATGGTTGCAGGGCTTGAAGAGATCTCGGGCGGGACGATCGCGATCGGTGAGCGGGTCGTCAACGAGATCGAACCCAAGGACCGCGACATCGCGATGGTCTTTCAGAACTACGCGCTCTATCCGCACATGACGGCGTACCAGAACATGGCGTTTGCGCTCAAGCTCCGCAAGACGCCCAAGGATGAGATCGACCGCCGTGTGCGTGAGGCCGCGAGGATGCTGCACATCGAGTCGCTTCTTGAGAAGCGTCCGAAGGAGATGTCCGGCGGGCAGCGCCAGCGGGTGGCGGTCGGTCGTGCGATCGTGCGCGAGCCCAAGTGCTTTCTCTTCGATGAGCCGCTCTCAAACCTTGACGCGAAGCTGCGCGTGACGACGCGTGCGGAGCTCAAGGCGCTGCATCAGCGGCTCAAGACCACGACGATCTACGTGACGCACGACCAGGAAGAAGCGATGACGCTGGGGGACCGGATCGTGGTGATGGCCGCGGGCGAGATCCAGCAGGCGGGCCCGCCGCTGGAGGTCTATCGCACACCGGTGAACCGCTTCGTTGCGTCGTTTATCGGCACGCCGCCGATGAATTTCATCGATGGTGTGCTCGAAGAGAACGGCGGCGCGATGGAGTTTGCATCAACCAAGTCATCGGGACTGCGGCTTTCGCTTCCTGCACACCGTTCATCACGTTTGAAGGCACATGCACGGACACCGGTGGTCATGGGCGTCCGGCCGCAGAGTCTTTCGCTGGATGCAGCGGGTGCAATGCAGGGCAGAGCGACGTCGACGTGGCCGCTCGCAATCAGGGTGGTTGAGCCGCTGGGTGACTCGATGGACGTGACGTGCGACCTGCCCGGGGGCGGCACGATCGTCGCGCGGGTTCCTGCACGTGATTCGGTGACGCCCGGTAGCACGCTGCCGTTCGGGGTGGATGCAGAGCAGGTGCACTTCTTTGAGCCGGGGGAGTTTGGGAAGGCGTTGTAAAGCGATTCACCGCCGACGGCAAGTTACTTGCGGCCGTGACGACGTTTGCGGCGAGCCCGCATCCTATTCTTCAGTTGGCTCAGTGTCAGATCAGACCGAGGATCATCCAACGATTCACGAATAGCGTCAATGGAACGACGCATTTCATCACTTATAAGTTGATCGCATTTTCTCTTCGATCGTCTCATCCCAGTACCCCTCAATCCACCGCAAACGCCCAGCCCACGTCATACGACTTGCCGTGAATCAACACCAGGAGCGTCGCGGCGAGTGCGCCGAGGATGCAGATCGGGCCGGTGGTTCGGTCGCGAGGCCGGCCGGGCAACGGGACCTGGGGGCTCCAGGCGATGCGGAGGGATGCCAGGAGGAGCATCGCCGCGCCGGGGAGGAGGAAGCCGACGGCGATCACGCGGTGTGCACCGAAGGGGATGGGCAGCACCCAGAGGATGACCCCGGCGATGATCCACTTGAGCATGATGCGGACTGCACGTGCGGCACGGGGTTCATGGCAATCCTGGAGTTTCAGGATCACGAGGAAGAGCACGCATGCACACGCGAGCATCGCCCAGTTGAATGTGCTGTTGAAGGCCTGGAACGACGCCGCATCGTTGGGTATGCGATCGACGAGCGCGACAAATCGCGTGAGTGTGAAGATGGAGCCCGCGATCAACGCGAGCGTGAGCAAGACGCGTGCGGACCGCGAAGAGTGGGTTGGTAAGGCGGCAGTCTCCACGAGTGTTCAGTGTAATGGTCTGTGATTCGTGCACCAAGCGCAATCGGTCGATCAGGTGCACTTGGTGTCTCTGTGATGAGTGACCTGGATTTGGGGGCGTGTGATACCTGCCCCGCTCAGAGCAGCGGAGCAGGGCGCCCGGGCTCTTTCTTGCCTTGATGCCTTGATGCCTCGATCCCTTGATCCCTTGATGCCTTTCCTACTCAGTGCACTTGGTGTCTCTGTGATGAGTGACCTGGATTTGAGGGCGTGTGATGCCTGCCCCGCTCAGAGCAGCGGAGCAGGGCACCCGAATTCAAATCATCGGCCTCAAAAACAAACCGGCCCATGCGGGGTGCATGGGCCGGTGAAGTGCACATCCATCGGGCTTGATCGCTTACAGCGATTCATCCTCATCGGTCTCAAAGGGCGCTTCCTCCGCGTCGCGCGAGGGTGCGGAGCGGGCCGGGGGCTGGCCGACGCTTCTCGTGATGACCGGCGTCACCGGCGGGACCGTGTTGGCCGGGCCGGAGGGGATGATCGGCGATTCGGCGGCAGCACGCGGCAGGTCGGGCGCCTGTGCGTTGGGATCTCCAGGCTGGAAGAGTTCGGGCTCGGCCTGGACCTTGCCCGACATGTCGACGCCCTGCTCGGCGGCGAGCTGCTTCATCGCGGCCCATTCGGCCTCGGAGATCAGGACGTCGCGTGCAACCGAACCCTTGTGGTCGGAGATGATCCCGGCGATCCCCATGAGGTCGATGAGCCGGCTGGCCCGCGTGTACCCGATCGCCAATCGCCGCTGGAGGAGCGAGACGCTGCCCCGCTTGGTCTCGAGGACGATCTCGACCGCGCGGGGGAAGAGCGGGTCTTCCTGCGCTGCCGCGAGGCTGGCGGAGGAGTTGTTGGCGCTCTGGAGTGCACGGTCCTCATCGGACATCTCGGGCTTGCGGAGGCTCATGAGCGAGCGCTCGAAGCTGGGGGCCGCGATCTCACGCATGAAGCGTGCAGCGCGGCGGATCTCCTGGTCGTCGACCAGGGTGCCCTGTGCACGCGTGAGCTTGTTGGTGCGGGGGTTGAGGAAGAGCATGTCGCCATGGCCCAGGAGGAGCTCGCCGCCCTTCTGGTCAAGGACGATGCGCGAGTCCATGCCGCTGGCGACGCGGAAGGCGACGCGGCAGGGCATGTTGCTCTTGATCAGGCCGGTGACGACGTTGGCCTGGGGACGCTGGGTGGCCAGGATCAGGTGCATGCCGACGGCGCGGGCCTTCTGGGCGATGCGGATGATGTGGCTCTCGACTTCCTTGGCCGTCATCATGAGGTCGGCCAGCTCGTCGATGATGAAGACCATGTACGGGAGCTTGCGAGGGATGCGCGCGGCGTCCTCATCTGACTTGGCCCCGAAACGATCCTTGAGCTCCTCCCAGTCGAGCTCGTTGTAGCTGGCGATGTCGCGGCAGCCCGCCTCGGCCAGGAGTTCGTAGCGCTCGTCCATCTTGACGCAGGCCCACTCGAGGATGGCGGCGGCCTTGGCCATCTCGGTGACGACGGGGCACATGAGGTGCGGGATGTCCTTGAACTGGGACATCTCGACCATCTTGGGGTCGACCAGGACCATCTTGAGTTCGCTGGGCTTCTTCGTGTAGAGGAAGCTCATGATGATGGTGTTCATGCACACGCTCTTGCCCGAGCCGGTGGTGCCGGCGATGAGCATGTGCGGCATCTTGGCGAGGTCCTCGATCAGCGGCTCGCCCGAGGCATCCTTGCCCAGGAACATGGGGAGCTTCATCGAGGCGAACTTCTCCGTCTTTGACATCAGCTCCTTGAGACGGACCTTTTCCTTCTGTGCGTTGGGAACCTCGACGCCGATGGTGTCGCGTCCGACCTGGTTGGGGACGATGCGGATGTTGATCGCCTTGAGTGAGCGGGCCAGGTCGCTTGAGATCGCCGAGACCGCCGAGACCTTGGTGCCCGGGGCGAGTCGGACGTCGTAGAGCGTGATCACCGGGCCCGACTCGATGCCGACGACCTCGCCGGCGATGCCGTACTGCTTGAGCGCAGCCTCGAGCGCCACGGCCTGGTCGCGGACATACCCCTCGAGCTTGGCGTTGAAGTTCTCCTCGGGGTTCTCGAGGATGTCCAGGCCGGGGAACTGGTAGGGCTTGCCCCCGGTGTAGGTCGTGTCGTCGATGTTGGAAGCGCCCTGCAGGTGTGCAAGGTCCGCGTCGGTCGCGACCTGCTTGTTGTTCTGGTTGAAGAAGACCGGAAGCTTCTCGATCTTGGCTCGGAGCTCGGCCTCGGTGTAGAGCTGCGGAGCCCCGCCGCCCGTGTCGGGCTCCTCCTCTGATTCTTCCTGTGCCGCCGCGCGGCCATCCTCAGCGCCCTCGATCTCGGCGGGGTCGCCGAGCGTCGGAACCTTCTGGGCACGGCCCTTGGTCTTACCGGGCTTGGCGGGCGTTTGGTCGACATCCTCCGCCTCGACATCCTCGGGCTGGTCGCTCTCCTCGACGCCATCCTCGGCCTCGACTTCGTCCGCCTCCACCTTGGCCTTACGGCCCTTGCGTGCGGGGCGTTCCTCGATGAGACGCGCTGCCTCCTCGTCGGGGTCGACGACGCCGAGCTTCTCGGCGGTCAGTTCCTCGGCGTCGGCATCCGCGATGGCCGCGGCGGCCTTGGCGGTCCGGCGCTTGCGGCCGGGCTCGCGGGCCCGCAGACCTGCACGCAACTGTGCATCATCATCCAGGTCGTTGTGTCGAACGCGGGGAGAACCCCCAAAGAGTCGGCGCCAGGCGCTCGAGAGCATGCCCCCGGAGGCCTTGGCGGTCGACTTGCCGGCTTCAAAGGCCAGTGCACCCGCGGCGGTGCCGGCGGTCTTCCCCGCGGCGAGCGCGGCGGGCGCACCCCGGCGCCAGGTCCAGCTCACCAGCGCGGTCACCCATTCATCCATCGCGACCACCGCTCCCACCAGGGCCATGACGGCCAGCGAGAGGACGGTGCCGACCGAGCCCAGAGAATCGATCAATCGCTGCGAGCCGGTCATGCCGACAAGGCCCCCCGGCAGGTTGGCGAAGGGACCCGAATCGGGGAAGACGATCCGCTGGAAGCCGCTGGCCGCGACGGTCAGCATCAGGAGGCCGATCGTCCGGACCACCCAGTGGGAGATCCGCTGGCCCGCGGCGGCCGAGAGGATCCCGATCGCCCCGAAGATCATCAGGATCCAGACGCCAAGGCCCAGCAGCCGGTAAAGGAAATAGGCGATGTGTGCACCCACCGGTCCGCACCAGTTGGCCACGGGCTCGTTGGGAGGCCAGACCAGGTGGGTCGGCGGATCGGCTGGATCAAAGCCGATCAGACTGGCCATGATGAAGGTCCAGACGGCCAGGACCATCAGGATCACCATGCGGCGGAAGACCTGCCACCCCGGGTTTGATGGGGGGCTGTTCGGGTTTCCGGCGCGGGAGGAAGTAGATGTCGACTTGGCGGACTTGCCCATAGCTCGGCGATTATCGGCGAGGTCGTTCGAAGGTGGTGAAAAGGCCGCCCGGAGTGGGGATGAGCGGGCAGGGATCCTGACAGGGACCGACCAAAGCAGGTTGGATCAGGCCCGGGTCGGGGCTTCGCGGAAGACCGGGGGAAGGCTCAGGTAGGTAAAGGCACGCCACAGCCATTCCATGGGGCCGATGCGGAAGAAGGACATCCAGAGGTTGCTGAAGATGACCTGTGCGGTGAAGACGCCCAGGACGATGAGTGCACACGTGCTCCGGGGGAGCTTGTCGAAGTATCCCAGGCCGAACCAGTAGAAGATGTACGACGCGATGAGTGATTGCATGAGGTAGTTGGTGAGGGCCATGCGGCCCACGTTGGCGAGGGCGGAGGTCAGCCACTTCGCAGCGCGGTGATGGACGGCGAGGGTCATCAGCCCGATGTACATCAGTCCCATGAGGGGACCTGCGACGTAGACCGAGACGCCGTTGACCAGGCTGATGAGGAACATCTTGTCGGTCAGTTCGGTGATGAAGGACCCGGCCATGGCGACGGGGACCCCCACCATCAGGCCGAGTGCGACAAACCGCCGGTGCCAGTGGATGTTGCGCGGGTCAAAGAGTCCGAGCTTGAAGAGCCCCGCGCCGAGGAAAAAGAGCGCCAGGACCGACCAGAAGAAGCCGAGGATCTCAAAGACAAGGAAGTTGAGCCAGGCGATCGCGCGGAAGATCACGGCCTGGGAGTAGGGGCCGTTCTGGTACGCCTCGCGCTCGAGGCTGATCCACAACTCGGACTGGGGCGCGGTGATCGTGCCCTGGGCAAAGCCGTTGAGGAGTCGGCCGGCGGGCGTCTTGTCCCATTCACTCGCCTCGGCCGGGGGAGCATCGCTCGGGGCAGAAGAGGCATGTGCGGCTTGATCGGGGGTGGCGACGATCGCGGTAGGGTTTGAATCCGCCGGCGGGGTGGTCGGGGGCGGCGACATCGTCATGATGAGCGACATCAACCCCGACAGCACGATCGCGAAGAGGAAGAGGACCATGGAGGTCAGGAGCATCATCCGGCCGGTGAACTTCCGGCAGAAGAACAGGACCAGGCCCGCGAATGCGTAGGTGAAGAGGATGTCGCCGTACCAGATGCCGACGGCGTGGATGAAGCCGATGCACAGGAGGAAAAGGAGCCTCCGAAGATAGATCGGAACAAACCGGTGGCCGCGCGCCTCCACGCGGGTCATCTGGAGGATCAGGCCGATCCCAAAGAGCATGGAGAACTGTGCATAGAACTTGCCCGCGCAGAAGGTGCTGATCAGGTGGTAGACGATCCGGCTCGGCAGGGACTCATCGGGCTGCGTGCCCGGCATGACGACCTCGCCGAAGGGATAGCAGAAGAAGGCGATGTTGACGAGGAAGATGCCCAGGAGCGCCAGACCCCGGGCTGAATCGATCGCGCGGAGGCGCTCGGTGGCCGGGCCGACCTGAACGGAAGGCTGCGAGGCCGCGGACCCGTGCCCTCGAGGGCGGGCCGAGGTGTTGGTGGTCATGGATCAGGGCTCCCCAAGGCAGACCGGGCGGGCTCCCACCGCCCGCGGACGGGGAGTCTATCGGAAATGCACACTGCTTCTTGCCGCAAAGACGGGATTTCGCCACTACGATTGGGCTGATATGACCGCCGCTTCCGATCCCAGCCGTTCTTCGAAGCCCGACTCGGGCGCCCTGGCCGCGCAGGTGCTGATCGTCGAGGATGATGTCGACCACGCGGAGGTGATGGCCGATGCACTCCGCCGTCCCGGGCACGTGTGCACCATCGTCTCGGACGTCAACCGCGCCCTGGATGAGCTCAAGCACGGGACGTTTGACATCATCGTGACCGACCTGCGGATGCCCGGTTCGGGGGGGGAGAACGGGGTGGCGGCGGACGGTTCTGACGCGGGGATGCGCGTGCTGGACGCGAGCCGGAAGATGCAGCCCCACGCCGAGACGATCATGGTGACTGCACACGGGGATGTGCCGACCGCGCGGGCCGCCTTCAAGCACGGGGCGTACGACTTCATCGAGAAGCCCCTGGACCTTGAGGTCTTCCGCAACCTGGTGAACCGCGCTGCGGAAACGGTGCTCCTGCGGCACGAGGCGAGCGAACTTGAAGAGGGCGGGACGCTGGTCCAGCACGAGGGGTTCGAGGGGATCGTGGCGGGTTCAGAGCCGATGCGCCGGATCCTCCGGACGGTCAAGACGGTGGCGGCGAGCAACCTGCCGGTGCTCATCACGGGCGAGAGCGGGACGGGCAAGGAGCTGATCGCGCAGGCGATCCACAAGAACAGCCCTCGGCACAAGTCCAGGTTCGTGGCGATCAACTGCGCGGCCGAGGCGGAGAACCTCCTGGAAGACCAGCTCTTCGGGCACGTCCGCGGCGCATTCACCGGCGCCGACCGCGAGCGCGAGGGCGTCTTTGAGTACGCCAACCACGGGACGCTCTTCCTTGACGAGATCGGCGACATGCCGCTGACGATGCAGGCCAAGCTGCTGCGGGTGCTGGAAACAGGGGAGGTCGTGCGGCTGGGGAGCAACGAGCCCCGCAAGACCGACGTAAGGTTCGTCAGCGCGACCAACAAGGACCTCAAGTCGATGGTGGCCCAGGGGAAGTTCCGCGGCGATCTCTTCTTCCGGATCAACGGCTCGACGGTGTCGCTCCCGCCGCTGCGCGAGCGCCGCGAGGACATTCCGCGGATCGTCCGCCACGCGATCGCCCGGTTTGTCGAACAGATGTCGCCGGGGTCCGCCCCGCTTGACATCTCTGACGCGGCGATGATGCGTCTTACGAGCTTCAACTGGCCCGGGAATGTCCGCCAGCTCCTGAACGTCGTGCAGAACATGGTGGTGACGGCGATCGGCGAAGCACACGGCGACATCAAGGGCGGAGGGCCGGGGGGCGTTCCTCCCGTGCTTGACACGCGGCACATCCCCGAGGACGTCCGCGCTGAGGATGATGCAGTGCTCCCCGAATCGACGGAGCTTGCATCGCTGGCGGGCACGAGCCTGGAACAGATCGAGAAGCGGGCCATCCGCGAGACGCTCCGGCTGACGGCCGGCAACCGGGAGCACGCGGCCAAGCTGCTGGGGATCGGCGAGCGGACGCTCTACCGCAAGCTCAAGGAGTACGGCTTGCGGTAACGGAAGGTCCGGTTGCCACGCTCGCCGCAAGGGGAGAGGAAGATGAGCGAACACGGTCATCCCGCGCCGGTCAACGCGACGCTGTCGCCGGCGATCCCGACGCCGCAGGCGCCGCCGACGCATCCGCAGGCGCTGGGGCCCAGGCCCAGCTCGTGGCCATCGGTGGTCGGCACCATCTCGGTAATCCTTGGAATCCTGGGCCTCTTGAGCAGCCTGTGGAGCATCCTTGGGACCGTGCTTTTCCACTGGTTCAGCGGGGTGTTCGAGAAGTTCGCGGTGTTCCTCAACACGCCGCAGAACCAGTTCGCCGACACCGCGCAGGTGATGCGGGCGTGGGCGATCCCGCTGCTGGCCGGCTACGCGCTCAACGCCATCGTGGCGATCGCGCTGATCATCGGGGGCGCGATGCTCTACCAGCGCCGCAGGGCTTCGCTGCGGGTGCTGAACTTCTGGGCGGCCGGCAAGATCATCGCGAGTATCGCGACGCTCGTCGTGGGCGTGTTCGTTCAGATCGAGCAGATGCGGCACATGAACCAGGCCTCGGGGCCCGGCGTGCCCGCGGCGCTGACCACCACGATCGCCGTGCTGACATCGATCATCGGCCTCTTGTGGCTGTGTGCATACCCCGTGTTCATGCTCATCTGGCTGAATCTCAAGGCGCGCCGGGCGGAGATCGCCCGCTGGCGTGCGTGAGCCGACATTGAACTGCAAAACCTGCAATTACGCCCTCTGGAACGTCCGTGCACGCCTGTGCCCGGAGTGCGGATCACCCTTTGCCGTCCGCGACTTTGTGTTCAACCCCAACGCGGTGCAGTTCAAGTGTCCCCACTGCGAGCAGTCGTACTACGGGACCGACGCCCAGAACGGCCACCTGATCCCGCCGGACTTTGACTGCGTCAGGTGCCAGACGCACATCTCGATGGACGAGATGGTGCTGACGCCGACCGAAGGCGTCAGCGAGCAGCAGACGATCGGGGCACTCCACCCGATGCACACGCCGCATCGCGGGTTTTTCCGCCGCTGGCTGGCAACCGTGGGGATGTCGTGCTTCACGCCGACCCGGCTCATCAAGGTGACCGACATCACGCGCGACACCCGCGTGGCGATAAAGTTCTTCCTCGCAACCGTGCTCATCTCGTCGATGATCGGCGTGGGTTCGATCTACGTGCTTGTCTCGATGATCGGCATGAGGGCCCGGCTCAGCGACGCCCTGCAACTCCTGGTCGGGTATATCGTCGGGGTCGGCGTCGTGTGCCTCGCGACGCTCATCTGGAACAGCGTTGTCCACCTCCTCGTCGTCGCCACCGGGCCCGGCAAGGGCATCGAACGGACCGTGCAGTGCGTGTGCCTCGCCTCTGGCCCACTCGTGCTCACGAGCGTTCCACTGCTGAGCTTCCACCTGGCGCCGATCGCGGTCCTCTGGTGGATCATCAATGTCGCGGTCATACTCACCGAAGGACACAAGATCAGTCCCTGGCGGAGCATGCTCGCGGCGGTCTTCCCCTTCATCCTGCTTGCCCTCATCATCGCGGGGCTGATATTCCTGAGCGTGCGCTGAGGCATCCACGCGCCCGCGGCATCCGTCGCCGCAGTCTCGCCGAATTCCATATGCCTTCCGTACGCTCCTGAAAGCGCCCGCCGCGCAGAGGTTACCTTGGGCATGCCACACCTGGTATGGTTTCGTTCGGATCTTCGGATGCACGACAACGCGGCCCTGCACGAGGCGGCGAAAGACCCCGCCACGCCGGTTGTCGGGGTGTTCCTTCTCGCGCCCGACCAGTGGAAGGAGCACGACTGGGCGCCGGTCAAGGTGGACCTGATACTGCGGACGCTTGCGGATCTCTCGCGTTCGCTGGCCGAGAAGAACATACCGCTGGTGGTCCGCCGCGGGGAGCGTTTCAGCGATGCGGCGGCGGAACTGCTGAAGGTGGCCCGCGAGCACGGGTGTACAACGCTCTTCTTCAACCGCGAGTACGAAGTCAATGAGCGGCGGCGGGATGAGCAGGTGATCGGGGCGTTTACGGACGCGGGGCTTTCCGCACGTGCCTATGACGACCAGACCGTGCTGGCGCCGGGGAGCGTTCTGACCAAGGAAGGCCGTGCGTACACGGTCTTCACGCCCTTCAAGAAGGCCTGGATCGCCAAGGTTCAGAGCGTGGGCGGCGTGCACGTGCTCCCGGCTCCCAGAGCGCGGAGCACGATGGCGTGTGCATCCGACCCTGTGCCGCTCTCGCTGAGCGAGTTTGAAGGGCTCACGCGGCCGGACCTGTGGCCCTCGGGCGAGAAGCATGCACAGGCGAGGCTCAGGGATTTTGTCGCCAAACGCATCGACCGCTACAAGGAGCAGCGTGATTTCCCGGGTATCAACGGGACGAGCACGCTCTCGCCCTATCTTTCGATCGGCGCGATCTCCCCTCGGCAGTGCATCGCGGCGGCGCTCGACGCCAATGACGGCAAGTACGATTCCGGAAGCCCCGGCGTCGTGCACTGGATCAGCGAGGTGGTCTGGCGCGAGTTCTACCGCCACCTCATCAGCGCGTTCCCCCGGCTGTGCATGTGCAGGGCGTTCAAGCCCGAGACCGAACGAATCCGCTGGCGGGATGATGATGAGGGATTCGCCGCCTGGTGCGAGGGCCGGACGGGCGTACCGATCGTGGACGCCGCGATGCGGCAGCTCACGCGGACGGGGTGGATGCACAACCGGCTCCGCATGATCACGGCGATGTACCTGACCAAGGACCTCTTCATCGACTGGCGGCGCGGGGAGAAGTTCTTCATGCAGCACCTGGTCGATGGCGACCTTGCGCAGAACAACGGCGGATGGCAGTGGTCGGCGTCGACAGGGACCGACTCCGCCCCTTACTTCCGCATTTTCAACCCGGTGAGCCAGAGCCGGACGTTTGATCCAACCGGGAACTTCATACGCAAGTTCGTGCCAGAGTTGAAAGACCTCGACGACGACTCGATCCACGAGCCGTGGACGCTGCCGATGCTCCTCAAGGGCCCTCTCGACTATCCAGCCGCGCCGGTGGCCGACCATTCGAAGGCCCGGACCCGGGTCATGGAAGCCTTTCGGGCGGTCAGCCCGGCGAACGCAAGCCCCGCAAAGAAGTAGGCACGGTTTCAGGGCGGCTGTCATGTTCCTATCCTGTTCAGGATGGCTTTGGACCATGACATGCTCTCGATCGCCGCGCGTGCAGCGCTGCGCGGGCACGGCCTTGTCGAACCCAACCCGATGGTTGGCTGCGTCCTGTCGCGTGACGGCGTCGTGCTTGCCATCGGGCACCACCGCCGGTTCGGCGGACTGCACGCCGAGCGCGAGGCCATCGCGGCGTGCCGTGCGCGGGGCCTCGACCCTGCGGGCGCCACGGCATATGTAACGCTCGAACCCTGCAACGGACACGGCAAGCAGCCGCCGTGCACACAGGCGCTGCTGGAGGCCGGGATTGCACGCGTGGTGTACGCGGTTCGGGATCCAAACCCGGCCAAGTCGGGGGGCGTTGAACTCCTGCGGTCGCGCGGCGTGGCGGTGGAGCACATCGAGCACGAGATGTGCACACGGCTTGCGGGGCCGTTCCTGCGTTCGCTCGATGGGCTTCCGTGGGTGACCGCCAAGTGGGCCCAGACGCTTGACGGGCGGATCGCGACGCGCACGGGGCAATCGCAATGGATCTCATCAAAGGAGTCTCGGCGGCGCGTTCATCGCCTGCGGGCGAGGGTCGACGCGATTCTGACGGGGCTGGGCACCGTCCTGGCGGACGACCCGATGCTGACGGCCCGCCGGGAGAGCGGGGCACGTCGTCTTCGGCGGATCGCGGCGCGCGTGGTGGTAGATTCAAAGCTGATGACGCCGGTCGAATCAAGGCTTGTGCAGAGTGCACACGCGGCGCCGGTGATCATCGTCTCGGCGGCGACGCTGAACGAGGCATTGAACGCGGCGCGTGCGCGGCGGCGTGCAGCGCTCGAGCAGGCCGGCGTCCGGGTCGTCGAGGTGGGAATGGACGCGGCGGGAGAGGTTGACCTTCCGCAGGCTCTGCGTGCGCTGCGGTCGCTGGGAATAACCACCATTCTCGTCGAGGCCGGACCGCGGCTATTGGGCTCGCTGCTGGGGGGCGGGCTGATCGACGAGGCGGTTGTGCACATGGCGCCGATGATCCTGGGAGACAGCGAGGCACGGCCGGTGGCGGCCGGGAAGGCCGCGCCGAACCTTTCGGACGCTTCCCGCTGGAAGCTGGTGTGGAGCAGGCGGGCGGGGCCGGACCTCGAACTGCTGCTGCGGCGGCTGTAAACTCTCGGGCGAATGCGAGTCCTGATTTCCTGAGCCAATATGACCAACTACGCCGCCATCATCGCCAGCGCGACCCGCAACGCCGCACACGCACTCGCGGCCTTGGGAGAGCAGGCTTCGTTCAGCGAGGTCTTCACATCCGCGGCGGGGCTGCTTGTTGAGACGTTCAAGGCGGGCGGCAAGGTCATCGTGTGCGGCAACGGCGGCTCGATGTGCGACGCCATGCACTTTGCCGAGGAGCTCACGGGCCGGTTCCGCAACGACCGGCCAGCGCTCGCGGCGATCGCGATCTCAGATCCCTCGCATATCACGTGCGTCGCCAATGACTACGGCTTTGACCGGGTCTTCTCGCGCGGCGTGGAGGCCTACGGCAAGGAGGGTGATGTGCTTGTCGTGCTTTCGACGAGCGGCAACTCGCCCAACATCATCCGTGCGGTCGAGGCGGCGAAGGCCCGCGGCATGAAGACGGTGGCGTTGCTGGGAAAGGGCGGGGGAACGCTGGCGGGCGTGTGCACGCATGAGTTCATCGTGCCCGGCGAGAGCTCAGACCGGATCCAGGAACTGCACATGATCATCCTGCACACGCTGGTCGAGGCGGTGGAGGCGGGGATGTTCGGCGTGTGAACAGAATCAGGCGGCGGGGATGTGCGTCAGGCGCGCAGGCGTTCGAGTGCGGGGTGGCGCTGTTCCTTCTTGCGCCGGAGCGCTTCGATCACGATGGGCGGGCACATGCCGTTGAGGGCCTTGAGATCCTCGCCCAGGGCGGTGATCTGCCGGATGAGGCTTGAGGATGTGTACGCGAAGCTCTGGCCGGCAACGACAAATGCGGTCTCAAGACCGGCGACCTCGCGGTTGGTGACGGCCTGCTGGACTTCATACTGAAGGTCGGAGAGGTTGCGGACGCCGCGGAGGAGGGCGGATGCGCCGACGCTGCGTGCAAAGTCGACGGTCAGGCCTGTAAACCCTCGGACGGTGACCTTGGCGAGGTTGGGCTCGCGGTCGACCAACTCGGCGACAAGCCGTTCGGCGATGTCGAGCCGTTCATCGGCGGAGAAGAGCGGGTCCTTGCCGGGGTTGCGGCCGATCGCGACGACCAGTTCATCGAAAAGCTTTCGGCCCCGCTCGATGACGTCGAGGTGGCCGAAAGTCATCGGGTCGAAAGAGCCGGGAAAGACCGCAATGTGCTTGGTCATCAACGACTCCCCGCGTTGCACACCGAGGGCGATGGATCGATCAGGCGTAGCGTTTGACGACAACCGTGTCGTTCTGACCGCCGAAGCCAAACGAGTTGGACATGCAGACGCTCACGCCGCCCTGGGCCTTGAGATCGCGCGGCGCGTTGGGAACGTGGTCAAGATCGCACTCGGGGTCGGGCGTCCGGAGGTTGATCGTGGGCGGAACGACTCCGGTGTCGATCGCTTTCACGCAGGTGATGAGTTCGACCGTGCCGGCGGCTTGGATCAGGTGGCCCAGCATGCTCTTGACGCTGGAGAATGGGATCGAGGGCGCGAGCGAACCGAAGACCGACTTGACCGCGACGGTCTCGATCTTGTCGTTCTCCTTCGTCCCCGTGCCGTGTGCGGAGATGTAGTGAATCCCGGGCCGCCCGTCGGTCCCGGGCTCGCGCGGGTTGATGCCGGCCTGCTTGAGCGCCGCGAGCATCGCCGCGCGGGCGCCCCGGCCGTCGGGCTGGATGTCGGTGATGCGGTAGGCGTCGGCGGTCGAGCCGTACCCCGCGATCTCGGCCAGGGGCTTGGCTCCGCGGGCCAGCGCGTGTTCGAGCGATTCGAGGACCAGGATCCCCGAGCCCTCGCCCATCACAAATCCGTCTCGCGTCTGATCGAAGGGACGGGCCGCGGTTGAAGAATCATCGCGCCGCTGCGACATCGCCGTCAGGCGGATGAAGCCCGTCATGCCCAGGGGATGGATCATGCTGTGCGTGCCGCCCGCGAGCATCAGGTCCGCGTCGCCGCGGCGGATGATCTCGAACGCCTCGCCGACCGATTGCGCGCCCGCCGCACACGCGGTCATGCAGTTGAAGGATGGTCCCCGGCAGCCGAACTCGGCGGCCAGGTGCGAGATGGCGAGGTTGGGCTCCTGCTCAATCTCCCGCGCTGCGGTCATGCGTGCGATGGCGGTCCTTGCCCAGGCGGCCCCGTCGCCCGTTTCCTGGCCTTCGCGGTATCCCGCGATGTTGGCCGCCGCGAAATTGTCAAAGTCGAGCTGCCCTTCCCCAGCACCGAGATAGATCCCGATCC
>DATGXW010000118.1:0-2370 GCA_035298585.1 Phycisphaerales bacterium
CCGCTCGTAATCCCGCCCCCCCCATTGAAAACCCCGCAAGCACGCCCGCACCCAAAGCCCCGCTTCACCCCAGAAAACAAGCACGCCCGCGCGGAACGCACGGGCGGCTTGCACTCTTCTGTCCCCTGGTGTGCACATCACCCCCAAAGCGGCCAGCTCGCGGGTGCGACATACCAGAAGCCGCCACGCACAACGCACCGCCCCCACCCCCCATTGCCGCGATCTCGCCTCTGCGTCCGATACCATCCCCCGGCCCTCGTCCAATAACACCCCACCTCGTGGAACACACCGACCCCGCCAACCTCCGCATCCGCCCTCCCGCCGCGCGTCGCTTCAAGGAGCACCTCTTCCGAGAGTGGTGCTTCCTCGTCGCGATCATCCGCCACCGCGGCCTGAGCGTCCTGCTCATGTTCGCGGTCCTGGCCATCGGCTCGGAGGTCCTCTGGTACGACCAGCCCCTCCACGACGGGCCCCGCCCGCCCCTCTTTGAACGCGTCTACAGCGCCTGGTCCCTCATGTTCGGCCAGCCCCCCGCGGGCGAGCTCCCAAGCTCCTGGCTCGGCCGCGCCATGCTCTTTGTCATCCCGATCCTGGGCATCACCGTCATCGTCGAGGCGATCGTCGAGATCTCCTCCATGGTCCGCGACCGGCGCTCCCACGAAGAATCCTGGTGCACCATCATGAGCAGGTCCATGAACGACCACATCATCCTCGTCGGGCTCGGCAAGCTCGGCTACCGCACCTTCACCATCCTGCGCAGGCTCGGGCACTCGGTCGTCGTCGTCGAGGCCAGCGACCGCAACAAGTTCCTCGATGAAGTCCGCGCGGACGGCTCGCCCATCCTCATCGGCGATGCACGCCGCGACGAGATGCTCGTCAAGGCCGGCGTCGAGCACGCCGCCAGCATCATCCTCGCCACCAGCGACGACCTGGTGAACCTCGAGGCGGCACTCGACGCACGCCGGATGAACCCCTCGATCCGCGTCGTCCTCCGCATGTTCGATCAGCAGCTCGCCGACAAGGTCGGTGAAGGCTTCAGCATCACCGGCGCCATGTCGCAGTCGGCCATCAGCGCCCCCGCCTTCGCCACCGCCGCCGTCGCACCCTCGGTCGTCGGCAGCGTCATCGTCTCGGGCGAACTGCTCATCATGGTCCGCAGGACAATCTCCGCCACCGACCCTCTCTGCGGGCTCACCATCGGGGATCTGCTCACCCGACACGCCGTCAACATCATCGAGCACACGCCCCTCAACCACCCCCGCCGGCTCTTCCCCCCGCCCACCACCCGCCTGGCCCCCGGTGACACCATCCTGCTCCAGGGCGAGTTCGAAAACATCACCAAGCTCTAACACTCCCCCGTGTTCCGTGTTCCGTGCGAACAGCGAACAGCGAACGGCGAACTGCGAACCGCTTCCCTCCCCCCCTACTCTCCGCCGTGCTCTCGCTCGAAAACCCCATCTTCCTTCCCATCCGCATCGTCGGCATGATCGCCGGCCCCTTCATCCGCGGGCCCGTCACCGAATTCATCAAGGAACTCGGACGGTTCGCCCGCTTCACCTACTGGACCCTCCGCGGCGTGCCCGCACACAGGACCTGGGCACGCGGCGACCGCCTCGGAACCCAGCTCTACTTCGTCGGCACCACCTCCGTCCCAGTCCTGCTCATCACCGGCTCATTCATCGGCATGATCCTCGCCATCGAGGGTTACCTCCAGTTCGCCGCCATCGGACAGGAAGGCCGCCTGGGCGGCGTCATCAACGTCTCCCTCACCAAGCAGCTCGGACCCGTCCTCGCCGCCGTCATGCTCGCCGGCCGCGTCGGGTGTGCACTCACCGCCGAGCTCGGCACCATGCGCGTCACCGAACAGCTCGACGCCATGCGCGCCATGGCCGCCGATCCCATCCGCGTCCTGGTCATCCCCCGCGTCGTCGCCTGCGTCCTCATGATCCCCATCCTCACCGTCGTCTCAAACCTCTGCGGCGTCATGGGAGGATGGTTCATCGTCACACGCTACTTCGACGCCGACGCCACCACCTACTGGCGCTACACCGCCGAGTTCGTCTCCTGGACCGACCTGGTCAACGGCCTGGTCAAGTCCGTCGCCTTCGGCCTCATGATCGGCCTCATCTCCTGCTTCAAGGGCTTCCACTGCAAGCCCGGCGCAGAAGGCGTCGGACGCGCCACCACCGACTCGTTCGTCACCTGCTTCATCGCCATCATCATCTCCAACCTCTTCCTCGCCAAGATCCTCAACGACCTCGACCTCCTCTACCACGGCGGCCTCATGCGAAAGGTCTTCGGCTAACCCCGCTCTGCACGCACACGTCCGAAAACCCGCCCCGTCCCCCAGTCCCCAGTCCCCAGTCCCCA
>DATGXW010000119.1:0-3901 GCA_035298585.1 Phycisphaerales bacterium
GTCACGATCTCCTCACCCCGCGACCAAAGCACCGTCACACCCCCGCGCCGGATCAACTGCGCCCGGATCCCATCCCACTTCCATTCCGCCTGGTACTGGCCGATCTCGCCAAGCTGACGCTCAATGTCCGCCGCCTCATCCACGCCCTCCCCCGGCGGCGTCACAGGGCTCGCAAGGTAAAACGGATACGGCTTGGAAAGGTCCTCCTCCGTCGTCCGCGGCGACAGAATCCGCTTCAAAAAACCCGCCGTCGGCCTCCAGTCCCCCATCAACCGGTGTGCAGCAAGATCCGGCTCCACACCCGCCGCCGCTCCCACCCCGCGCGCCAGCAGCGTCGCCGACACCCCCACCCGAAGCTCCCCCGTCATCAGCTTCGTCACCATGAACACCTGTGCAGCATCCGCCCGCTCCCACCACCCGCGCAGCGCCCGCCGCTTCTCACCCGCATCCGCCCCGCGCAGCCCTTCGATCCGCTCCTCCACCCACACCGACAGCGGCACATCCTCGGGCGCATCCGTCAATACCCCCGCCGCCTCCAGCACCAGCGCCATCGTCTCGGCGCCATCACCCACCGTCGAATAACACTCCCCCAGGAGCCACCCCGGAAGCCCCGACATCTCCATCAGGACGCTGTGCATCTCCTCCCGCTTCATCAACCGCCGGATCCGCCGACCCATCAGGAAATACATCCCCCACGCCGCATCCTCCGGCGGCGCTTCACGGATGTACGACGCCACCGCCTCCACCTTCGCCGTGGTGGAAGTCGTCCGGTCGATCGCCTCGTACACCTCGATGAACCGACGCACGCGCTCTCAGTCCTCCTCTCCCCCGTGCACCGTCCGCAGTGGCTCGGCCGCCACCCCGCGCTCCCTCAGATACCGCACGAACGAATCGATGTTCCCGTGCGTCACCAGCACACGCGCCGCACCCGTCTCGTCGATCGTCCGGTTCAGCCCCTGCCAGTCCGCGTGATCTGAAAGCGCAAAGCCCCGGTCATGCCCCCCGCGACGCCGAACACCCCGGATGTGCATCCACCCCGACGCAAACGCCAGTTCAAACCGGTCGCTCGCCCCGAACCTCCGGATCCACGGCGTCCCCTCAGACCCCGGCGGCGCGACCGTCAAGCTCCCCGCCAGCATCGCCGGCCTGGTCTTCTCAGGCAGCGCTTCCACCTCCGGCAGTTCCACGCCCATCGCCCGGTACGCACGCGTCAGCGCTGACGCCGCGCCGTGCATGTACACCTTCCCAAGCGACCTCCCCGCCCGCCGTCCCGCGTGCATGATCTCCGCGAGCGCACGCTGCACCTTCCCCAGCGAATACCCAAGCAGCACCGCCGACTTCCCGGCCCGCTGACACCCCTCCCACCACGCCAGCATCTCATCCCCGATCACCGAGCCCTCGCGCCAGCGATACACCGGCAGCGCAAACGTCGCCTCCGTGATGAACACATCGCACTTCACCACCTCAAACGCTTCCGCCGTAGGGTCGCCGCACCGCTTGTAATCCCCCGACGCCACCCACACGTCCCCACACCCGCCCTCGCCCCCCTCGATCCGCACCTGTGCAGATCCCCGCACATGCCCCGCCGGATGAAAGCTCAGCGTCGCATCACCGATCCGAAACCGCTCCCCGTACGGCACCCCGCGAATCACCGCGCTCGGACCCATCCGGATCCGTAAAAGCGGCTCGCACGACGCCGAACAGAAGTACTCGCCGCACCCGCTCCTCGCGTGATCCGAGTGTGCATGCGTGATCACCGCCCTCGCCGACGGCAGCCAGGGATCCACATGAAACCCGCCCCGCTCGCAGTACACCCCCGCCCGATCCGAATACAGCAGCGACTCGCCCACCATGCCGCATCCCTGCTCTCTCTCCCCTCGCCCTCCCACACACACCGACACCCGGTGCCATACCGAGTGCCCTGCCGGGTGCCCTGCTCCGCTGCCCTGAGCGGGGCAGGCATCCCACGCCCACTCCCTCGCGCTTCGGGTGCCCTGCTCCGCTGCCCTGAGCGGGGCAGGAATCACACGCTCACAATCCACAGTGCCTTTCAATCCGGGTGCCCTGCTCCGGGCTGCTCTGAGCCCGGGGCAGGCATCACACGCTCACTGCTTCAGTGCCTTTCTTTGAACCTTTGCCATGTGGCCCTGTGGCCCTTTGATGCGCTGCCGGCTGCCCTGCTCCGCTGCCCTGAGCGGAGCAGGCATCCCAAACCCACTCCCTCACCGCCTCCGCTTTGGCCCTTTGGACCTTTGCCCTTTGGCCCTTTATCCCCCCCTCACCAATCCAGCGTCCCCATCCACTTCCCCACCAACTCACCCACCCCCACGCTCACATCCCCCTTCGCCCACGTCAACTTCCCCGACGTATTCAGCGTCCCGATGAGCGATGCATGAATCCCCCCAAAGTCCCGCAGCACATTCCGCACCCGCTGCACATCCTTCTGCTCCACCTCGATCACATACCGGCTCGGCGCTTCCCCGAATGCAAGCTGCTCCGCCGAGAGCATGTCATCCCAGATCGAAAGCTCCACGCCAATCTCCGCCGCCGCAGTTCCACCGGCCGCGGGCTTCTCCATCAGGTTCGAAAGCTGAGGCTTGAGCAGATTCTGAATCACCGCGTTCACGTCGATCTTCGCCCCCGCGTTCTCGCTCACCCCACCCCCCGCCACGCCCTTGTACGACGCGATCAGCATCTCCGCCACCGCCACCAGCAGCCCCCCATCCGAGCAGTCATGTGCAGACCGCACGATCCCATCATGAATCATCGTCGCCACCGCGTCCGCCGTCGCCGGACCCACCTTCAGATCCACCCGCGGCACCCGCAGTGCATCCTCCTCCATCCCCCCAAGACCCTCCACCGACTCGAACACCGACCCCGCCATCTCCGGCCCCCCGCGCCCGATCAGCATCAACACGTTCCCCGCCGACTTCGCATCCATCGTCACGCACGTGTTGATCGACGGCACGATCCCGATCCCGCTGATCAAAAGCGTCGGCGGAATCTCGATCACCTTCTTCTCGCCCGTCGCCGGGTCCTCATACCGAAGCTGGTTGTTCAGCGAGTCCTTCCCGCTCACAAACGGCGTCCCGTACGCCTTCGCCCCGTCATAGCACCCCTCGCACGCGCGCACCAGCGCTGCAAGGTTCTCCGGCTTCTCGCAGCTCGGCCAGCAGAAGTTGTCCAGGATCGCGATCCGCTCGGGGTGCGTCCCGACGCACACCAGGTTCCGCACGCACTCATCGATCCCCGCCAGCGCCGCCAGGTACGGATCCCCCGCCACCATCGGATCACCCACCCCCGTCGCCAGCCCGCACGACACGCTCAAACCCTGCCCCGTCCCCGCCACCGGCTCGATCACCGTCGCATCACCCGGCCCGCGCCCCCGGGGCCCCACCAGCGGCTTGACCACCGTGTTCCCCTGCACCTCGTGGTCATACTGACGGATGATCCAGTGCTTGCTCGCGATCGTCGGATGTCCCAGCAGCTTGAGCAGCGTCCCCTGAACGTTCCCGCTCCCGCGCCGCGTCCTGCTCGTCGCCGTGTACGCGGGCTCACGCCACACCGCCTCGCGCGTCGGCTGCGGAATCCCATCGTGCAGGAACTCCATCGACATCTCACCCACCGCCACGCCGTTGTACGAGAGCTTCAGCGTCTTTGATTCGGTCCCGAACTCGCCCAGGTCCGCAAGCTCCACCCCCTCTTCCGCGCAGATCGCCCGAAGCTTCTCCACATTCTCCTTCGGCACGCTCAGCACCATCCGCTCCTGCGCTTCGCTGATCCAGATCTCCGTGTACGTCAGACCCGCGTACTTCAATGGCGCCTTCTCAAGCTCGACCGACGCCCCAAGGTCCTTGGCCATCTCGCCGATCGCCGACGAGAACCCACCCGCCCCGCAGTC
>DATGXW010000120.1:0-11214 GCA_035298585.1 Phycisphaerales bacterium
GTCCGCCACGTTCCCTCGCACCGCGTGTTGAGGAGCGGCTTGAAGCAGTGCCTGCACGTCGCAATGTGCCCCTGCTCGGAAATGAAAAAGCCCGATCCTTCCGGTTTGCCATCCACGTGCAGCAGCACCGTCGAATCGCCCAGCGCGCTCTCGACAAGACCCCGGAGTTCCCCCTCTGTCAGCAGCATGAGCCCCCGCTCCCCCCCCAGGAGGTCATTCACAGTGACAGAACGTGTCGATCCCGTACCGAACCGCAAGCACCGAGACCGAGATCGCCCCGTCGGTCGAATATTGCAGCTTGTTCACATACAACTCCGCAAGCGCGGCCGCGAACAAGATGGAGTCGTCGTGCTGCTTCTTCAGGTCGCACACATTCCACCGGTCGCACAGGTCCGCCGCGCCCGCGTTCATCCAGTCCATGAATGAACGCACCGGGTTGCCAGGGACCGACTTTGCCTCACTTGGCGCAATACCGTAATTCAGCAGGTAGTAATCGTGCAGCCAGCGCCCCGCCAGATCACCCTCGGACCTTGACATCGCCGCCTCAACAGCTTCGCGCGTGATCATGCTCAACCCTCCGGATGACGCAAGCAACCCCTCGATGCCCACAGACCCTTCCCGCACAACGAAATCAGTATACAACATGCACGGTTCCTGCATCCGGCCTCTTACACGTTCACCCTCCGGCCGGATGCGTGATTCTCGCCCCTTCCAAACGCCAACTCATGCAACTCCCTCACGCATGCCTTGGCCTTCTTCACGGTCAACGACTCGGTCACTCCGCGCACGGATGCCCCTGTGCGTTGACGCCTCCACGCGCAAGCTCCCACCCAGCCCCGGCACCACGCATCCACCCCCACACAAAAAAACCGCCGCAAGTCTCCTTGCGGCGGTCCTTCTTCCTGGATTCACCCGCGGCCTCGCCGCGATCTTCACGCCACCGTAACACTCTTGTCCAGGTACACATCCTGCACCGCGTTCAGCAGCGCCACGCCTTCCTTCAGGGGCTTCTGGAACGCCTTCCGCCCCGAGATCAGCCCCATCCCACCGGCACGCTTGTTGATCACCGCCGTCGCCACCGCATCCTGCAGGTCGGCGGCCCCCTTGCTCTCGCCCCCCGAATTGATCAGCGGCACACGCCCCATGTAGTTGTTCAGAACCTGGTACCGGCACAGGTCGATCGGGTGGCCCCCGTTCCCCGCCTCATCGCTCCCGCACAGCTTCGTGTAGACGCGCTTGTCCCACTTGCCGTACGAAGACCCGCCCGCGTTCAACGCCGCGTACCCGCCGTTGTTCACCGGCAGCTTCTGCTTGATGATGTCCGCCTGGATCGTCGCGCCAAGGTGATTGGCCTGGCCCGAAAGATCCGCCGACGCGTGGTAGTCCGTGCTCTTCCCGTCCGCGCCCTTGGTCTTGAATGAGTTGTTCCGCGTGTAGCACCACAGCACCGTCACCATCCCGTAGCTGTGCGCCTCCTCGAACATCTCCGAAACGTACTTGATCTCCTCGCGGCTCTCGGGCGAACCGAAATACACCGTCGCGCCCACCGCCATCGCTCCCATCTCGTAGCACTGCTTGATCGAACCGAAATAGCTCTGCTTGAAGATGTTCGGGTACGTCAGCATCTCGTTGTGGTTGAACTTCACCAGGAACGGGATCTTGTGTGCATACTTCCTCGCCACCGAGCCCAGCACGCCCACCGTCGACGCCACCGCGTTGCACCCGCCCTCGAGCGCCAGCTTCACGATGTTCTCAGGGTCAAAGTACTCGGGGTTTGGCGCAAAGCTCGCGCCCGCCGAATGCTCGATCCCCTGGTCGACCGGCAGGATGCTCACGTACCCCGTCCCAGCAAGCCGACCCGTGTTCAGGATCGTCTGGAAGTTCCGCAAGACGTTCGGCGAACGATCCGTGTGTGCAAACACCCGGTCAATGAAGTCAGGCCCCGGCAGGTGCAGGGCCGACTTCGAAACCGTCTTGGATTCGTGGTTCAAAAGACCGTCGGCATCCGCGCCGAGCACGCCGCGGACGTTGGTGGTGGGGGTCGCCGGGACATACGTCATGGAATCAGGCTCCGTCGAAGTCTGCGGCTCGAGTGTGCATCCCCAAAGCCCGCGGAACAGGACCATCCGGCGGTCCTCCTCCACGCTCGATGCACACGGCGCGACCAGCATCCTTGACCAGCCCGACCCGTAAGTACAGTCCCCCGTGTGCTCCCCAGCCTCTTCTCCACCCCCTCACCCGCGCTTGACCAGGTTCGTCAAGAGCCCAAGCACCTGCTGACCCGATTCCATCATCACCTGCATCATGTACATCGAAGCCTGCTGCAGCGTCTGTGTTCGGATCATGTTCGAGACTTCCTCCGCGTAATCCGCGTCCACGATCTCCGAACGCGCCGCCGAGAGGTTCTCAAGCTCCGACTGCCCCACCCGGATCTGGCTCTCAAGATCCTGCTGGCGTGCACCGATCGCGCCGCGCGTCGTCGCAACCTCCGAGATCGCCGCCTCGATCGCCGACTGCGCTTGCTCCAGGTTCCCCGTCTTGAGATTCAGTTTCCCACCGTTGGCGATCGACGCCAGGCTCTCACGCGTCAGCGTCTCCGTGCCGTCCGCGTTCTTGCTCACCAGCGTCACCTCGCCAAGCTGGTGTGCATGCGCCTCATCCAGCAGCTTGTTCCCGTTGAACTCCTGGTTCTGCGCCAGGTAGTCAATGCTCCCGATGATCGCCGACGCTTGCGCCTGGTACGCGTCGATCTCTTCCTCCGAAAGCCCGCCACGGTTCGCCGCCGCAACCACGATCCCCTGCAGCTCCTGCAGAAGATCGCCCACCGCCGCGTGTGCGCCTTCCTTCGCGGATAAGAACCCAAGCTCACGCTCGTGCCGCGTGATCTTCGACTCAACAGTCCGAATATCGCTCGATAAGCGGTCCGCCGTGATCGAACCCGCGGGATCGTCGCTCGCCCGATTGAGCTTCCGCCCCGTCGCCAGCCGCTCCATCGTCCGGTTCAGGTCCAGCGTATGTCCATGAAAAGATCGTAAAGCCCGCAGGCCAAGCCCCGGATTGAAAGATGGTCCCATCAAACCAACGTCGACCGACCGCCCCGCCCCCTTCAGCCTGAATCAAAGTCCCGTACGTGTTATCGTTTCACACCATGTCGGTGAGCACACAACACCCCACACTCATCCGCCGGGCACCCGCCAAGCTCAACCTCGCCCTCTCCGTCGGCGGCCCCGAACCCGCCCACGCCCTACGCCCGGGATTCCATCCCATCGCCTCCTGGATGGTGTGCATATCCCTCTTCGATGACATCCGCGTCCGCGCCCTCGATCGCCACGAATCCCCTCGCTACCACCTCTCCTGGGCCGATGACGCCCCACGCACGTCACCCATCGACTGGCCTGTCGAAAAAGACCTCGCCGTCCGCGCACACCGCCTCCTCGAAGCGCACGTCGCCAAGCCCCTCCCGGTCGAGATGTCCATCATCAAGCGAATCCCCGTCGGCGCTGGCCTCGGCGGCGGCTCATCCGACGCCGCCGCCGCCCTCCTGGCCATCTCGCACGCCTGGAAACTCTCGATCTCACCCGGCACCCTCATGTCGCTGGCCGCCTCCCTCGGCAGCGATGTCCCCTTCTTCCTCGACCTCGATTCCCGCGGCCTCCCGCGCGATCAGCACCCAGGCCCCGCCCTGGTCACAGGCATGGGCGACTCCATCGAACGCATCCCCCGCGTCAGCGCGGAGGTCCTGCTCCTCTTCCCCCCCTTCGCCTGCCCGACCGCCGGCGTCTACACCGCCTACGACCGCATCCTCGCCGGCCAGACCCATGCACACGAGTCGATCCCGCACGCCAGCAGGCCCACCGCCTCCGCCAATGAAGCACTCGTCCGCCTCATGATCCGCCGCGCTGTCGAGATGCGATCCATCGATCCCGCCGCCTGCTTTAACGCTCTCACCGCCCCGGCCGTCCACCTCGAACCGCGCGTCGCCGCCATCATCGAGTCCGCCACCCGCGCGTCAGGGCGGCAGGCACACCTCACCGGCAGCGGAAGCTGCGTGTTCCTCATCGGTGACCACGAGTCCATCGACGCCGCACACATGTGCATCCATCACGCCATCACCACCCTCCCCCCCCTCGCCGGCTGCACCACCTACCGCGCCTCGCTCCTCTGACCTCTTCTCCTCTACCTCTTCTCGTGGCACAGGCGTCCCGCCTGTGTCTACCGCCTCTTCTGTCTTTTCCTTCGCCTCCGGCCACCCATGTGCACTTCTCCCATCCCGCCCCCAATCCTCTTTCTCTCCCGCTCGCCCCCAACCGATACCATGCCCCATGCGGATGCTCGGCATCGATCCCGGACTTCGGCTCACCGGCTACGGCTGCGTGGAGGGTGACCTCGACGCCCCGCGCCTCGTCGAAGCCGGCGTCTTTCGCCTCGGCAAGAAGCTCGCGGCCGACGCACAGGAGCCCATCGGCGGCGCCGCGGGCGTCAGTGCACGCCTCGCCGAGCTCGAGCGCGATCTCAGCGCCGCCATCGAACGCCTCCGCCCCGACGTCGCCGCCGTCGAATCGCTCTTTGCACACTACAAGCACCCCGCCACCGCGATCATCATGGGCCACGCCCGCGGCGTGATCCTCCTTGCGATCAACCGCGCCCGCATCCCACTCATCGAGCTCAAGCCCAACGAAGTCAAGAAGTCGATCACCGGCAACGGCCACGCCGACAAGCCGCAGATGCAGCGTGCAGTCCAGGTCCAGTTCAACCTCACCGAGCCGCCAGAACCGCCCGACATCGCCGACGCCATCGCCATCGCGCTCTGCGCTGCACGCCGCTGGACCCGGCGGGAAGAACTCGGCTCTCACGCCACCCTCCTCCCCGCCCGAGGCCGCCGAAAACTCTGACCCCAACGAAAACGAACGCGAAGCGCCAGCGAGCGCTCCTGGTTTGGTTCACGCCCGCACACACCCCGTGCACACCCCCGTTCTCCACTTATCCACGCGCACAACCTGTCGACTGCATCGCTCCCCGCCCGCGATCCACCCGCGATCCACCATTTTCGCTTCACCCTCCTTCAGATCCACACCGCACACTCCCCGCGCCGTACCCTCACACCCCCATGTCCAGCGGCTCATTCCCATCCTCCTTTGATGACGGCGGCGGTTCCTTCCGCGGTGGTCGCGGCCGTCCGCGCCCCGAGCCGCTCGGCAAGCTCTTTGACCGCCTCCCGCCGCACTCGATCGAAGCCGAGATGTCCCTCCTGGGCTCGATGATCCTCGACCCGCAGGTCATCGCCGACGTCCTCCCACTCGTCAGCAAGCCCGAGGACTTCTACAGCGAGCCGCACGGCGCGATCTTCCGCGCGGTCGTCGAGGTCTATGACAAGTTCCACTCCGGCGACCTGGTCCAGATCGCAGAACTCCTCAAGGACGTCGGCACGCTCGACGCCATCGGCGGCCCCGACTATCTCGTCAAGCTCGCCGAGTCCGTCCCCTCCGCCGTCAACGCCCCGCACTACGCGCGCATCGTCGGCGAGAAGGCCAAGCTCCGCCGGCTCATCTCCGCCGCCGGCACCATCCTCTACGACGCCTATCACACCGGCGAACTCGGCCCCGACGGCGCCCGCGAAGTCCTCGACAAGGCCGAGGCCGCGGTCTTTGAGATCGCCCAGGAACGCACAAGCGCTGAGCCCGAGCGTCTCGCCGACCTCCTCCAGCTCGAGATCGACCGCATCGAATCCTCCGAGGGCAAGGGCCTCAGCGGTGTTCCCACCGGCTTCTTTGACCTCGATGAGAAGCTCCACGGCCTGCAGGGCGGCGAAATGATCATCGTCGCCGCCCGCCCCTCCATGGGTAAGACCGCCCTGGCCCTCAACCTCGCCGAGCAGATCGCCATGGGCGGCGCTGCGCCGGGCATGGCCCCCATCGGCCCCCACGCCGCTGTCGCCTTCTTCAGCCTCGAAATGTCCAAAGGCTCGGTGACGCAACGTCTCCTCAGCGCGCGCTCGGGCGTCGCCGGTGAGAAGTTCCGCAGCGGGCACGAACTCGCAAGCTCCGACTGGCAGGCCCTTCTCTCGGCCTGCGATGCGCTCCGCGAAGCCCCCATCTACATCGACGACACCCCCGGACTCACCGTCCTCAACCTCCGTGCACGTGCACGTCGTCTGGTCGCCCAGTACAACGTCAAGTGCATCATGATCGACTACCTCCAGCTCCTCACCAGCCCCGGCGCCGCCCGCGAGTCCCGCCAGGTCGAGGTCTCCACCATCTCCCGCGGCGTCAAGGCCCTCGCCCGCGAGCTCGAAGTCCCCGTCATCTGCCTCGCCCAGCTCAACCGCGCCACCGAACAGCGCGAGGGCAACCGCCCACGCATGAGCGACCTCCGCGAATCAGGCTCGATCGAGCAGGACGCCGACGTCGTCATCCTCCTCCACCGCGAAGACTACTACCACCGCGGCGACCCCACCTGGGATGAGAACTCCCCCGAGTTTGACCCCGAGAACCAGGACAAGATCGGCACCGCCGAGCTCATCATCGCCAAGCAGCGAAACGGACCCACCGGCACCGTCCGACTCTCCTGGGATTCAAGCATCACCCGCTTCAAGAGCTACTCCGACGCCGTCCCACCCGCCAGCTACCAGTCCGCCCCGCGCGGAGGCTACGCCGGGGGAGGCCAAGGAGGACACGGTGGCCACGGCGCCGGTGGCGGGGGTCCAGGGGGAGGTTTCAACGCCGCACGCTCCGCGCCGGCCTCCGATATCGCGCCCCCCGACGCCTGGCCACCCAAGCCCGCGGGCTCCAGCTTCCCCACCTCGCGCAAGACCGGCCCCATCGATGGCCACCGCGACGGCGGCGGTCCCGACCGCTCCAAGCCCTTCGGCGATCCCGACGAAGAGCCGCCCTTCTAAAAAGCACCCGCGAACCACCCCTCGCGCTGAAACCCCCACACCCCCGTGTGCATATCGCATACCCTCACCCCCATGCGAACCGCACACCTCGCAACCATCCTCATCGCCTCTTTCGCACTCACCGGCTGCGGACTCCTCAGCAGCGGCGGTGGCACCGGCGGCGACAACGGCGGTGGGAGGAGTGATGGAAGTGGGGGTGGTGGCAGTGGAGGAGGTGGAACCGGCGGCGGCTCAGACAGCGTCACCACCGCCAAGTACTCAGGTCACGTGAAGGGAACAGTCACCTTCCGCGAGCGAATCATGCTCCCCCCCGAGTGCACCGTCATCATCCAGCTCATCGACGCATCAACCCCCGATGCCAAGCCCCAGATCATCGGCGAGCAGCGTTTCCTCACCGCAGGCAAGGCCCCGCCCTACACCTTTAACGTTCTGTACGACCCCGCCAAGATCAACCCGCAAGCCACCTACAAAGTCCGCGCCGAGATCTCCCTCCGCGGCACACAGCGCTTTACCACACCCTCGCCCCTCCCCGTCATCACGCAGGGTGCCCCCTCCATCGCCGACCTCACCCTTCAATCCGCACGGCAATGAAGAGGCAGTTCGCCGTTCGCCGTTCGCAGTTCGCAGTTCGCCGTTCGCACACAGCACCCCTCGTGCCGTCTGCCCTCTGCTGTCTGCTCTCCGCCGTGTCTGCCCTCTGCCCTCTGCCCTCCGCCGTCCGCTACTCCCCCCCAACCGGCACCGGCCGCGGCTTGATGACCTTCGCCGGGTTCCCCGCCACGATCACCGCCTCCGGCACGCTCTTGGTCACCACCGCACACGCCCCCACGATCGCGTTGTGCCCGACCACCACGCCCGGCCCGATGAACGCTCCCGCGCACACCCACACCCCATCACCGATCACAATCGTCGGCCGGATGAGCGGGAGGTCGCTCCGCGTGTAATCGTGCGTCCCCGCACACAGCCACGAACGCTGCGAGACCGTCACGTGGCTCCCCACCCGGATCCACCCCAGGTTGTAAACCTCGACATCCTCCGCCAGCGTTGACCACTCACCCATCTCAAGAAGCCACGGGTGACGCACCTTGGTCGTGTTCTTGGTGTTCGACGTGTTCGTCAGCGAAGCCCCAAAGGCCCGCAGCCAGAACCTCCTCCACCCATGTGCACGTCGAAAGCTGTACCGGATCAACGTCCCCTGCACCAACTCCCATAAAAACCGCCGAACATACTCCGAGAGCGGATACGGCGCTCCCGCGGTCTTGTCGATCCGCTGGTACAGCCGCTCAGGAGCAGGAAGACGGGGTGGCGGAGGATCACTCTGAACAGCCATGCAGGGTTCTCGTCGGATATTTGAGCACCGGACCTTCACTCGGGCGTCTCAGCTTCCCGCGAAGTTCACGCCCGGTCCCATCCCGCGGGCGGCCGATGCACGCCCGCACCACAAGTTGCCGGCACCTGGAAACTCCGCGGGCAGCCCCGCCCTGAAACTGCCGATGGTGACCCGGCAAGGCCGTTCCTTGTTCCCGGCAAGACCCGCCGGGCAACGCCCCCGCGCATGAAGCCGTTTCATCCCGGGACCTTCACTCTGTGTTATTGGACGCGCTTACCCTAGGCCACGACCCCGACCGAATCCTCGCCTCGGACCGACCCATACAAAGGCCACGTACGAAGTTCGATCTCGCCGCGCCCACACCCAGCGACCCCGCATGAAGATCCTTCACTACATCGAGGAACTCAACCTCAAGTCCGGCGGGCCCGTCCGCGCCGTCCTCGATCTCTCGCGCCTCACCTGCGAGGCCGGCCACCAGGTCACCATTCTTTCTCCCGACGTCTCCGATGCGCCCAGGGAATGGCTGACGCCTCCCGCCGCACACGAACTCCGGCCCCACGTGGTCCAGGTCCCACCCTGCTCGGGCCGCGGCAAGCTCTTTCCATTCCCCGCCGTCGAGGCCATCCGCCGCGATCACATCGCCACCCACGACCTCCTCCACGTCCACGGCATGTGGGCCCCCTCCAACGTTCAGCTCACCAGCGCTGCCTACCGCGCGGGCGTCCCCTACATCCTCAGCCTCCGCGGCATGCTCGACGACTGGCCCATGTCCCAGCGCCGGCTCAAGAAGCAGCTCTTCCTCGCCATCGCCGGCAGGCGCATGCTCCACCGCGCGGCCTTCGTCCACTGCACCGCCGAGGGTGAGCACCAGCAGTCACGCAAGTGGTTCCCCAAGGGCCGCGGACGCGTCATCCCCAACCTCCTCGACCTCGAACCCTTCCGCAGTTCACCCGGCCCCCAGCTCGCACGCGAAAAGTTCCCCGCCCTCGCCGCGGGTCACCCGAACATCCTCTTCCTCAGCCGCGTTCACTACAAGAAGGGCGTCGAACACTTCATCAAGGCCGCCGCGCTCCTCCGCGACCAGAACCTCATGTGCAACTGGTTCATCGCCGGGGACGGCGACGCCGAGTACATGCAATCCCTCAAGGCCCTCGCCGCCCAGCTCAAGCTCGAGGACCGCGTCCACTTCCTTGGCATGGTCAAGGGCAAGGAAAAGATCTCCCTCTTCGAGGCCTCCGATCTCTTCCTCCTCCCCACCAGCCAGGAGAATTTCGGCTTCGCCCTCGTCGAGGCCATGGCCGCGGGCGTCCCCGTCATGACCACCAAGGGCGTCGACCTCTGGCCCGAGATGCAGGCCTGCGGCGGCGCGGTCATCGTCGATCAGGACGCCGGCCCCATCGCCCGCGAAGTCGATGCACTCCTCAAGGATCGCGCCCGGCTCAAGGACATGGGCAAGAAGGCCCGCACATGGGTCTTTGACAACCTCCACGAACAGGCCGTCATCAGCCAGTTCATCGCGACCTACGCCGACTCGATCTCCGAGCGCACCGGCGCTCCCATCGCCGCCCTCCGCCAGGGCGATTCTCCACCCAGGGAGTCCCTCGCGGGAAAAGCTGATCGGTCGGGGAAGGCCGCCGCCCACCCCGACCGAAACCACGCTCCCACCCGCGTCGTCCACTATCTCCCGCACTTCCGCCTGGAGCAGGGCGGCGTTGTACGCGCGGTCCTGGACCTCTGCGATGGCCTCGCCCGAACCGGCCAGGACGTCACCATCCTCACCGAGGACCACGCCGACTGCCCGCCCGCGTGGAAGGCCGGAGTCCCCGGCACGCCCCGCATCGTGATGGTCCGCCACGAGCGCGGCGCAAACCCCGTCCTCCGCCCATGGTCGATGACCGTCGCGCGCAAGGTCATCACCTCCGCGGACGTGATGCACATCCACGGGGTGTGGACCCCCGCCAACCTCCAGATGGCCTCGGTCGCGATCGACTTCAACATCCCCTACGTCATCAGCTCCCACGGCATGCTCGACGATTGGCCCATGTCGCAGAAGCGCCCCAAGAAGCTCTTCCACTGGGCGCTCTACGGCAAGAACATGCTCAACCGCGCCTCGTTCGTCCACTGCACCGCCCAGGCCGAGCTCGACCAGGCCCGCAAGTGGTTCCCGCTCGGACGCGGCATCGTCGTTCCCCTGGTCTTTGACTTTGCCCCCTTCGAGCACCTCCCAGGCCCCGCCCCCGCGCTCAGCGCCTTCCCCTCGATCAACCCTTCACGCCTCAACCTCCTCTACCTCAGCCGCGTCAACTACAAGAAGGGCCCCGACGTCCTCATCCGCGCGGCCGCACGCCTCCTCCGCGAGGGCGCTGACTTTGACCTTCTCATCGCAGGTCCCGGCGACCCCCCCGAATACCTCGACGAAATGAAGCGGCTCGCCCGCCACGAAGGCATCGAGGGCCGCGTCCAGTTCCTCGGCCACGTCTCGGGCCCCGCCAAGCTCTCCCTCTACCAGCTCGCCGATCTCTTCATCCTCCCCACCAGCCAGGAGAACTTCGGCTTTGTCTTCTTTGAAGCCCTCGCCTGCGGCACCGCCCTCATCACCACCCCGGGCGTCGATGTCTGGCGCGAACTCGAAGCAAGCGGCGGCGCTGTCATCGTCGAGCGCTCCCCCGACGTCATCGCACGCTCGGTCGCGCCCCTCCTCCAGGACCGAGCCCGCCTCAAAGCCATGGGCGACGCCGGACGCAACTGGGTCCAGCGCGAACTCTCCGCCGACGCAATCCTTGCGCGTTTCCGGAGAATGTACGGTGAAGCCGCGGGCCGCTGACCCCCGCCCCTATCCCATGCCCCGCCCCTCCACACCGCGCACGCTGTAGAAACCATCCTCAACCGCCGATGACCAGACTGGAACCATGTGCGAACCGGTCCCGACCGGCACGCGTACCCTCCTGAAGCTCCGTCCGAAACACCTCTCAACCGATACCCGTCCCCC
>DATGXW010000121.1:0-5800 GCA_035298585.1 Phycisphaerales bacterium
GAGCACGCTCCCCCGCGCGCCGATCTCCGCGCTGCGGCCAGCCGCCCCCGCCGAACCCTGCGACCCCGCGCCCGACACGCCGGAAAACGCGAAGGAATGTGCACACACAGATGCACAGGCCCAAAGAGCCACGCCCAACCCCGCTCTGAATCCCAATACGCCGCCGACCTTCATCGTGTGCACTCCACATCCGGACGGCCGCCAGCGCCGCCCGCACACCCATCGTATCGCCCCCCGGAGGTCCACCTCATTTGAAAGATCCGCGACGGAGATGCACGCGCCATGCATCACAACTCGTCTACCGCGGGCTGATCGCCATGAGGGGATCCTTCAGCACGTGTGTGCGGGAGAGTTGCATGCACCCATCCATAAGAAGGCAGACCCTGCTCGTCGCCATGGCCCTCTTCTGTTCCTCCGCCACGGCGATTCAGCCCGTCATCGAGCTCACGCCAGAACAGGCAAAGTCTCTCAACATCACCGCCCCGCCCGCCCGTCCGCAGGTGGGCGACCCCGCCCCGGACATTTCGATCGACGGGCTCCTGGGCGACCTCCCGGGCCTCGAAAAGAATGGTGTCTTTTCCCTCGCCCATCTTAAGGGCAAGGCGGTCGTGCTTGAATTCTCCGCCGGCTGGTGCGGTCCCTGCAGGGCCACCATGCCCCACACCAACAAGCTCCTGGAGACCTTCAAGAACGACAACCGTCTGGCCTTCCTGACCATCACCAACGAGGCCGAGCCGGTCGCCGCCAAGTTCCGTGAATCCACGAAGATGGTTTCACCCCTGGCGTACGACAAGAACGGCTCGACGTGGGAGTCCTACTGGGTCACCGGCGTGCCCTCGGCGTGCCTGATCGATGCACACGGCAGGATCGTCGCCTTTGCACACCCGGGTGAGCTGACGCAAGAGCACCTCAGCCGCCTGATCGCGGGCGAAAAAGTCGAGTTCCAGCGCGACAACGCCGCCCCCGCGGACCCGGAACAGTCCCAGCATCCGATCAACTGGAACACCGGGGGCATGTCCTTCGACCCCGAGTCGATGGCCCAGATGCTCGCGGAGCTGAAGGCCGCCGACAACCTCGGCGGGGTCGAGGATGCACTCTCCTATACGGTCCTCCGCAAGGCTGCCAAGCGCAGCGCGATCTCGATCGGCGAGGACAACCCCACAAGCATCACGCTCCGCGGCGCGGAGCTGACCCAGCTCGTCATGACCTGCTACGGGTTCGACCACGATTCCATCGAGGACACGGTGCCGCTCCCCAAGGACGAGATCTACAACCTCTACATCAAGCCACCGGACGCCAAGCTCGAAACCGCCAAAGCGCTCGGGCGGACGCTCCTTGAGCAAACCTTCGGCTTCACCACCCAGGAGGTCGAGCGGCCCGGACCCGTCAAGCTCCTCAAGCGGACCAAGGACGCCGCGCCCCTGGGCGAACCTCCGCCCCCCGATTCCCGCGAGTACATCTCGATGGGCGGTCTCTTCAATCCCCCCGCCACCACTTCCGGCGAGTTCGCCGGCTTCCTGCAGAACTACGTCGGCACGCGGGTGGTGGATGAATCGGGAATCGCCAAACCCTTCTACCTCAAGCTCGAGTGGAACCTGCTCGCCAAGGATGATGACGAAGACAGCCTCAACTCCAGGCTGAAGAAGGCGGGCTTCGAACTCATCGACGCCAAGCGCCCCGTCAAGAAGCTCGTCCTGACGAAACGCTAGACCTTGCCAGACATCCTTCCGTTCATGAAAAAGGCCCCGGCGGTTGCCGGGGCCTTCTTTCAACTTCTGCTGTCAGCGCGGCCGTGAGACATCCGCCCCCGGCCGCACACTCGCGCACGCACTCCCCCGCCACGGCCTACCATCGACCCCGCGCGGCGAACGCCGCCGTGCGACCGGACACGCCAGAGAACGCTTTTCCGGCCGGGCTAGCCGCCCCGCCCCGGAGGATTCGCCCGATGATCCCAAAGCCGCCGCCCCGCGAGGGCACGCTCGGTTTTCTCTACCTCCCACCCTTCCGCGTCCAGGGCATCTCGATCGCCGGCGAGATCACGTGCATCCAGATCCCCGAGCTCGACCTGGGCTTCGACATCGGCGCGTGCCCGCGCGCCATGCTCTCCTCCAAGTACCTGGCGATCAGCCACGGCCACATGGACCACATCGGCTCGCTCGCCTATTACTGCTCCCAGCGCAAGTTCCAGGGCATGGGCACCGCCAAGATCGTCTGCGACGCCCGCATCGAGCAGGACATCCGCGGCATGATGGCCGGCTTCGTCAACCTCGAACGCCAGAAGACGCCCTTTGAGATCATCCCGCTCCAGCCCGAGGGGCAGATCGAGATCAAGAACAACATCTTCCTCCGCGGTTTCCCCACCGAGCACACCTGCCCCAGCTTCGGCTACTCGGTCTTCGAGCGCAGGACCAAGCTCAAGCCCGAGTTCGTCGACTTCCCGCAGGAGAAGCTCAAGGAGCTCAAGGACCGCGGCGTCGAGATCACCCGGACGCTCTACATACCCCTGGTGGCCTATCTCGGCGACACCCAGCCCGGCCCGCACCTGATCCGCGAGGATGTCCGCAAGGCCCAGATCGTCATCTGCGAGTGCACGTTCTTCGAGCCGGATCACAAGGACCGCGCCAAGATCGGCATGCACATGCACGTCGATGATGTCGCCGAGTGGCTCCGCGTGCTTGAGTCTGAAGCCCTCATCCTCGTCCACGTCTCGCGCAGGACCGACCTGAACTACGCCCGCAAGCGCTTCGCGCAGGTCTGCGGGCAGGAAAAGGCCGACCGCGTTCACTTCCTGATGGACTTCCGCTCGCAGCGCATGCGCTACGAGGCGCAGCTCGCCGCGGCAGAAGAGCAGGCCGCCGCGCAGGGTCAGCGCCGGCCCCCCGCCGAGGAACCGGCCGACGAGGAGTAAGTCAAGCCGATCTGCGCTGACATCCCGCGTCAGGGTCAAACCCTCATCACGCGCTCCACCTCCGCAATTTCGCGCGAAACGGTTGACACTCCGCCGCCTGAGAAGTACGTTCAGGGTCCTGATTCAGGCTCCGCGTTCGGGATGTCAGGTGGGCTGGTGTCCCGGATCGAAGCCAGGATCAGTGTGTGCGTGTGGGCCGTCTCCAGCATCCGCTGGTGCACGGTGGGTTTCCTGGCGGGTGGGCACTTCAATGCAGGGGATACGTTTCCACGTTCCGCGGGACGGCTGTGCACGTCGCACCTCCGCCGCTCCCGCCCTGGTCCGAAGCGCAAGCTTCATTCCGAGTCGTACCGTCTGATACCGAAGGGTTGATCGCCATGACTGACCCCGATCGTCAGATCTGGGACAGCATTCTGTCGCACCTGCGCTCGAACTATCAGGGCATCTGCCGTGCATGGTTCGCAGAGCTTGAGCCCGCCGGCATCTCCGCCGGCGCCCTCCACGTGCGCGCACAGTCGGTCGTCCACCGCGACTACCTCCGCCGAGAGTGCTCCGACGCCTTCAACGACGCGTGCCGAACCGTCTCGGGCATGCTCCTGCCCGTCCGCTTCCTCGGCCCCGCCGACGACATCAACACCGCCGGCCCCGCCCCCAAGTCGCTGCAGTCCCACCTCTCTTCCGGCGCTGGCTCCCACGCCGTACTCCAGAGCCCGCCCCGCTCATCCCCGATCATCGTCGAATCCGCGAACCCCCCGATGGACCGTCCCGAGCCCGAACACAACGGCGACGCCACCATCGTCACGCGCCGCGTCGTCCCCCCTCCGCCGCCCGCGCCCGTGCACACGCCCCCGCACAACGCCGCCTCCGCCCTGCGCGAAGGCTCGATGGTCCTCAACCCCGACTACTCCTTCGACCACTTTGTCGTGGGCTCGGGCAACCGCCTCGCCCACGCCGCCATGGTCGCCGTCTCCGACAACCCCGGGCGTTCCTACAACCCCGTCTTCATCCACGGCGGCTCGGGCCTGGGCAAGACGCACCTGCTGCAGGCCGCGTGCCTCAAGATCACCGCCGAGAACCCGGCGGCGCAGATCTACTTCATCTCGTGCGACGGCTTCATCAACCAGTTCATCGACGCCGTCACCAAGAACCAGATGTCCGAGTTCCGCCACCGCTTCCGCGATGTCGACGTCCTGGTCATCGACGACATCCACTTCCTCGCCAAGCGCGAACGCACCCAGGAAGAGTTCTTCCACACCTTCAACAGCCTCTACCAGGCCAACAAGCAGATCGTCCTCAGCTCCGACGCCGCGCCCGAGGAAATCCCCGATCTCGAGGACCGGCTCATCAGCCGCTTCAAGTGGGGCCTCGTCACCAAGGTCGAGCCTCCCGACTTTGAAACCCGCGTCGCGATCCTCAAGACCAAGGCCGCCCTCCGCGACGTCATCATCCCAGACGACGTCGCCGCATTCATCGCCAACCGCATCGACAAGCACATCCGCGAGCTCGAGGGCGCGATCGTCAAGCTCCAGAACCGCTCGCACGTCGACAAGCGGCCCATCGACATCGACATGGCACGCGCCGAGTTCGGCGAAGAGGCCGTCCCCGAGGGCGGCCCCACCATCCAGGTCATCATCACCCGCGTCACCGAGTACTTCCGCGTCAAGGTCACCGAGCTCCAGTCCAAGCGCCGCAGCCGCTCGGTGGCCCTCCCCCGCCAGGTGTGCATGTACCTCGCCCGCAAGCACACCCGCCACTCGCTCGAAGAGATCGGCGGCTACTTCGGCGGCCGCGACCACACCACGGTAATGCACGCCGTTAAGACCATCGACCACAAGCGCGCCACCGAACCCGACTTCGACGAGACCATCAAGGCGCTCGAAGAAAAGGTGCGGTCAAACCGCTGAACCTTGCGCGGCAACACGGCCACGGATCACGCGGACGGCACGGATCTGAAGAAGAACACACGGTGCGTCGGGCTCCTGTCTGCTCTGAGACAGAGACATGCATCTCGGGCGTCCTGTTGAAGGTGAGCCCCCGCAAGGCACACCCTCAGTCACTCAGCATCTTCACCACCGTCACCATCACCATCGTCACCGTCGCATTGTGCAGGAAGTGCGCCGTCATCGGCGCCACCAGCGACCCGCGCCACTCACGCATCAGCGCAAACACCACCCCCAGCGACGTCACCGGCAACAGCAGCAGCCCCTGGTAGCCGTGCATCCCGCCAAAGACCATGGCGCTCGCGATCGCCGCCAGCACCACGTTCACGCGTGAGCGTGCATGCCGGAAAAGGCACCCACGGAAAATCGATTCCTCGACCAACGGCGCCCACACCGTCGCCAGAATCCCAAACGCGATCAGCGTCCACGTTCCCCCGCCCCCGAAGAGGTCCACCAGCGGGTTCTCTGGAGGCGGCGAAGGCGGCCAGCCCATCATCCTCTTGATCATCTCCCAGATCATCACCAGGAGCAGCGTCAGGAAAACCACCCCCAGGAAGACCGGGATCCCCGCCAGGTACGCCAGCACCCCGGCCGCGATCTCACGGAACAGGCCTTCCCCCGTCGTCAATCCCATCGAAGCCCGCATGTCACGCAGCTTTACACCCCGCAGCAGCGGCCAGAAGATCGGCAGCACCATCAGCCACTGCACCGACGTCAGCAGCGCCACCTGTGCGTCCGTCGGATTGGGGATCAACGCACGCAGACCCTCCAGCACCAGCTTGAAGACCAGGAAGCCCAGCACGAAGACGGCCACCGTCTCGAGGTAGACGCTCCCCCCCGGCGACGGCGCCTGAAATCTCCACCGCACCTTCCCCATCGCGACACAAACCGTGAACCAGACCGCAACGCCGAGCCCGGCGAGGAACACGCCGATGAAGAGCACCACGCCCAC
>DATGXW010000122.1:0-1934 GCA_035298585.1 Phycisphaerales bacterium
GGGGGACCGGCTTCCTGAGATCAAGGTGCCGACCCTGGTTGTGTGGGGCAAGCAGGACGCGATTACGCCGCCGGAGGCGGGTGAAGAGTTCGGTTCACGGTTGCCCCACGCCAAGCTGGTGTGGTTTGAAGATTGCAGCCACGCGCCGATGGTGGAGCACCCGGTGCTCTTTGCCAAGGCGATGCGCGACTTTGCCGATGAGCTCGACCAGCGCGACCGCTGCGGGTAAGGCGCGGGTGCTCACTTCACACAAAGCGGCTTGATTCAGGCTCTCGGACGCGTGCGAGGGTGCGGTATTCACCCCAGCCGGGGGATGCACGTGCCCGAGAACCGGGTCGGTCAAATCCCCCAACTGCTACATAGGTGGCGTCCGAGGTCACTTGGGCGCCGCGATGACGTGCAGGCGCGATGCACGGCGCAGGATCGTGTCGAATAGTGATACCGATGGATGGAATCATCGCCATCTCCCCGGTTGCGATGCAAGCCTGGCTCAACCAGCAGCTCGGGCAGAACATTGCCCGCCTGGATGAGCAGCTCGCTCCCCCGCTTCCCTCGATCGAGAAGCAGATGGAGACGATCCGCGCGATGGCAGCGCAGTCGCAGTCGAAATTCAAGGATCTCCAGATCGCGGGCGGCGCCATCGACGTGACGATCTGAACCATGCCCGTGCAACGGCGCAGCGCTCCCTCAACGCTGGTTGAGGTACTCCTCGATCTTCTCGGCCTTCTTGAGAAGGAAGGGAATGTGCCGGTCGGCGGCGTCGGTGTACCGCGTCATGACCTTGATCGTCTGCTCGAACTCCTCGGCGAACTTGGTGTGCTCCTGGTCGCGCCAGGTCTGTCCAAGCTCGTTGAACCGCGTGTGCAGCGCCGCCATCTGGGTGATGAGCTGCGTGTTGAACCGCTTGAGGTCCATCGCAAAGCGGCGGAGTTCACCGGGGTCGACGACGGCTTTGGACATGGCGTGCTCCGAGGTGTACTGCTGATGCTGTTTGAATCGTACCAGAACCCGACTCTCGCGCCGCGGGATCGCGGGTGATCGGCGGTGAACGAAAAAGAGCTGAGCGGTTTCCGGGAAACTTCTGATAACCGCATCCGCGCGGGGGTGCGCGCCGTACAGACGGCCATGCCAACAACCAAGTTTCGTCTCTCGGCCCTCACCGGGGCCTGCGCCATCCTCATCGCGGCCGGCAGCGCCAGCGCGGAGGTCGTCACGTTCAACTTCGCCCGCGTCGGCCAGTCGCTGTCGTACTTCTGGGGCGCGGACAACGAGAACATCGGCAAGCAGATCGTCAACGCACGCATCTTCCTGAGCATCGATTCCTTCCCGGGCTCGGACGCGGCGAACTTCTTCACGGACCACTCGTTCCCGATCGAGCCCGAGGCGGGCGGGACCAACGCGATCGTGATCTGGGGCTCTGATTTCGGCTGGTCGGGCTCTGGCAAGTTCGAAGTGGCGTTTGAGACGACCGCATTCAACGGCGTTTTCGTGCCGGCGCGGTTCGGGGCTGAGACTCCCGGCTTTGACTTTGACGGTGAGATCCTCGATGGATCCCGCATCGAGTTTGAAGTCGTCCCCGCGCCGGCCTCGCTGGGCCTGGCTGCTCTGGGGCTCGCGGCCGCCGCTCGCCGCCGCCGCTGAGCCAATCGAACTCTCTCTTTTTTCCGATGCGACTGCCCGGCCGGAACCATCCGGCCGGGCGTCTTTTTGAGCCGGTGGCTGCTTAGAATCGCGTACACATGGCAGGCAGGGACTTCTATCAGATCCTGGGCGTTCCGCGGTCGGCCAAGGCCGATGAGATCAAGCGTGCGTACCGCAAGCTCGCGCGCGAGTACCACCCCGACGTCAACAAGTCTCCGGATGCACAGAAGAAGTTCACCGAGATACAGAACGCCTACGACGTGCTTTCCGACGAGACCAAGCGGGCCCAGTAC
>DATGXW010000123.1:0-15536 GCA_035298585.1 Phycisphaerales bacterium
GATCGATCCGGCATCCGGAAGTTGATCGAATCAGGGCCCCGCACGCGGGCCATCGATCACTTCACCGGCTTCTCGACTGTCCCGCCCACCTCCGCCGGCTGGGCTGCCTCGCCAACGTCGATCCGGACGTTGATCGTGCCGTCGGGTCCGATGTTCTCGGGACCCACGAGAACCCTCGCGGTGCCCCCGCCCTTGAGCGGCGTCTCCACAAGCGCGGTCCCGTCGGGCAGGGGCGTCACCTTGTGAACCTGCTGCACACCGTTGACCGTCAGGTTCACGACATACATGTCGTACAGCTTGACTCCTCCGTAGACCGCCCCCGAGATCATCAAGAGGCCGCCCGCGATCCAGAGGCCCAGCTTCCGCGGCTCGAACCGGCCTCCCGCCGCCACACTCTTCTGTTGCATGAGAAACTCCTCGATGGACCTGTTCCGATCCGAGCCCGGCCACTCCAGGCTCATCATCGAACGCAGGGATTCATCCAGCTTTTCATCCGCATCGCGCTGGTTCACGATTCACCTCCGCGATTCTCCAGCTTCTCCCGCACCATCTCCCGCCCACGCGCGAGCCTCGACTTGACCGTCCCCGCCGCCGTCCCGATCGAGGCCGTGATCTCTTCCACGCTCAGGCCTGCAAAGTAGTAGAGCGAGACCACCACCCCGAAGACCTCTGGCAGCCCATCCACCGCGTCGTGCACCCGCCGCTGCTCATCGGTCCACAGCGGGGATCCACGCGCAGGGTCAACCTGTCCATCCCTCGCCTCGGTGTGCACACGCTCGCGGCGGGCACGCCTTCGCTTCTCTCTCGCACTCTTTGACGCCGTGTGTGCAGCAATCCCCAGCAGCCAATAGCGGGGCGCGACACCCTTGCGGTTCATCCTGGCGATCGATCCAAACGCCGCCACGAACACGTCGGCGGCGAGTTCTTCGGCGACGTCAACGTCGCCGCAACGCCGGTACAGGTACGCCGCCACCGTGCGGTAGTGCCGCCGGTAGATCGCCTCAAAGGCCGCCGGCTCCCGTTCCGCTCGCCTGCCGAGGCTCGCATCGTCATCGTCCCCGACCAACTCGGGCGCCCCTTGCGTCATGAACATTCGCCCGATGATCACTCGTTCAGACTCCCACGCGCTCGCGCTGGTCATTCCTGTTCAATTTCCAGCAGCCATCGAGATCCCCCGCATGCAAATGCCCGACCGGCCCCTGAAGGTTCCCTCGATCATGAGAAATCGAGATCTCGGACGCACATGTGCCGCAGGTCGTGCTCACACCCTGGTAGCACACCCTAGTACTCGCGCTCGGCGGCATCATTGCTCAGCGCCGACGCGGTGCGGTGTTTGACAACCCGTCAATCTCACGCATAATGCCCGCCCGAATTCCGCTTCGGGCATGGTTGCGACATCGGTTCGACCAGACTCTGTTGGAGCAGCGCTCCGAGCTGAAGCCCATCCGGGCGTGCACACACCGTCTGTAGGAGGACGGCCCAGTGCACTCGATACGACCTCGCGGCTGTAAATTCATCGGGCGACCGCCCGAGAGAGGGACATCGATGCAGTTTTCCCGTGTTTCCGCGGTTCTCGCCGCCAGCGTGACATCGCTCGCCGCCTTCCCCGCCGCAGCCGCACTGTCGGTCGCACCCGGCGACATGCTCAACCAGATCCAGCTCTGGACCTACAGCACCGGCTCGGTCGCCAACTTCACGAGCGGCCCCAACCTCGCCGTCCAGGCGGGCGCCTACCAGACCAGGGGCAGCATCACGACCTTGGTCACCGCCGACACGATCGTCGTCAACACCGCCATCAACGCCGACGGGTACGAGCAGCCGACCGCGTTCCTGGGTGCAAGTGCACAAGCGCTCACCGAGCTTTACTTCACGGTCGACGTCCCCACGCTGCTGTACGTCAACTACTCGATGGATTCGGTCGTCAGCGGCTCGATCACGGGCCACATCAGCCGCGTTCGTGTCTACTCAAGCAGCCAGACCTACCTCGACTTCCTGGGCTTTGGCAACGGCTACGCGCAGTTCACGGCCGTGCCCGGTGTGTACTACACCGTCGCCTCCTCACAGAACACGGGCGTGCTCGGTCAGTTCAATTCTGACGGCCCGGGAAGCGAATACCGCACGCTTCGCCTCAGCGTGAGCAGCGTTCCCTCCCCCGCCGCGGCGTCGCTCGCGGCCATCGCCACGCTCGCCGGCCTTCGCCGCCGCCGCTGAGGTCCGCGGCCGGCCCGCAGATATGCACACCCCCGGTTACCGCCGGTGGTGTGCATTCAACGCTTCTCAGGCTTTACCGGCTGCTCGGACCGGTAAAGGCCGATCAAGGCGCCCGAAGCGTCATCGCACGCCTTCGCGGCGGCATCGCCCCCGATATTCGTCGCGCTCAACACCGCGAAGCCAGCGTCCGGCGCGGCCCACACCACGCACATCCACATGGTGTTGCTCCCGCTGTGCGTGATCACACGCTTCGCCCCCTCCACTCCCTGCGCCCACGGACGTTCACCGGTCCCCCAGCCCATGGCATAATCAGCGCCCTCCCCCACCGCACGCGTGTGCATCAGCCTCCACGTCTCGGGCCTGATCATCACACCAGCGATCGCGACGCCCTTACCCTCGCGCGCCGCCGCCTCGCCCCGCAAGTGCAGCGAGATGAACTTGCCCCAGTCTTCGAGTGATGCGTGCACCGTGCCCGCCGGTCCAAGTGCGGGCGGGTTGTCCGACCCGCGACCCAATCCCACCGCCTGCGTCGGCGAGCGGTGCCCCTGCGGCTGGTCGAACTTTCCCTCAGCGCCCGGCGCGCCGAACCCCGCGGTCGACATCCCCAGCGGCTCGAAGAGCTTCGTGCGCATCGGCTCTTCCCACGATTTACCCGTCAGCGTCTCAAGGACATGCCCCGCGATAATGAAGTTCGCGTTGGAGTATTCGAACTTCGACTTCTCATGTGCAGGCCCCCACGACAGCATCGTCCGTGTGCATTCCGCCCGCTTGGTCATCACGTCCGCATCATCCTGCCAAAGCTTCATCCACAGGCCGTCTCTGTTCATGTCCGCCGGAACGCCCGATCGCTGGGTCAGGAGTTCGGCCATCGTGATGCCCCGATACCCCTCGTGCATCGTCCCCTTCAGCGCGGGCAAGGCCTCCGCAAGCGTCGTATCCCAGCGCAGGACGCCTTCCTCCACGAGGATCGCGCACAGCGTCGCCGTCATCGCCTTGGTGCACGAGCCCAGGTGAAAGAGATCACCCGCCGTTACCTTCTCTTCGCGCCCCGCGACGCGTACGCCGCTCGCGGCAACGGTCCAGAGCCCCTCGGTCGTCACCACCGCGCCCGCGAGCGCTGGCAACCCGTGCTTCTGGCGGATCTTTTCCAACTCGGCTTCGAGCTTCGCGGCGGGGGCCGACAACCCGATCGCAGATGCGCGAGGAGAACTCGGCGAAGCGACCGCCGCGGGCTGCATCAACACCGCCGGCATGCTCATATCCGCGAACGCAAACGGATCGCTCAGGATGCCGATGGCGGCGACCACACCACCGGCGATCACCACGCTGGAAAGATGAACATCCCTACCGATCTGTGCCATCGCTCGCTCTCCTGTGTTCTGTGCACACGCGTACGCCGCGGCCCGATCGCGCTCAATCAAGCTCCACGGCTCCCACCAACGCTTCCATCGAACCTACCCCCTGCGACCTCACCCACCGCTCAAGCCCCTTGATGACTTTCAGAGGTGAGCGCGGGTCGACGAACAGGCCGGTCCCCATCTCGACCGCCGACGCGCCGGCCAGGACGAACTCCGCCGCATCTTCCCATCCCAGCACGCCGCCGATGCCGATGATCGGAACCCCTGCGGGCCTGGCCGCCTGCCGGTAGACGTCGTGGATGATCTTGACCACGATCTGGTGGACCGCGGGGCCGGAGAGACCGCCCGTCTTGTTCGCAAGCCGCGGCCGGCGCGTGTGCACATCGATCGCCATCGCCGGCATGGTGTTCGAGAGGCACAGTGCATCCGCCCCCGCGCTCGCGCGGATCCCCCCCGCCATCCTTCCCCGTGGGTCGATCGCCGCCCGGGAGACGTCGACAATCCCGACCTTGCCGTTTGCAATCGGGCTGAGCTTGATAAAGAGCTTCTTTCGCACCAGGACGCGCCGGACCTCCGTCACAAGCTCCGCCAGAAGGTCCGGATCCGCCCCGAACTCGCACCCGCCGTGAACGTTGGGACACGAGACGTTCATCTCGACGGCCACCATCCCATCGATCCCGTCCATCGCCTCGCACACGCGCACATATTCCTCGATCGAGTACCCCGCGACCGAGCCGATGACCCGGACGCCGCGCTGCGCGGCCTTGTTGATCTTCCCGGCATAGTCGCGGACAAACGCGTCGACGCCAACATTCGCCAGGCCGATCGCGTTCATCATCCCGGCGCGCGTTTCGATGATCCGCCAGGTCGCATTGCCTTCCCGCGGAGAGGCGGTGATCGACTTGGTCACCACGCCACCGACCCGGGAAAGGTCCAGGACATCCTCGAATTCGTCCACGTACCCGCACGTCCCCGCGGCGAGGAGGATCGGGTACGCAAATTCGATGCCCGCGACATGGGTATGGAGCAAGGACACAGGAGTCACCATGCGCCTCTAGCGTAGCGTACCGGGGATTCACCATGCTTCCCCAGGAGGGACGACGAAAACAAGTCCAGGCCCTTCTACCATGGCACCCTATGGACCCCATCCAGCGCATCGCCCAGTTCGAAGCCATGGTCCGCCCCGAGGCCGACCCCAACAACGACATGGCCTGGTTCAGCCTCGCCAACGCCTACCGCGACGCCGCACGCCACGCCGACGCCGCCAAGGCCTATGCACGCTGCTACGAGCTCAACCCCGCGATGTCCAAGGCCTATCAGCTCGCCGGCCAGGCCTTGATCGACGCCGGCGACAAGGCCGAGGCGGGAAAAGTCCTGAGCAAGGGTTACACCGTCGCCTTCGAGCGCGGCGATCGCCTCCCCATGAAGGCCATGGGCGAGATGCTCACAACGCTCGGGCTGCCGATCCCCGAGACCAAGTCCGCGGCCCCGGTCGCCGGCGACGCGCCGACCGGCACTTTCATGTGCAAACGCACCGGCAAGCCCGGCAACAAGCTCGCCCGCGCTCCCTTCCGCGGACCCATCGGCCAGTGGATCTTCGACAACATCAGCAAGGAAACCTGGGATGCCTGGATCGGCCAGGGGACCAAGGTCATCAACGAGCTTCGCCTCGACCTCTCCAGCGAGGAAGGCGCCAACACCTACGACCGCCACATGCGCGAGTACCTGGGCATCGATGATGATCTGTACGCGGATCTGACCGGCCGCAAGCCCGCCTGAAGCCAGCCCCAACTCGTCCGTGCAAGGGCGTCACCGCCGACGCGTGGTTGACCGTGTGCCCCGGCTTCTAGGTCCGCAGCGTCTCGACGATCGCCTGCGCTGCCATCGCGTTGTTGCAGAGTTCAAGCGTGACGACGCCATCAAGACCCAGCGCGGGAGAGTCAGTCCTGATCTCCACGAATTGCCACACCAGCGGCTGACCCGCGCCCGCTTCGGTCCAGCCGTTGACCAGCATCGCCATGAGCATCTGCGTGCCCGGTGTGCATGAAACCAGGCTCCCCACCACGCCCGAAACGAGGCCGATGGCCCGGGCACGCCGCGCGGGATCCACCGTCCGGCGCTTCGGATCCTCTCGATCAAAGCGCGCCACGCACATGATGGCCGACCGCGGGATGACCTGAACCGTCGAACTCGCCGCCTCCCTGCCATCACCCACATCGGCGATCACGAGTCCGCCGGCGGCGAAAAAGCACACGTCCCCATCCCACAGCATCGCCGCACGTGCATCCGGCCAGCTTGCACGAACGCGCTGGACGAGTCCATCGACCGTCGCCGCCATTCTCGCATCCCGGTCGACAAGCGATCGCCACCAGCCCACCTTGATCGAGAACTCCTCACCCAGGAAGTCTCTCAGCTCGACGGTCGACGCAGCGTCCATGGAAACGGTGTGCATGCACTTCTCCCCAGTAATCTCTGCACTGTATCTCCACATGCTCCGGTTGAATGTGCCAGCCGCACATCATTCCGCCGCCGTTCCAGCACCGTGTGCATCCTTTACCCCCCTCCACCGCGAATCCGGCCCGGTTCGGCACATCCCGTCCCCACCCTCCGCTGGAGTTCGCCGTCATGCTTCGAGAACTGAGCACCCTACTTGCCTTTTCGCTCGCCTTCATGCTCGCCGCCTCCTGCACCGGGTGCGCCCACCACGACCGCGTTCGAGCGCACGAACGCGCCGCCGTACCCGCACTTGCAGGAAACTGGGACATGGACCTCTCTCCCGCCCAGGATGGCAGCTACGTCAAGCCCCTGACCATCACGCTCGATCCGGCCAAGTCTCCCGCGGAGGCGCCCGGCACATTCACCGGGACGGTCTACGGCGGCAGCCCCTTCGACAACGGGGTACTCGACGCATCCCAGGCCCCCGCAGTCTTTTCCTTTACCAGCGACATGGATGCACAGATGGGTGGACCCTACTTCTGGGTCGGTCGACTGAACGCCGACGGCACGCTCGGCGGCGCGGTCCGCTCGCTCAACCGCGGCTTCAACATGCACTGGTCGGCCCGCCGCTCGATGAACCCCTGATCCCCCCGGATCTTGCTCTCCGCGGCGCTGCGTGCAGGCGGAAGTCAACGGCGCCTGCCCGGTTCACCCCGGGTCCCGCTATGATCCGGCCGATGGCCCGGGCACGCCCGCCGGCGGCTCGGCACATCGTGCACGGAGGCTCGTTCGTTCATGGCCAAGAAGGATCCAGGGAAGTCAACGTCGAACAAGTCCGCCACCTCTCCCAGGAAGGTCAAGGACCGCGACATCGAGACCAAGTCAAAGATCATCAAGCTCGCCGACGGCGTCGTGAAGACCACGATGTCGAAGAAGGAGCCCAAGATCGAGATTCCCACGCGCGCCAAGAGCAACACCATCTGGAACAAGAAGCGCGGCATCCTGGAGATGGGCGATGCCTTCCAGGAGCGCGAACTCTTCAACCTGAACCAGGCCAAGCAGTTCATGCAGACGCTGCTGCACGCAAGCACCGTCAAGGACCTGATCGAGCAGGATAAGACGCTCAGCCTCCGCGGTATGTTCTACCGCTCCAAGCACACCGTCGCCGGCACGAAGGAATCAACCTTCGAAACCCAGGAAGAATCAGACCCCATCCTCGAGGATCTCGAGGTCTCGCTCCAGGCCCTGCGAGAAGAGCTGCACATCTTCGCCAAGAAGAAGGGGACGATGGTGGGCAACATCACCATCATCGACAACGGCGACGAGATCGATTGCCGCCGGATGGGGACGGGGGGGTATTCGATCCCGTCGATCGTCGAACCCGACATCATCCAGTTCAAGAGGTGCGATGCGAAGTTCGTGCTGCACGTCGAGAAGGACACGGTCTGGAACCGCTTCAACGAGGACCGCTTCTGGCAGGAGCACAACTGCATCCTGACCGAGGGTGGCGGCCAGCCCTCGCGGGGCGTCCGCCGGCTCCTCCAGCGACTCAACAAGGAACTCGGCCTGCCGGTCTATTGCCTCCTCGATTGCGACCCCTGGGGGCACTACATCTACTCGGTCATCAAGCAGGGCTCCATCTCGCTGGCCTTTGAATCCGAACGCCTCGCCATCCCCGACGCCAAGTTCATCGGCATCCGCTCCAAGGACTACGAGGAGTGCGATCTCTCCGATGATGTCAAGATCACGCTCAACGACAACGACATCAAGCGAGCCAACGAGATCCTCGCCTACCCGTGGTTTGAAGGGAACACACCCTCCGGCCGTGCGTGGCAGAAGGAGATCAGCAAGATGCTCTCCAACGGCTTTAAGATGGAAGTCGAGTCGCTGATCACCAAGGACATCAGCTATGTGACGGAGGAGTATGTTCCGCAGCGGCTGCGGGATAAGGATTGGCTGGACTAACGTGCCTGGCGAGATATTCGGGTCGTTATCGGGTCAACTGGTTGCAACAGCAATTTCCTCGTGCGTGCACGTGTATTTCCGTGAGGGTGCGGCGCAACTGGTAAACTAGCTAAGCTGATTTTCATCGCACAATCATCGGCTTCATCGGGACTTCGCTACAAACATTCCGAGATGCACAGAGAGACCATTGCGGCCTGCGTGGAATGCCGATACATTGCTGAATGAATGCCGGGGAATGGCCCCCGGCCTCAACACGGGGAAGTCATATGAATTTTTCACTCTGGTGTCTCACCGCCTCCTCCATCGGTTTGGCAACGATCGGCGCATCGATGCACAGGACCAATCTGACCGCGACTTCTGACGTCCGTCCCGTCGGTGAAATCGCGGAGTTGCTTGAAGCACCTGAATACCAGATCCTCCCCGACAGAGGCCTGGACCTGTTTGAGGGTGTGCTTGTTGGCGTCGATGATTTGGAGGGAGAGATCTTTGTTTCGGGTCAGCGCCTGACTCGCGGCGTGTACCACAACTTCACCGATCAACCCGTGACCGTCGCTTTCGGACCAACGCAGTATGTGATCGAGCCCGGGGGCGTGCTCGGCGTGGGGCGGGAGTGATCAACGCACACCTGTAATCAATGACAAGACCCCGGCAACCCGGCCTTCTATCGTGACTTGATTGATTGCCACGTTCGCCTTCAGTCTAGTTCACACAATCGGCGGCCACTCTTTGGCGTTGTACAATCGCACGCAGCTTGAAATTGCAACGCTCACGGCCTCCCAAACAACATCAACTTCCCATCATCCTCCACCGCCAGTGCACGCGAGGACAGCGACACGATCGTGACAACCCACGGCGTGGGCTGAGGTGTGGGAACCGCCGTGCCATCCTTCGCCGCCGGCTTCGCCTCACCGGGCGCGCCCCCCGATGCATCGGCCCCCGCGGGTGCGGGCACGACCGGCGTGAACGTGACCACCGCGCCGACCCGCTTGAACGTCCCGCGCTCGAGCGTCTGCTCACGCGGCCCGGCTGGCGTCCCCTGCTTGGCGTTTCCCGTCGCAGGCGTCGCCGCACCCGGCAGGCTCCGCTCATACGTCCCATCCGCGTGCAGCACCAGCGCCATGTCCCTGGTCGGGAATGCACTCACCCACACGCCCATCAACGAATCGCGCCGGTTCGCGGCCGGGGTCCCCGGTGCAGGCGTGACCGTCCCCGCACTGGCGGCGTTCGCCGGGTTCGCGCCCTCCGCCGCAGCCTCGGTCCCGGCTCCACCCGTCGCGTCGGCGGGCGTCTCCCCGACCGCGTCGGCCGCCGAGGCCACCTCCGTCGGCGCGGAGACGCTCGGCTCGACATACTCGCCCCCCAGGTCCAGGAACGGGATCACGCCGTCGAGCGCCCCCACCGTCTTGCGCAGGCCCGCGAGGTGCTGGTCGAGCCGCTGGAGCGACTTCTCCACCGAGTCAAGAACCACAAGCTGCCGCTCCAGCACGGTCAGGCTGTTATTGGTGTTGTCGATCCTTCCCAGCCCCTGCTCGACGTTGTCGATCAGTGCGTTGGTTCGATCAAGCCTCGTCAAACCATTCTCGACGCGGTCGAGCCGCTCGTTGGTCTGGGCGAGCATCTGGTTGGTGCCGTCGAGGCCCTTGTTGACCTCATCGAGCGTGAACTGCACGCACACGAGCTGGTTGTTGGCCGACTGGAGCGAATCGCGGATCTCTCCGACGATGCACCCGGGGAGCACGAACGCGAGCATGGCAAGAACGGCGGCGCAGGTGATTCTGGACATGTCCGGAGTGTACCGCCGCTGCACATGGCGTGGAATATCGGGGCCTGGGGAAGCCTCAACCGCCCGCGCTGACCGCGGCCTGATCGAGCACCTCCCTCACCTTGCGCCGGAGCGTGTCGGGGGTGTACGGCTTGGGCAGGAATGTCACCCGAACCGCGTCGATCGCACGAGAGTCGAGCGATTCCTCCGAGTAGCCTGAAGAGAGGAGCACCCGCATCGCCGGCCGCAGTTCGCGGAGCTTCTCGGCCAGGGTCACGCCGTTCATCTCGGGCATCACGACGTCGCTCAGAAGAAGATCGATCCGCCGTGCGGGATCCGACGCCGCCTTGATCGCGTCCAGGGGCCCCTCCACTTCGATCAGGTCGTACCCCGCGAGTTTCAGCGACATCGCCGCCACGGAGCGGACCAGTGGTTCATCCTCGACCAGCAGGATCGTTTCCTTGCCGCCGGGCGGAAGAACTTTGTTCTTCTGCGCCGTCGTCGATGTGCCCTCGTGCCGGATCGCGGGAAGGAAAATCCGGAACGTCGTCCCGCTGTCCCGTCCGGTCTCGACCTCGATCGTCCCGCCGTGCTGGCGGATGATGCCGTGCACGGTGGCGAGCCCGAGCCCCGTGCCCTTGCCCGGCTCCTTGGTCGTAAAGAACGGTTCAAAGATGAATGGCAGCGTCGCCGGACTGATCCCGCTCCCGGTGTCCGAACATTCAATCACCGCGTACGACCCCGGCTTGAGATCACCGCGTGCAGCGCCCTCGGCGATCTCGACCGACGAGGTCCGGAGCGTGATCTTCCCGCCCTTTGGCATCGCGTCGCGTGCGTTGGCCGCAAGGTTCAGGATCACCTGCTCGATCTGACCCGGGTCAACCTTCGCGTGGCGAGGCTGCGATGCGAGCTTGACCACGACATTCACATCTTCGCCGACCAGGCCGTCCACCAGCCGCTGCACACCACCGACCAGTGCATTGAGGTCCACGACCTTGTGCTCAAGCACCTGCCGGCGCGCAAAGGCAAGGAGCTGGCGCGTCAGCGACGCCGCGTGATCCGAAGCCTGGCGGATCGCCTCCAGCCCCTGCCGAGATGCCGCGTCAAAGTTCCGCTCAGAGTCCTCAAGGACCCCCAGCCATCCCAGGATCACCGTCAGTGCATTGTTGAAATCGTGTGCAACGCCCCCGGCCAGGCGGGCGATGCTCTCCATCTTCTGAGCCTGCACAAGCCCCTGCTCCAGCAGCCGCTGCTGGGTGATGTCCTCCATCATTCCGAGCGTCGGCCGACCTCCCTCGCCGGGAATGAGCGCCGACCGGACACGGCACCACCCTGTCGTGCCGTCGCGCCGCGCAAACGCGAACTCCGCCGGCTCCCACGGCTGGCTCCCGGGCGTGTGCACCGGCGCTTCCAGCCTCCGCTGAAAGAGCTTCAGCCCGTGATCGATCTCGGTCAGCGCCGACTCGAGCATCCGCTTGGCCGCGGGGTTTGCCTCAAGCAGTGCTCCCTTCTCGTCGGCGAGCGTGATCCCCACCGGAACCTGCTCGAAGATCAACCGGAGCTTGCGTTCGCTCTCCTTGAGCCGGCGCTCGACATCGCGGTAGTCGGTGGTGTCGCGGAAGACGCCGTACATGCGGATCGGCCTGCCGGCCTCATCAAAGAAGCACCGCACCGTCGCCCGCAGCCAGCGCATGCCCCCGGTCGCGTGTTCAAACCGGAACTCGCAGTCAAAGAGGTCGTGCTCACGCCTTGCACGCTCGATCGTCTCGCGCAGCTTCGGGCGGTCCTCGGGGTGAGTTCGATGCAGCACCCAATCCACCCCCGAGACCGAGCCGCTTGCTTCGAGATCTCCCAGGAGCCGCTGGATGCCCGGTGAGCGCCGCAGCTCGTTGGTCTGGAGATTCCACTCCCACGAACCCATGTCGCCCGCCGCCAGCGCGATGGAAAGATCTTCCTGCCCCAGAAGCCGGTCCCGTTCCAGTCGCTCACGCTCCACCAGTTCGTGTGCAGCCTGTTCAAACAGGATCCGGTTCTCCGCCGCCGTGGATTCGGCCTTGTCCTTGGCACGGCGAAGTTCGTTCAGCAGTCGGACATTCTCCATCGCCACCGATGCCGCCTCGGCGAAGGTCTGCAGCGTCTGCACTTCCTCGCTCGTCGCCACCCTGCACCGCGCCCAGTACGCCGCGATCGCCCCGATCGGATCCGCCGCCCGGATCGGCACCGCAGCCATGCTCCGGACGAAGGTCGGCGCATACGCCGCCTGCGGGATCCGATCATCAAGCCGGATGTCCTCGATGATGACCGCCTCGCGGTGCAGCATCACCCACCCGGTCATGCACTGCTTGAGGGGGAACCGCTGACCCTTCCATAAGGGCCCGATCGCGTCCTCATCAACGTAGTTGCAGTGGCCATCTTCCTTCAGCACGAAAGAGACGCCGTCCGCCCCCACCAGCCGGCGTGCAGCGCGCCGGACGATGCTGGTGACATCTTCCAGCGTACGTGCACGTGCCAGAGCGGTGATCGCCGACACCAATGCACTTGGCGAAGCTTCTTCCATCCCGAGAACTTCGGTCGTTGCCTGCATGTGCATACCCGGATACGTCCCTCAGTGACTTGTGCACAACATGTACTCAATCTATCGAATCTTGTACAGCCCCATCCCCAGCGCTCACAGCAATTCGGCCCTCTTCACCTGGGATCACGCTCGAACTCACAAGAAAACCCTTGCTGGGTGACAGCTCTAGCCCCGTACGCACACGGGGGAACCATGCAGGCCATTCCATTGCGATACCATGCACGCTCAAAGGGGACATGAATGGCCAAGAACATCGTCATGTGCTTCGACGGCACGGACAACAGCGTCCACGGCGACCCCAGCAACGTCCTTCGCCTCTATGAGTGTCTTGAGCATTCCGACCGCCAATTGACCTATTACGACCCCGGCGTCGGCACGCTCTCGATGCCCGAATCCACCACCGACACCACGCGCTTGCTGTCCAAGCTCGTCGACTCCGCCATCGGCCACTCGCTGCGCGACAAGTTCTGCCAAGCCTACCGCTTTCTCTCCGAGCATTATCAACCCGGAGACTCGATCTACTTCTTCGGCTTCTCGCGCGGCGCGTACACCGCCAGGGTCGTCGCCGCCGGGGTCCACGCCTTCGGGCTTCTCAAGCCCTCGCAGATGAATCTCGTTCCGTACGTCTGGTCGCTGCTGCTCAACGAGCCCAAAGAGCCCAGCGACCAGTTCCTCAAGACCCACGACGGCTTCCGCGATCGCTTCCGTGCAGAACGCGTCCCCATCGAATTCCTGGGCGTTTGGGACACGGTCAGTTCGATGGGATGGCTGTGGGATTTCAGAACAGTGCCGCACACCGCCGGCAATCCCTCCGTCCGCCGGGTCCGGCACGCGGTCTCGATCGATGAACGCCGGGCCTTCTTCCGAACCAACCTCTTCTGCTTCACCGGCAAGGAGGATGCACAGGGCAAACGCCGGATCCAAAGGCCCATCCCCGAGCAGGATCTCAAGGAAGTCTGGTTCGCGGGTGTGCACTCAGACATCGGCGGCGGATATCCCCCGGCCGAGAGCGGCCTCGCCCGGATCGCACTGGCGTGGATGATCCGTGAAGCCTGCACACCCTCGACCATGGGCTCGATGCTCTACCTGGACATGGCGTGCAAAGAACGCGTGCTGGCCGGGGTCGGCGCCAGCTCAGCACCAGACCACCTGGCGATGATTCACAATTCATTGACCTTCAAGTGGTGGCTCGGGGAAGTTCTCTTCCGTCGAAGCTGGAACAGCGTCAGCAGCAAGAAGTCCTGGCGGTGGCCGAACTTCTGCAAACGCCGATCAATCGCCCCGGGATCGTTCATCCACCAGTCCGTCCTCGACCGCATGCAGGATCCCAAGGCCAGGTACGCACCAAAGAACTGGCCCGGCGATGGCAATTTCCACGTCGAGAACTGAACTTCCATCTCGAGAACTGAACAGCGCGACGGACGGGTTCGGGCGTCTGTACACGCGGAGGCGATCAACCTCGCCATAGCGGAGATGAACTCGATCGGGAGCGCCGACTTCGCCAAGTTCCCTGGTCCCGCCAAGTCCCCTGGTCCCGCCAAGTTCCCTGGTCCCAAAGCTCCCTGGAATGGTCGCCCGAATCACAATCTCACCAGTCTCGGTCGGGTGCCCCGGCTTCAAGGGCCGCACCGGGGGTGGTGCATGCCCTGGGGCATGCGATCGCTGAAGCGATCATCTTCAGGACGATCAGTTCCAGCACCAGGATGATGGCGGCGAGAATCACGCAAACCTCCTGAACTCCTGCCGCACACTCAACCGTGCCTCGGGGTCCGTCATTCCCGCAAGCTCTGAATTTTCTATAAAGAAGTCCGAGAAATAACAAAGAGTCTGCCAAACTCGGGAACCCCCTGCGGGACCCCTTCGCCGACACCCTCCGCGGCGAATCCTCCACCTGCCTCCACCGGGCGCTTGGGGCTAAACTCGCCGCATGTTTGACCGACTCTCTGAAGGCTTCACCAACGTCTTTCGCAAGCTGGCCGGGCAGGACAAGATCACCGAGGCCAATGTCAGCCAGGCGATGACCGACGTCCGGAACGCACTTCTTGACGCCGATGTCCATGTGTCGGTGGTGGACACCTTCACCAACCAGATCCTGCAGGACGCCATCGGGCGACACGTGACCAAGAGCCTGAATCCCGGTCAGGAAATGATCGGTATCGTCCACCGGAGGCTCGTGGAGCTTCTGGGTGGGCAGATCGAGTTCGCCCGGTCCACCATGGACCTGGTGGATCCGACGACCGGCCTTCCCGTCCCAGCGGGGCTGGGCATGGGCAAGGACCTGGCGGAGGCCGGGATTCCCCGCGCGGCCCCCGGACCCACCATCGTCATGATGTGCGGTCTTCAGGGTTCAGGCAAGACGACCACCTGCGGCAAGCTCGCGGCCTACCTCAAGAAGCGCGGCCGGTCGGTCATGCTCGCCGCCGCCGACCTCCAGCGTCCCGCCGCGGTGGAGCAGCTTCAGACCGTCGCGGAGCAGGTCAACTCCGACGCCCCCGGCGGCGCGCAGGTTGTCTTCTATTCAGAGCCCGACAAGGTCGCCGCCTACGGCAAGGCCGTGGGTGTCGCGGTCGAAGTGTGTGCACGCGCTGTCGAGGCCGCGCGCAAGCAGGGGATCGACACGATCATCCTCGACACCGCCGGACGCCTGCACATCAATGATGCGCTGATGTCTGAGCTCAAGGGCATCAACACGCTCGTCAAGCCGCACCAGATCCTCCTGGTCGTCGACGCGATGACCGGTCAGGACGCGGTGAACTCCGCCAAGGCCTTCCACGAGGCGTTGAAGATCGACGGCGTGATCCTGACCAAGTTCGACTCAGATACGCGGGGCGGGGCCGCGCTCTCGGTCAAGCAGGTCACCGGCGCTCCGATCAAGTTCATCGGCGTGGGCGAGAAGATCGACGCGATCGAGGAGTTCCACGCCGAGCGCATGGCCGGCCGGATCCTGGGCATGGGAGACGTCGTCTCGCTGGTCGAGAAGGCGCAGGAGCAGGTCAGCCAGCAGGAGGCAGAAGACCTCCAGAAGCGGCTTGAGAAGGGGGAACTCTCGATGGAGGACTTCCTGAGCCAGATGAAGGCGATCCGGCGGATGGGCCCGCTCAAGCAGCTCCTGGGCCTCCTCCCCGGCGTGGGGCCGATGCTCAAGGAAGTCAACATCGACGACAAGCAGTTCGACCGCATCGAGGCGATGATCCACTCGATGACGCCCGTCGAGCGCAAGAAGCCGGAC
>DATGXW010000124.1:0-6513 GCA_035298585.1 Phycisphaerales bacterium
GTTCGCCCCCTTCGAGGCGTGTTCGGAGCTGCCGGTACAGATCGAGCCGGTCCGCGAGCGAGATCACCGAGCTCTTGATCGGCGTCCGCCCCGGCGGGAGGCCCCTGATCGTCGAGATGTCAAGGTCGCCAAAGAGCGTGATCGCCATCGTGCGCGGGATGGGCGTCGCGGTCATGACGATCACGTGCGGCGTGCTTCCCCGGTCGTCGGACTTGGCGCGGAGGGCCGCACGCTGGTGGACGCCGAAACGGTGCTGCTCGTCGATGATCGCGACGCCCAGCGACTTGAACTTGACGTGCTCGGTGAGCAGCGCGTGGGTTCCGACGAGGATGTCGATCTCGCCGGCGGCGAGCGCCGCGAGGAGCTCGGCCCGCCGGGGCCGTGGCGTCGAACCGGTGAGGAGTTCGACCTTCACGGTTGAACCCGAGAGGATCCCCGAGATCGAGGCCATGTGCTGCTCGGCGAGTATCTCCGTGGGCGCCATCAGCGCCGCCTGGTGGCGCGATGCGACCGCCATCAGCATCGCGTAGAGCGCGACGATGGTCTTGCCGGCGCCGACATCGCCCTGGATCAGGCGGTTGGTGGGCGTCGGGCGCGTGAGATCCCCCGTGAGCTCTTCGATGACCTGGTTCTGCGAGGGCGTGAGCGCGAAGGGGAATCGCCCGCGGATGTGCTCGTCGATCTGCCGCGTCCAGCGGAGGGCGGGTGCACGCAGCCCCTCCCGCAGGTGTGCACGCTTCATGTGGACGCCGAGCTGGAGGAGCAGGAGCTCGTCGTACGCCAGGCGGCGCTGGGCGGAGGCAACCTGCGCATCGTTCTCGGGTGCGTGGTAGAAGATGTATGAATCAGGCAGCGGGGGCAGGTCTCGCGCTGCGCGGTACTCGGCGGAGAGGTGGTCTTCGATCAGGCGGGCGCCGTCGTGCAGGACTTTCGCGACCGCGCGCTCGATCGCGCGGGAGTTGATGAGCTCCGAGGCCGGATAGATCGGCCGCAGCCGCTCGGTGTGCAGATCCGGCTCGGCTCTGGAGGGCACGGCGTTGCCCGTCTGCGGGTCTTCTTCTCCGGGCGGGGGGAGGATTTCGAATCGCGGGTTCACCATCTGGATGCCCGGGCCGTACCGCTGGCACTTGCCCTGAAGACGGATCCGCATGCCGGGGCGGATCTTCTCGTTGAGGTAGGGCTGGTTGAACCAGACGGCGTCGAGCCGGTCAGAGTCGTCGACGACCACGACTTCGAAGCGGGACTTTCCGCGCCGGACCATGCGGGTGTTGGCCACTTCGCCGCGAGCCGAGCCGATCTGGCCGGGCACAAGGTCCACGATCGCGGTTTCAGCCTCGAGCTTCTCATGACGCATCGGCAGGTGCGCAAGGAGCTTGCCGACGTTGGTCAGCCCGAGGGTCGCCAGCTTGGCGCCAAGCGACTGGCCGATTCCCTTGACCGAGGAGAGAGGGGTCGTCAGCGCCAGGGGACCGGGGCCATCCTTTGTGGAGGGGGTCCCGGGCCGGCCCCCGGAGGGCGGGGCGGCGGACGCGGGGTCATCGGGAGATGGATCGGTGCGTCGGGGCACGGCAACAGCGTATTCGCACGGGAGTTGGTCGGGTGCGGACAATGCCCTTGTCTGATCTTCATAAAGCCAAGTTCCCGGACGGTCGATAGGACCGTCATGGGAAAGGGTTGTTGAAGGTGGTGTGCACACCCGCCGAGGGGTGCACAAACCGGGGTGCGTGCCGCGACATGGCCGTCGCGTGTGCATGACAAAGACCAAGGATGGTTCCAGTGAATCACGCAGTTTCGACGGGCACGGATGCTCTCACGACCGACACGACGACCGCCACGCAGGACGCGACCGGCGGTTTGACCCGGATAGCCCCGGGCGGGATTGAGCGGCGTGCCTGCCGGCGGACCCGGGTTCATGGCGACGCGATGATCGCGTTCCGGTCCACCGCGGGGGAAGAGCACACCCGCAAGGTGGAGTTCCTCGACGCCAGCGTGAGCGGCATCGGCATCCGATCGGAGAAGCCCGTCCGCATCGGGACGGAGTTTGCACTCTTCCCCGACAAGGTTCGCCAGTCCTCCTGGACGGGTTCGGTCGTGCGCTGTGTGCAGGATGGGGACGGTTGGACCATCGGTCTGCAGCTCGCCGAAGCGGCCTGAGATCGGGCATGTACAGATAATTGAGTTGTGGCGGCTGAAACCCTCCCGCCGAGCCAGCATCTTATACAGTGACAGGTGCAGGCACCCGAACCAGTTCCGGCCGAACTGACACCTCGCGCACTGGAAAGTGCGGATGAGGCCGATGATCCAGCGTTTGTAAACCGGCTCCGCGCCGGGGATCACGCGGCGTTTGAGATGCTGGTCCGCCAGTCGGCCGATCGGCTCCTGGCGGTGGCGCGGAGGTTTCTGCCTGAAGAGTCCGACGCACAGGACGCCGTGCAGGATGCGTTCATCTCGGCGTACCGGGGCCTTGCGAAGTTTGACGGCGGCTCCCGGTTGTCGACGTGGCTGCACCGGATCGTGGTGAACGCATCGCTGATGAAGCTCAGGACTCGCCGGCGGCATCCTGAAGTGCGCATGGACGACCTGATGCCCCGCTTCCGCGAGGATGGGCATTACGAGAACCTGCCGGGGACGTGGCGTGAGGCTCCCGAATCCGGGGAGGAGCGTCGCGAGATGATGACGATGATCCGGGAGCTGATCCTTGAGCTTCCCGAGGATTTCAGGGACGTGATCCTGCTCCGCGACATCGAACAGCTTGACACCCGGGCCGCGGCCGAGATGCTGGGGATCACCGCCAGCGCCGTCAAGACCCGGCTGCACCGCGCACGCCTGGCCCTTCGGACTCTTCTGGATCAGCGGCTGGAGCGCAAGGGGCGGGCAGCATCGGTGTTCGAGGCGGCGGCGGGCGCGATGCCCCCGGGGCGGAAGTCACGATCCAGGACCGGCGATCAAGAGGGACCAGGCGCGAAGGATGGAAGGCGATGAACTGCAAGGAGCTCACCGAATTCCTGATGGCGTACCTTGAGGGTGAACTCGACCCCGAGGTGCGCCGCTGCTTTGAATCGCACCTCTCCAAGTGCTCGGCGTGCCTGGCCTTTGTCGAGACCTACCGGGCGTCGATCAAGCTGAGCCGGGAGGCGTGCACATGCACGGTGGGAAAACCCGCGCTCCCCAAGGCTCCCGAGGATCTCATCCAGGCGATTTTGCGTGCGACCAGCCGCAAGGGCAAGGCTGCCGACTCATCTTGCGAATAAGTGACGCACACCGCACCGGCGGGGCCGATACACTCCGCCCGTGTACCAGGTTCTTCTTACCCGTCGATACCTCACCAGCAAGGTGATGCCGCTCTTGGCTTCGCTGGCGGTCGTGCTCTGCACGGCGATGGTGCTGATTGTCTGGTCGGTGATGGGCGGATTCCTGGTCAAGCTGATGAACTCGGGGCGTGTGCTGGTGGGGGACGTGGCGATCACGTGGCCCAACACGGGGTTTGCACACTATGACGAGCTTGTCACGATGCTGGAGAAGGATCCTGGCGTCGAGGCCGCGACGCCGATGATCGAGACCTACGGGCTCTTGAGCCTTCCCAGCGGGAGGACGGAGTACGTGGTCGTGAAGGGGGTCGAGCCCGCGGGGTACGGGGCGGTGACGGGCTACCAGGAATCGCTGTGGTGGAGGCCTCTCGACGCACCGATGCGCAAGGACAGGCTGCGCGAGGATGAGCGTCTTGATCCGGGCATGCACACGATCATGGAGCGGGCGCTTGCGAACGGTCGGACATTGACACGGCCCGACCCCGTGACGGCCAAGCCCCTGGACGCCATCGTCATGGGGATCGAGATCGGGGACAACTACCGGACGTCCACGGGCGTCTACTACCCGGTGAGAACCCGGCGGATCCGTTCCGACGGCACGAGCGAGTTCCTGAGCATCCGCCCGATCACCGAGGGCGTGGTGAAGCTGAACGTCCTGCCGATGGATTCGCAGGGGCGTGTGCTTGAGATGGCGTCGACGAGCCTGCCCATCGCCAACGAGTTCAAGACGGGGATGTACGAGGTCGACAACCGGACGGTGCTGGTCCCGCTGCACACGCTGCAGAAGCTGCTGCGGATGGACCCGGCGGCCAAGGTCGCCGAGGGAGCCGTGGCCGGCGAGACCGTGATTGATGAGAACGGGCAAGAGAAGTTCGTCATTCCCAAGGTTGAGGGAACAGACCCGGCCCGGGTGACCAACGTCATCGTGCGCGGCAAGGGGATCTCCTCGGACGAGCTTCGCTTCCGGTGTGCAGCGATCTACAAGCAGTTCGCCGAGAAGCACGCCGGCCGCGTCCCGGCGGCGCCGTACGTCGAGGAGCGGCCGGGGGGCCAGCGCGAGCTTATCCGGGACTCGGGCTCGATCGCGATCCGGACCTGGGAAGATCTCAACGCAACGTTCATCAGCGCGGTGAAGAAGGAGACGGGGCTGGTCTTGTTCATATTCAGCTTCGTCTCGCTGACGGCGGTCTTCCTGGTGCTGGCGATCTTCTGGTCGATGGTGAGCGAGAAGACCAAGGACGTCGGCGTGCTGCGGTCGATGGGCGCTTCGCGGACGGGCGTGGCGGCGGTGTGGCTGAGCTACGGGCTTGCGATCGGGCTGGTGGGATCGCTCCTGGGCGGGACGCTGGCGTACACGATCGTCACGAACATCAACCCCATCCACGACTGGATGGGTGAGGCCCTGGGGCTTCAGATCTGGGATCCCAAGATCTACTACTTCACGGACATTCCAAGCAAGGTGGAACTCGACAAGGCGATCATCGTGATGTCCGGGGGCGCCCTGAGCAGCGTGGTCGGTGCACTCATCCCGGCCCTGCGTGCGGCCTTCCTGCACCCGGTGAAGGCCCTGCGGTTTGAATGACACGGAAAGGACCGACGGCCCGAGGCCCATGGCGACGCCCATCATCCAAGTCACGAACCTGTACAAGACCTACCGCCTGGGGAAGGTTGATGTGCCCGTGCTGCGCGGCGCGACGCTCTCGGTGGAGGAAGGTGAGACGGTCGCGATCCTGGGCGCTTCTGGTTCTGGAAAGTCGACGCTGCTGCACCTGATGGGCGGGCTCGACCGCGCCGACCGTCCGGGGCAGGCCCGTCGCCGCACCAAGCCCGAGGTTTGCGACGCCTGCGGCGGCACGCTCACGGCGAGCAAGGATGACAAGTGCCCGGCGTGCGGAACGTCGTATCTCTATGGCCCGGTGCCCATGGACGCGGGCGGGGTTCTCTTCCGCGGGCAGGTCCTTTCGATGATGTCGGCGGGAGCGCTCGACCAGTACCGCGGCAGATCGGTCGGGTTTGTCTTTCAGTTTTACCATCTGCTCCCCGAGTTGACGGTGCTCCAGAACGTCCTGGCCGGCGCGATGGCGGGACTGGGACCGATCGCGTACCTGACATCGCGGCGTTCGGCGGTCGCACGGGCGAGGGAATTGCTGGCGCGGGTGGGGTTGGGACACCGGCTGTCGCACCGGCCTTCGCAGCTCTCGGGCGGGGAGCGCCAGAGGGTGGCGATCGCACGCGGGCTGGTGAACACGCCAGCGCTGCTCCTGGCCGATGAGCCGACGGGCAACCTGGACCGCAAGACGGGCGGGACGATCCTGGACCTGTTGCACGAGATCCGGCGCGAGACGCGCCAGTCGATGGTGATCGTGACCCATGATGAGCACACGGCCCAGCGTGCCGACCGGACGATCTCGCTGGTTGACGGGCGTGTCCAGCGGTAAGCGGCACGGCCGCCGGGACGGAATGGATTCGAAAAGGTCGGGCCGTTCTTTGCGCGGTCTATACATGAACGCGGGACTTGTTCGGGTGATCGAACGGGTCAAACGTTAAGAAGCCCCCTACACTCGGCTCGGCGATGAAGATGACTCCTCCAGCGACCCCTATGGCGGGCACCGGGATCAGCCTGCCGGGAGCCGTGGACATTCCTGTGACGCTCACGGGACTTTCCGGCCGCCCGGTGGCGGCGCGGGTAACCACGCTCGGCCAGGGCCGGCCCCTGGTGATGCTGCACGGGATGCTGGCGACGAACATTCACTGGACGCCGCTGCTTCAACTGATCCAGGATCGCTGGCGCTGCACAATGCTGGAGCTGCCGCTCCTGGAGCTTGAAGAGGAAGACTGCTCGATCGACGGCGTGACGGCGCTGACGCACGAGTTCATCAACCGCTTTGCGCCCGAGCCGCAGGCGTACCTGGGGAGCTCGCTGGGTGGGCACACGGCGCTGCGGATCGCGCTGGAACGCCCATCGAACGTGACGGCGCTCATCCTTGCGGGCGCGGCGGGCGTGGTGGAGAACCCGATCTCCGGGAGCGTGGCACTGCGTCCTTCGAAGGACTGGATCCGCGACCGTGTGGGAGCGATGTTTCACGACAAGGACAAGCACATCACCGAGCCCGAGCTCGAGCGGGTCTACGCGGATCTTTCCGACCGCCGCAAGGCCCGCGCGATCGTGAAGCTGACGCGCAGCTCGCGCAAGCAGTACATGGGG
>DATGXW010000125.1:0-2511 GCA_035298585.1 Phycisphaerales bacterium
GTCCCCCTTTGCCTCCCTGAATCCAAACCTCCTCCCCATCGAAGTGCACTCCGCAACCGATGCCCACCCCTCAGTTCACGATCCTCATCGACGGCAAGTGCCACCTCTGCGCCCGCGAAGCCCGCCTCCTCGCCCGCCTCGACGCCGGCCGCGGCAACCTCGAGATCATCGACATCGCCGCACCCGCCTTCGACCCCGCCCCCCTCGGCAAGACCATGGATGAGGTCATGGGGCGGATCCACGGCATCACCCCCCAGGGCAAGGTCATCGAAGGGGTCGAGGTCTTCCGCCGCGCCTACGCCGCCGTGGGCCGCGGCTGGGTCATGGCCTGGACCGCCTGGCCCGGCATCCGTTTGGTCATAGATCCGCTCTATCGCCTTTTCGCCCGCCATCGCCTGGCGCTCTCAGCCGCCACCCGCTGGATCCCGGGCCGCCGCGAAATGCCCATCTGCACCACCGACCGGTGCAGAATCCGGTAACCCTGGAAGGGCTTTCTAAGTGGATGCCCATGGTCGGGCTTGATACGGTGATCCCCCAAGCCGATGCTCTTGCCTGACGCAAGACCGCGGTTTACCGTGGTATACGTCCGTAACCGTTCCCAAAGCCTGGTTATCCCAATCCCAAGGCCTCGCGGAGTCCGCCTCGATGAATCGATACCAGACCATCCTGCTGTTCGGCGCTCCCGGCGCTGGCAAAGGCACCCAGGGCAAGATTCTCGGCCAGATCCCCGGCTTCTACCACCTCTCCTGCGGCGAGGTTTTCCGCACGCTCGACGTCAGCTCACGCCTGGGCCGGATCTTCCAGGAATACTCCTCGCGCGGCGAACTCGTCCCCGACGACGCCACCATCGAGATGTGGTGCGAGAACATGCGCGCCCGCACCATCCTCAGCGACTACAAGCCCAACGTCGATCTCCTCGTCCTCGACGGCATCCCCCGCAACGTCCGCCAGGCAAAGCTCCTCGAAAAGCACATCAACGTCCTGGAGGTCGTCCACCTCGTCTGCCCCGACAAGGAAGCCATGATCCAGCGCCTCCGCCGACGTGCACTCAAGGAAAACCGCGTCGACGACGCCAAGGAAGACGTCATCCGCCGCCGCTGGGCCGTCTACGAAGCCGAGACCGCACCCGTCCTTGCCTACTACGACCCCTCCATCATCCGCACCGTCGACGCCATGGGCTCCCCCGCCTCCGTCCTCCAGCACATCCTCGAAGTCGTCGTCCCCATCCAGGAATCGCACTTCCGCAACCCGCTCAACCCGTTGAACGCCGCAGGCAAGGCCGCCGCGGAAGCGGCCAAGTCCGCCGCCTCCAAGCACGCCAACGGCAAGGCCGCCAAGACCGCGGCCCGCACAAGCGGGCGTGCCAAGGCCGCAGGCAAGCGCTGACCAACCAGCCCCGCGCACGCTCCCCCTTCCCACATGCACATGATCGACCCATGCTTGCGGCACACCCCGTGCCGCATGTATGCTTTTGGAGATGACCGGGGGACAAGCCGCCACACGCATGCACGCGCTGCGCTCGCGCTTTGATCGCAAGCTCGCGATCAGCGCCGTCGCGATGCTCTGCATCGCACTTGCATGGCTCCTCGATGGCTGGACCACCGCCGTGTGCATCGCACTCATCACCCTCTGCGGCTGGCAGGCCTTTCGCATCGGCGCCATCGAGATCAGTGCCATCCTCCTCTCGACAGTCCTCGCCCTCTTCACCGCACGACCGCTCGGCAGGCTCATCGAACCCGGCATCGCCGCGATGACCGGCCTCGGCGGGCTTCTCAACCGCGCCGTGTGCTTCGCCATCATCGCCATCGCAACCATCGCCCTCGGCGGCATGTGCGGTCGTCTCATCGTCCGTGCATTGATCCCCGACTCCTCCAAGTGGCGCTCGCGAAACTCCCTCATCGGCGGCCTGCTGGGCGCCCTCGAAGGCTTCTGCCTCTGGCTCGGACTCGTGTGGGTGATCCTCGCGCTCCAGCCCGTCGCACAGGCCCGCCTCTCCGCCGAGCCTGGGGCGCCCCCCGCGCGTGCACGCTACATCCGCGAGCGCGAACCGATCTCCGCCGCCATCGTCAGCATCGCCCAGTCCATCAACGATGCACGCTTGGGCAAGGCCGCGGAGGAAACCAATCCCGTCCCCAGCCTCCAGCTCCTCATGCTTGCAGAAGCCTTCTCTCACGTCTCGCGCGACGACTACGCCATGCGCTGGTTCCTTGATTCCAAGGTCATGCGCGACATCCGTGCACTTCCCAGTTATAACCGCGCGGTCACGCTCGCCAGCGGCGATTCACGCCTGACCGAGTTCTTCTCAAAGGAAGGTGTCCCCGCGCAGCTCCTGGTCGAACTCATCCGCAACCAAACCATCGTGGAAATCATCGACACGACCACCATCGCGGCCGATCTCAAGCCCTTCGCCCAGCGGCTTGAAATGACCATCCACGACGCCCGCGCTCGCATCGGCCAGGGCCGACCCGAAGACATCGATATCGAATAACCCCCCAACTCCGCCCCCTCCCC
>DATGXW010000126.1:0-7826 GCA_035298585.1 Phycisphaerales bacterium
AGGCCGAACCGACCCCGGCCAGAAAACCCCGTCGTAGGGCGACCAAAAAAGCCACCCCGACACCAAGTCCCGCGCCGGCCCCGGCGTCGAACGACCGCACGACCCCGCCGGTTCCCGCCTCGGACAACTCGCTGGTCGAGCCCATGGTTCGCCCCGGTGAGACCCCACCCCCTGCTCCAGTGCAGCCTGAGGGGACACCCGCCACCACGATCAACCAGGGTGGTGCTCCCGAATCAACGCCTGCCCCGGCGACGGCCCCGGCTGCGGAGAATCTTCCGCCGGCGGAGCCTCCCGCCCCCAAGGCCCCGACGATCCGCGAACTCGAACGTGCCTTTGACGCACTTCGCAAGCAGCCCGCCGACGAGGCGGAGTACCAGGCCATGATGGGGGAATTTGAGAAGCTCCAGGCGGCCGAATCGACGCCCGGCAGCCGTCTCTACCGCCAGATCCAGGGGCGGATCGACTGGCTCTCGATGAAGCTGGAGATCCTCCAGCGTCAGCGCGAGATCGAGGACATGAAGCGCCGGGCCGACAGCGAGAGCCGCGAGGTCACGACCAAGCTGGCCGAGCTTGAGCGCCAGCGCCAGTACGCGATCGTCGGCCGCCTGCTCCCCAGCACGGTGTACGATGGCCAGAACCTGCCGCTGATGTACCGCCTTCAGTCGGTCACGGGGAGCCTGGTGCCACGGACGATCGGGTACATCCGCCCCACCGACGAACTCGAGCTGCCCTCGAAGCTCAACATGGTCGTCGGGGTGATCGGCGACATGAAGCTCGACCCGGCGGCGTCCCTGAACATCATCAATGCACTGCGGGTGGACATCCTGCAGGCCGCCGACGGAGGCCCGGTCCGCAACCCCGAGCCCGCGCCCACTCCCGCCGCGACCGAGGCCGGAAAGTAAGCCGCAGATACCGTTCCAATGACAAGGGCCTCCGATCGGAGGCCCTTGTTCGTTTTTGGAAGACGCTGGATATCTTTGGATCAGGCGGAGTGGGGTCTCGATCAGGCCGACTGGGCGGCCCGGCCGGCCTTGTGCGTATGCCGGATGATGTCGCCGGTCGCCAGGTACACGACCTCCTCGGCGATGTTGGTCATGAGGTCACCCACGCGCTCCAGTTCGCGGCCAGCGCGGTGGATCAGGAGGCCGTTGGCCAGGCCCTGGGGCGTGGTGTCCTTCTGCATGAAGTCCACGGTCTCGCCGAAGAGCCGGGCATCGAGGTTGTCGATGGTCTTGTCCTTCATGACAAGCTGGCGTGCGGCCTCGACGTCCTCATCCAGCACCGCGCGGAGCAGTTCATGACAGCGCACGGGGACGCGCTGGCCAAGCTCCAGGAGGGCCGTGGGCCACACGGGGGGCGCCGAGGCGTCGATCTTGCCGACGATCTTGGCGATCGACGAGGCATGGTCGCCCACGCGCTCGATGTCGTGGTTGACCTTGAGCACGAAGGTCACGACCCGGAAGTCTCGCGCAAAGACGTGGTGGAGCGTCAGGAGCGCAAAGCACTCCTGCTCGATCTGGACCTCTTCGCGGTCGATGGAGTCGTCGATCCGGCGGACCTCGGCCGCGGCGGCCCGGTCGAGCCGCCAGAGTGCATCGAGGGATCGCTCGAGCATCGAGATGACCTCGGTCGCCTCGCGGACGAGCCGCCGCTTGAGCGAGATCAGCTTGCGGTCGAAGATGATGCTGTGGCCCGAAGTCGGGGTCGGCTCGGGCGTGGGGACCTGGTCATCGTTCACACGAACACCTCTTGCATCCATCCGGCCGGCAGACAGCCATCGATCAAGCCATCCGCCAAGCAGCCCCGTCTGCCCGGGGCCCAACAACGCGGACTTGTGGTTTGCAATCGTCATGCTATTCCTCACATCGAACAAATCAGGTCTTCATCCCAGCACGTTCTTGCGAATTTCTTGCCCGCGGTTGTCGCGGCACACTGGCAACGGGGTTCCAGGAGGGGAGAATGACCGTCGCGGGCCTGATGAACCCGGCGGAGCGGGCTCGGCCCACGGCACGCGGGGCATGTATGTAAACCTACCGTGAAATCTGCGGCATCCTTCCTTGGAGGCCCGCCGGCAGGCCCGGAACCGACTTACACCGCGGTGTGCACCACCCCACCATGAAGAACTTCCTCAAGCAGTTTGTCTACCGCTCCCTCAGACCCGCCTTCCGCGACACCCTGGAACAGTCCGATCGGCTCTATCTCCAGGCATCCCGCAACACCGAACGCACCACGCAGGGCCTGGCGGAGCTTTCCCGGGGCATGGCGGCGCTGTCGGCGACGGCGGAGGCGGCCATTCAGCGGCTTGCCCGGATCGAGCGCCGGCTCATCACGGCGGCCGCCTGGCGGGGTGGAATGACCGGGCGAGCGGTTGACCTTGCCGGGAACGAAGTCCCCGAGATGACCACCAAGTACCGGGATGAACTGGGGTACTGGGAGGCGGTGGTCCGCCGCGACGCCGTCAAGACGTGGAACATGCCCTTTGAGGAGATCTACGGGGCGTGGCAACGGGTCCGCATGACCGAGCTTGCCGAGTTCCTGGGGATCGCGCCGGGGCAGGGAGAGCGGTCGCACCTGGAGGGGAATCCGGGGCTCGTGGCCATCAGTGCGTGGGCCAGGTCCCGCTCCGCGCTTGAGATCGGTTCGGGGCCGTTCCCCTCGATCGCGCTGGTCGAGTGGATGCACGCGACAGCGCTCGATCCTTTGGCGGATGGATATGTCCAGGAGGGTTTGATTCCCAGCAGTGTGCACATGGACCGGGTGGTCTTCATGGCGTCGGCGGGAGAGTCGATCCCGCTGGCCTCGGGACGGCTTGATCTGATCGTGCTGGAGAACGCACTCGATCATGTTGAAGACCCATCCCAGGTCGTCAGGGAATGCCGGCGGCTGGTGAAGCCGGGCGGGCTGCTGTGGATTCTCGTGGACCTGATGGATTACAAGGACCACCTGCACCCCAGTCCCTTCTCGGAAGCATCCATCAAGGGGCTGCTGACGCGGGAAGGATTCGAGCCTGTCCGGGAGCGCGTCAACGATCACAAGAGCCATCCCGCGGCCTACGGCGAATACCGAGGACTGCTCCGAGCGGTCTGAACGGCGGTGCCGAGGGCCGGATGAAGGAATAGAAATTCACGGATGTGCACATGACGGGCCGCTTGCTGCGGCCTCTTGGCGGTGCTTTCATACCGACGGATGTCCCCCACCGGCCACATCAGCCCTTGTGCACACCTGCTTGAACCCGAGATCCGGGAGCTGGTGCGCGAGGGTGCGTTCAGCGAGCTGCGGCACGCGCTGCAGGGTGTCCACCCGGCGGACATCGCCGACATCCTCACCGAGCTCGGCCCCGACGACGCGGCCCTGGCGTTTCGATTCCTCCCCCGCGACGACGCGGGCGAGGTCTTCGGGTATCTCTCGCAGGAGTACCAGGAACAGCTCATCACCACGCTGGGGCAGGAGCAGGCTGTGCGCGTCGTCGAGGGCATGTCCGCCGACGACCGGGTCCGCATCCTGGACGAACTGCCGCACGAGGTTGCACAGCGTCTGGTGGCGTCGCTCTCCCCCGAATCGCGCAAGGTGACGCAGGCGATCCTGGGTTATCCGCCGCGTTCGGTCGGGCGACTGATGACGCCCGATTACATCCGGATCCGGCCGGAGTGGACGGTGCAGCAGGCGCTCGACCACATCCGAAGGTACGGGCAGGACGCCGAGACGATCAATGTCGTCTATGTCGTCGACCCCACCGGGGTCCTGATCGACGATCTTCGCCTGCGGTCGATCCTTCTTGCCGACCCGTCGCAGACGGTCGAGAGCATCATGAACCGCCAGTTCGTGACGCTCAAGGCCGACGAGGATCGCAGCGAGGCGGTCGCGGCGATGGCTCGCTACGACCGGACGGCCCTGCCGGTGATCGATTCGCGCGGGGTGCTCCTGGGTATCGTGACGCACGACGACGTTGCGGACGTGGCCCAGCTCGAAGCCACGGAAGACATGCAGATGATGGGCGGCGTGGCGGCTCTCGAAGAGCCCTTCGACCGCGTGGGCGTCATCTCGCTGGTGCGCAAGCGAGCCCCGTGGCTGAGCCTGCTGTTCCTCTCGGAGCTCCTCACGAGCAATGCACTCCGGTATTACGACGACCAGATCGCCAAGGTGGTGATCCTCTCGGCGTTCGTGCCGGCGATCATCTCCTCGGGCGGCAACTCGGGCTCTCAGGCCTCGACGCTGGTGATACGTGCGCTGGCGCTCAACGAAGTCTCGCTCAAGGACTGGTGGCGGATTCTCCGCCGCGAGTTCCTGGTGGCGGGGGTCCTGGGCGCGATGATCGGGAGCCTGGGCTTCATCCGGATCTGCATCTGGGGCTGGGCGGGGTGGTGGACGGAGAAGTCGACCGACCCCGCGACGGGCGAGGTGATCATCGATTCGCGGGTGCAGGAGCACTTCTACGTGCTCGCGACGGCGATCATGACGGCCCTCTTTGGCGTGGTGCTGTGGGGGAGCATCATGGGCGCGATGCTCCCGTTCATCCTCAAGAAGTGCAAGCTGGACCCCGCCGGCAGCTCGACCCCCTTCGTCGCCACGCTCGTCGACGTGACGGGGATCATCATCTACTTCACGTGCATGAACGCGCTCCTCCGCGGGACGCTGCTGTAGATCGATCAATAGCCGCGGATGAACGCGGAAAAACGCGGATTCAAGGGCATCAAGTCGCCGGGCGCGATGCCAATGCACGGGTGCACTTGCGAGTGTTCTCGTAGGCCAGCCGCCGAAGTTCAGGACGGGGACCGAAGTTGAGAATCAGCGCCACTTCCATCGTGGATGCACGAAGGTAGTTGAGTACCTGTGCCTCGTGCTCGCGACAGATCGTCCTGGCAGACTTGAGTTCCATTATCACCGCGTTCTCGACGATGATGTCCACCCTGAACTCGCCGACAATCTGTCCGCGAAAATGAACCTGAAGCGGACATTGTCGGATCGACGCGATCCCGGCTTGTGCCAGCGCGACAGCCATCGAATGCTCGTACACCGACTCAAGAAAGCCGGACCCAAGCTCCTTATACACGGCGTAGAACACGCCGATGATGCGGTCGGTAAGGTCGCGGTGCTTGAACGCGGCAGTTGTCATCGACGCCCCCGGTAATATGCTGATCTCGCCACCATTCTTCCCCGCTGATCAGCGTTTATCCGCGTTCATCCGCGGCAATTGCTGCTGCAGAGAAAACAAAAACCCCGCCGTTTGGGCGGGGTTCTGGGGACTTGCTTGGTGGTTGCTTTCAGGCCGTCTGCGCGGCGAGGCCTCGGAGGCTGGCGGCACGCCGCTTCTGTGCGGCCTGCTGGTCGGCCTCGGCGGTGACGAAGCTCTCGCCGAAGCGGAAGAGCCGGAAGCTGTTGCCGACGACAAAGACGTCGCCGACGAAGTGGTAGAAGGCCGCGATCGGCACGGCGAACTCGCCCGCACGCGCGAGCGTGCCGGTCGCCGCGAGCACGAGCCCGACCAGGGCGATCAGGATCGAGGCGGCGATGTTCTGCCCGATGATCGCGCGGGTCCGGCGTGCAAGCTCGATCAGGAACGGCACGCGGGACAGATCATCGTTCATGAGGGCGACGCCGGCGGAGTTGGCGGCGATATCCGAGCCCGAAAGCCCCATGGCGACGCCGACGTCCGCGGCCGCGAGCGAAGGGCCGTCGTTGATGCCATCGCCGACCATCAGCGTCCGGTACCCGGTGCGCGACATCGACTGGATCAGTTCGTGCTTCTCCTCCGGGTGGCACTCGGCCTCGATCGTGTCGACGCCCACCGCCACGCCGACGCGCCGGGCCACGGCCATGCGGTCGCCGGTGAAGATCGCGATCTGCTTCACGCCCAGTTCGCGCAGGCGGACGATGACGTTGCGGGTGTTGTTGCGGACGGTGTCTTCAAGGCCGACGGCGCCCAGGTAGCGGCCGTCACGCATCACGTGGACGCTCGATCGCCCCTCGATCTGCTCCTCGACGCGCTCCACCTCTTCGCGGATCGAGCCGTTGAGCTCGACGAGCCAGCTCGCGCGGCCGACGCACAGTTCGCCCATGGACGTCCGGGCGCGAACGCCCCGGCCGTGGATTTCCTCGTAATCCTGCGAGCCGTCGGGCTCGATGCGCGCCGAACGGGCCGTCGTCAGGATGGACTGGGCGAGGGGATGGTTGGAGTGCTGCTCGGCGTTGGCGGCGGCCGAGAGAAGTTCAGCGCCGTCGACGCCCGAGGAGGGCGTCAGCTTGGTGACCTGGAACCGCCCGGTCGTGATCGTGCCGGTCTTGTCAAAGACCACCGAGTTGATGTTCGCGGCGGCCTCGAGCGTGCTGGGCTGCTTGACCAGGATGCCCAGCCGCGCGGCGGCGGCGAAGGCCGCGAGCATCGCGCTGGGGCTTGCGAGCAGGAGTGCAGAAGGGCAGGCCACGACCAGCACGGTGACCGCCGTCGTCGCGGCGCTGTCCCGCACGGCCGCGTCGGTCGACTGGCTCATCAGGAACCACACCACGCCGGTGACGCTCAGCACCACCGGGACAAAGAAGCGCGACACCTGCTCGATCAGCATCTGGCGCGGTGTGCGGCTCTGCTCCGCCTGGCGGATGAGCTGCGTCACCTTGCCGATCGTCGTGTCGCCGCCCACCTGCGTGACGGCGATGTCGATGCCGCCCGTGAGGTTGGTGGTGCCGGCGTAGACCGGGTCCCCCACCGCCACTTCGACGGGCGCGGCTTCGCCGGTGAGCGAGGCCTGGTTCACGGTTGTCCGGCCTGTCACCACCTTGCCGTCGACGGGGAGGTTCTCGCCCGCGCGAACGCGGACCAGCGAGCCGACCTTGACCTCTGACAGGCGCACCTCACGCTCCACGCCGTTCTCGACAAGGCGGGCCACGTCGGGCGTCAACTGGACAAGCTCCTGGATCGCACGCTGTGCACCCGACGCCGACCGGCGCACCAACTGGCCGAAAATGACCAGGATGAACGCCAGCCAGCCGGCCGACATGAACTTCTCATCCGCGATCGCGGCCAGGATCGCCAGCGCCGCGAGCGTGGAACTCGAGAGCCGGCCGGTTTTCACTTCGGAGATCGCCGCGATGAAGAGCGGGATCGACATGATCACCGCGCCGATCGCGGCGGGGATGTTCGCCACCAGCGGGTTGGTGAAGTTGAGCATGTTCGCGACCCAGGTCGCGATCAGGAGAACACACCCGATGAGGCACAGCAGGATGTACCGCTCGATCTCGACCTCGTGGTGCGAGCAGCAGGCCATCCCGGCCTTGGCGTGGTCCGGGTTGAAGGCGTGATTCGGACCAGGGTGCACATGGTCGTGTGCATGATCGTGAGAGTGATCGTGAGAGTGATCGTGGGGGTGGTCGTGGGGGTGAGGATGGCTCGCCATGGGAAGAATCAGCTCCGAAGTAGCGGGGCGGGGTGCGGATGCAGGACTGGAACGTCGTGCACACCGTTCATGTCCACCAACCCGGCTCGATGGTCGACCAAACCGAACTCGCACCGCAGAAGGTGCCACCAACAAAACAATAACAGGCGTCCGGAGACGCCACGCACTAGCATACGGCACCCTCCCGGCACAAGTTCGGGTGGCTGCTCGCTCCTTTTATATCGCCGTGCGTCGCCGGACGTCGGCCCAGTCGGCCCTTCCCATGCCCGATTCGACTTCCACCTCGAACACACCCTCCCGCACACCGAACATCGCCATCCTGGGGATCGGCCAGATGGGCCTGGTATGTGCGGGCATCCTGACCACCGCCCCTGCCGGGGGACCACCGGGGTCTGGAACGGTTCTGACATCCCGAGCGGGGAAAGTGATGGTGTGCAC
>DATGXW010000127.1:0-31105 GCA_035298585.1 Phycisphaerales bacterium
CACCGCAGTGCCGGAGAGGTTCAACTCGTGCAGCACCGGTTCGAGACCCGAGAGCAGTCCCAGCGTCTGGTCGGTGCACGCCTTGCCGATGATCGCGAAGTTGACGTGGATCAGTTCCGAGTCGCCGGCGATCGGACCGGCGTAAGCGCCGGCCTTGCGGATCGCCTGAACTGCCTGGTCTCTCGCTGCACGCTGCGCATCGGTCAGCACGATCGGATCGGCCTTGGGCAAGACCAGGGCCCGCTTGTTCCCGGCGGAAGCCTCCGGGGCCTTTGCAGGCGCCGGCGCCTCCGCAGGCGGCCGAGCCGCGGGCTGGGCGGACGAGGCATCAGACCCGGTCGGAGCGGGCGTCGCCATCGGCGCGACCGCGAGCGACTGGACCCACGCTCGCAGGGTGTTGATCTCTTCCTGCGGGAGCGGGGGATCATCCTGCGGCATGTAGTCGTCGTGATCCTCCGGGAGCAGGAGCCGCTGGATCAGGTCGCTTTCGTCGGGCTTCCCGGCGATCACCGAATTGCTTGCCTTGGCAAAGTCGAGCGTATCGAGCCGCAAGTCACCCTTGGCCCTTCGAGCGCCGTGGCAATCGATGCACCGGGCGTCGAAGATCTGCTGGGCCTTGAGTCCAAGCTCCTGTGCCGCGGGCGTGACCACCGCGGAGGTCGCGCCGCCCTTCCCGATGGAATTGCCGACGTCGTCAAGGGGCTTGGGAGGTGTTTCCACCGCGCCCCCCGAGGGAGACCCTCCCTCGGGCTTGGGGCCTCCTTCTGCACGCACTTTGAAGGCGCTGAGCAGGTAATCGCTGCCGTACACCATGTCGCCGCCGAGATGGCCGGTGATGCCCACCAGGAGCGCGGCAACGAGAAGGAGGCTCCGGTACATCACGACCGCGCGGCGACGAACACCCGAGCGGGCGAGCAGGCCTGTGATGATGATCGTGCAGGCGAAGATGCACACGGTGATGCCCAGCCAGCGATGCCAGAAGAGCGTTCCCGCGACGGACGAGCCGACACCCTCGATGTCCGCGTTGAGCCAGCCGGCGGTCGATGCGGCGATGGCGCCGGCGGCGCCGAAGCCGATGCACACGAGCCCGGCGTGCGAAATGGTCAGCGGCCGCTCGGCGGGGCCGAATCGATCCCGCAGGGCCGCGATCACCTCGACGGTCGCGGCGACGATGAGAAGCGCGATGGGAAAGTGGACCAGGATGGCGTGCGTTCTGCCGACAAATCGTGCGATCGTGTCGCCGTTGATCGCCCACGATCCATCCGCGCCGAGCGAAGTACAGGCGACCGACGCGACCAGCGCCACCATGAGCAGTGGCTGCACATCGACCGCTCGAAGCGGTGAGGAAGTCGGTGAAGAGTGGATCATGATCGGAAATCGGCCCCTCGCTCAAGCGGTCCAGCGCTGCACACACCGCCGTGGTCCTCCCACGCCGTGTGCATTCAGACCAGGATGTCGTGCACAACCTTGCCCGCCACGTCCGTCAATCGGAAATCGCGTCCCTGGTAGGGGAACGTCAGCCTCTCGTGGTTGAGCCCCAGGCAGTGCAGGACGGTGGCGTTCAGATCGTGGATGTGCACGGGCTTCTCGGCGATGTTGTAGCAGAATTCGTCGGTCGAGCCGTACACCATGCCGGGCTTGATCCCGCCGCCGGCGAGCCAGACGCAGAAGTTCCGCCCGTGGTGGTCGCGCCCTGAATTGGGATCATCCGGGTTGCCCTGGCAATAGACCGTTCGGCCAAACTCCCCGCCCCAGATCACCAGCGTGTCGTCGAGGAGCCCGCGCTGCTTGAGGTCCATCACAAGCGCCGCCGACGGCTGGTCGGTGTCGTTGCACTGGGCCTTGATGGCGTTGCGGAGGTTGCCGTGCTGATCCCACCCGCGGTGGAAGAGCTGGATGAACCGGACGCCGCGCTCGGCGAGTCTGCGGGCCATGATGCAGTTGTTGGCGAAGCTGCCGGGCTTGCGCGACTCGGGGCCGTAGAGGTCAAACGTGCTCTCGGGCTCATCCTGGAAATTGGTCAATTCGGGCACCGACGTCTGCATCCGGTAGGCCATCTCGTACTGCTGGATCCGCGTGTTCACTTCCTGGTCGGCGAACTTGTCGAGCGTGATCCGGTTGAGCTTGGCGACCGCGTCGAGCATCGACCTGCGCGAGGAGCGCGAAACGCCCGGAGGATCCGAGAGGTACAGCACGCGGTCCCCCGACCCGCGGAACTTGACCCCCTGGTGCGACGAAGGCAGGAACCCGCTCGCCCACAGGCGGTCAAAGAGCGGCTGGTCGTTGGGATTGCCCGAGCCGATCGAGATGAACACGATAAACGCGGGGAGATCGGAATTCTCGCTCCCCAGACCGTACGAGAGCCACGCGCCCAGCGAAGGACGCCCCGGCTGCTGGCTCCCGGTCGTGATGTACGTGATCGCGGGATCGTGGTTGATCGCCTCGGTGTGGACGCTCTTGATGAGCGTGATGTCGTCCACGATCCTGGCCGTGTGCGGCAGGAGTTCAGAGAGCCACACGCCGCTCTTGCCGTGCTGTGCAAACTTAAAGGGTGAGCCCAGCAGCTGCAGCCGCGACTGCCCGCTGGTCATCCCCGTGATGCGCTGGCCCATCCGCACCGAGTCGGGGAGATCCTGCCCGTGCATCTCGCCCATCTTGGGCTTGTAGTCAAAGAGGTCGATCTGCGAGGGAGCGCCCGACATGAAGAGATAAATGACACGCTTGGCCTTGGGCGCAAAGTGCGGCATCAAGGGCCCGCCCGTGCCGCCGGCGCCCGAGGCCATGGCCAGCGCCGGGTTGAGCAGCGAGGCCAGTGCCGCGGCCCCGATGCCCGTCGCCGCGCGTCCGAAGAGCTGGCGACGGGTCAGGAGAAGTTCACGTTCGCGAAGTGGGTTCATGGAAGTGGTCCTGGGTCGTCAGTCCTTCACGAGCGTCTGATCAAGGTTGAGAATCGCGCTGCACACCATGGTCCAGGCGGCGTGCTCGCCGACATCGAGCGTCGCGTCGCGGGGCGACTCCCCCACCGCCAGGAGCTTTTCGGCTTCGGAGGAACCCGCGAACGCCCGACGCTGCTCGGAGAGAAGCTCCATCAGGATCCCGGACTGCTCGGGGGTGATCCGCTGCGCGGTCGCGAGTTCGAACGCACGCGCGAGCCGGGCTTCATCGCTCCCGGGCGACGTGAGCACCCGCTGGGCGAAGTGGCGCGCCGCCTCGACAAAGGCCGTCTCGTTGAGCACGACCAGGGCCTGGAGCGGCGTGTTGGTGCGGTCGCGCCGGACTGCACAGGTCTCGCGGTTGGGGGCGTCGAAGATCGCCAGCACGGGGAAGGGAACGGTCCGCTTGCGGAAGAGATAGAGCGTCCGGCGATAGAGGGATTCGCCGTGATCCTGGACGTACACCTGCGCGGAGAAGCTCGCGCCGGTCGGATCGAGCGACATCTCCTCCCACAATCCCGGCGGCTGGTAAGGCCGGAAGGAAGGCCCGCCGAGCCTTTCAACCATCAGGCCCGAGACATAGAGCGCTGAATCGCGGATCGACTCGGCGTTGAGCCGGACGCGCGGGTGGTGTGCAAGCAGGGTGTTCTCGGGATCCGCCGAGTGCGATTCGGGCGACGTGCGGGCTGACTGGCGATAGGTCGAACTGGTCACGATCTGTCGAAGTGCACGCTTGATGTCCCAGCCGTGCTCGACGAAGTCGACCGCGAGCCAGTCGAGCAGTTCGGGGTGTGAGGGCCAGCTTCCCTGGAGGCCAAAGTCCTCCGAGGTCTTGACCAGCCCGCGACCGAAGATCGTCTGCCAGAGCCGGTTCACGTAGACGCGGGCCGTCAGCGGGTTCTTCCCGCTCACCAGCCACCGCGCCAGCGTCAGTCGATTGGCAGGTTCACCCTCGGGAAGCGGCGGCAGTGCGTGCGGCACGCCCGCCGTCACTTCCGCTCCCAAATGGTCGTACTCGCCGCGCAGATGAATGTGCGTCTTCCGCGGCTCGGGCAACTCGCCCATCACCATCGCCGTCGGCACCATGCCGTCGAGCCTCGTCCGCTCGGCGAGGATCTGGTCACGCTGGCCTTTGAGCTCCCGCCACTGCGGGGATCGGGATGCACGGAAGTAATCGCGGACGGCAACCTTCTGCTCGGATGTCCGAGCCTCCGCCGGCGTGCGCAGGATCTTGGCGATGTTCAGCGGGGCGGGCATCCCGTCGTCGGCCACCGGCTTGAAGTAGAAGCTGAAGCCGCCCGTGAAATTGACCACCTGCATCAGCAGGACATGCTCGCCGGGCGTCAGATCAAGATCGACAAAGACCTGGTCGGGCGCGGTCGACCGGCCCTGCAGGCCCGACTCATGGATCTTCACGCCGTCGAGCCAGATGCGAAGTGCATCATCCGACCCCAGCGAGAGCCGGACACGCCGCGCGACGTCGGTGCGGATCGTCCGATGGAAATACATCGACTGGTAGTCGAGCGAGGTCAGCATCGCCACCTGGCCGTCGGGCAGGTCATCACGGACTTTCCAGCCGATGTCGGCGGGTGCATCCGGCTTGGCGCTGTACAGGGCTCCGAGGTCGATCGCCTTTTCGGGTTCGATCGCAAAGGGAGCGGGCGCCGCCAGCGCCTCGGCAGGGTTCGACCCGACCGCAAAGGGGCCCAGGCTCGACCATGCCGAGATGGCCGCCGTCGACATCGCGGCGTGCCGGGAACGGTCGGTCAAGAGCGAGACGCGGAACTTGCCCAGCGAATGCTGCGCGTACTGAGAGTCAAAGCCCAGCCGAATCTTCAGGAATGTGCCGCCCGCGTTCTCGACCGGCTTCTCAAGCACAAAGACCGCCTCGCGGTCATCACGCGCGATGTGCGATCCCGTCGCCCAGCCGGTCTCGCCCTTGCCGTCGACGGCGAGGCGGATGTCGAACATCGCCTGCGAGTAGTCCGCGAAGGCGTTGACGATGTTCACCGGCGATGCGAGCGAGGGATCCGCCAGGGGCACCGCTTGTGCGCTCACCTCGGTCAGTACGACGTTGCCGTTGGGGGAGCGCCCGGGCCCCTTCTGAGGCAGCGAGTCGTCCTGAAGGGCTTCGATCTTGAACGCACTCACCGAGGCCGCGGCGTCGCCGGGAATCGGCACGAGAATCTCGTAGCTCTCACGATCGGGCGCCTTGCCGGCGGCAAGCACCGTCTTATCGCTCTGCACGACCAGCGTCGAACCGGCCGTCGACACCACCGAGATGGGCGCGACCACCGTCCAGCCGCCCTGATCGAAGGCGTGCGCTTCGGATTCCCACGCCACCTGCAGTGCATCCGATTCGGGCATCGGGCCCGAGAGCTTTTCATCCATCGCGGTCGCACGCGCGAGCAGCTCGGCGAGCTTTGCCTCCTCCGCGTCGGTCGGGAACTTGAGGAACGGCTCGGAATTGCCCGTGTTCCCGTCGAGCCCCTTCTCCGGCACGTTGTTGAAGAAGGCGTAAAAGCGGTAGTAGTCCTCGTGCGAGATCGGATCGTACTTATGGTCGTGGCACTGGGCGCAGTTCATCGTCAGCCCGAGCCACACCGTCGCCGTCGTGTTCACGCGGTCGACCAGGTAGTTGTGCATGTACTCCTCGGGGATCGCGCCCCCCTCGAAGTTGATCATGTGGTTGCGGTTGAACCCCGATGCAAGCTTCCTCCGCGCGGTCACCTTGGGGTCCGTGTCCGCCGGGAGCATGTCGCCCGCGAGTTGCTCGACCGTGAACTGGTCGAAGGGCATGTTCTGGTTGAATGAATCGATCACCCACTCGCGCCACTTCCACATGTAGCGCTCGTTATCGATGTGGTAGCCGTTGGTGTCGCCGAACCGCGCCGCATCCAGCCAGTCGGTCGCCATGCGCTCGCCGTACCGGGGGGAGGCAAGCAGCCGGTCGACCAGCCGCTCGTACGCCTCGGGGGACTCATCCTTCTCAAAGGCGCTGATCTCCTCGGGCGCCGGTGGAAGGCCCGTCAGATCGAGCGAGAGCCGGCGGATCAGCGTCCGGCGATCTGCCTCGGGCTGCGGATGCAGCGCGGCCTCATCCAGCCGCCGCATCACAAACGCGTCGATCGGGTTGTGCACCCACGAGGGGTCGCTGACGACAGGCTCGGCCGGCTTGTGGGCCTCCTTGAACGACCAGTGCTTGTCGTACACCGCGCCCTGCTCGATCCAGCGCTTGAGCGTCTCGACCTGCGCGGGCGTCACCTTCTTGCCGCTCTTGACCGGCGGCATCACATCCTTCTCATCGTGCGTCGTGATCCGCGCTAGCAGCATGCTCGCGGCCGTGTCACCCGCCACGACCGCCGCGCCCCCCGACTTGAGCGGCGCGATGATCCCCTCCGGCGTATCCAGCCTGAGGCCTGCCTCCCGGGTCTTGGGATCAGGACCATGGCAGAAGAAGCAGTTGTTCGAGAGGATCGGGCGAACGTCGCGGTTGAAATCGACCTTGGCCGAGCCGGGGCGAGACGAAACCGGGTCGCTTTCGGGGCGACCCAAACCCATGGAGAACCCCATGGAAAACCATGCGCCGGTTCCCAGGGCCAGTGTGCACATCGAAAGCCATAGGCCCGCAGCGCGGTCAGCGTGCTTCATGCTCGGGTCGCTCCCAATCCTGCGGCAGAATGCCGCGACCCGCGCAGTATAAAGAAAAGCCCCGTGACGCAAAACGCCCAATCGGTCCTTTTAAGCCGGGAAGCTCTCGGACGTTCAGAAACCCGCCCGGGACGTCGTCCCAGGGGTGAGCCTTCTCCGGCTTACTTCTTCTCGAACGCGGCGTCGAAGATCAGGGTGCTGGGGGTGAAATCCAGCTTCTTGGTGAACGCACAGCTTTCGGTCGCGCCGTGCTCGCGGTCCATCCCCTGATCCTCCCATTCCACGCTCAACGGCCCCTGGTACCCGATCCGGTTCAGTGATCGGATGATAGATTCAAAGTTCACGTGCCCGCGCCCGACCGACCGGAAATCCCACCCGCGGCGGACGTCCCCGAAGGCAAGGTGCGAGCCCAGCACGCCGCAGAGCCCGTCGCCCGAGCCGGCCCCGTAGTGCACCGCCACGTCCTTCATGTGCACATGGAAAATCCGGTCCGCAAACCGCTCGATGAACTTGTTGGGCGCAATGCCCTGCCAGAGCAGGTGGCTGGGATCGAAGTTGAACCCGAAGGCCGGATGGTTGCCCACCGCGCTCAGGGCCTGCTCCGTCGAATACACGTCGTACGCGATCTCCCCCGGGTGGACTTCCAGCGCGAATTTCACGCCCTGGTTCTTGCACTCATCCAGGATCGGACCCCAACGCCGGGCGAAGTCGTCGTACCCGGCCTTGACCTCGGCGGGCCCGGTCGGGGGGAAAAAGTAGAACATTCCCCAGATCGAAGACCCCGTAAAGCCGTTCACGACCTTCACGCCCAGCCTGGCCGCCGCGCGGACGGTGGCTTTCATCTCCTCGGCCGCACGCTGGCGGACGCCTTCGGGGTTCCCATCTCCCCACACGTGCGGGGGCAGGATCGACTTGTGACGCTGGTCGATGTGATCGCACACCGCCTGGCCGACGAGGTGATTGCTGATCGCAAAGCACTTGAGGCCGTGCTTATTCAGCAGATCCCAGCGGCCCTTGCAGTACGCCGCATCGGCCTTGTTCACCTCGAAATGATCGCCCCAGCACGCCAGTTCAAGACCGTCGTACCCGAAGCTCTTGGCCTTGGCGGCCATGGTGTCGAGGGGAAGATCGGCCCACTGGCCGGTAAAAAGCGTGACGGGGCGGGGCATGTCGACATCTCCAGTTCGCGTACCGACTTCCGGAACGCAAGGCCGCTGTGTGCAAGCGCGGCCCAGAGACTAGCACGAACCGCCGGGGTACGTCGAGCCCTCCTGCCCTCCGGGCGACACTCGCTAAACTGGACTGATGCGGGGAACGTTGCGAATCGTCGTGGTGGCGCTGCTCCTGGGCGTCTTGACCAACTATGCCGCCGCGTGGATCGCGGTCCTCACGCAGATCACGCCCCGGTCACTGCGGAGCATCTCGCTCGGCCTCATACCCCCCGACTATCAAGTCCGCAAGGCGGCATGGGAAGCCCGGTACAAACAGCGCATCCTCGCGGAGGGGATCACCGACGCCCGAGCGCGATGCATGCGCGAAGTCGGGTATGACACCCACCTGGATATCGGGTACACCAACCGCGATATACGGGATCTGAGATTCTCAAGCGGCACCTACATCAAGGCTGGCCAGCTCGAACCCATCGAACGCGCTGCGTGGTTCTACGAAGTCCCGCCCGATACGTCTCCCGCGATCCAGTGGTTCATCACCCAGGCCGGAGTCCCCTTCACCGCGGTGTACGGCACATCCTGGCTGCTCGAGGACAGGACGCGAGGCAGCCGGGGGTTCATCCAACTGCTCGATCCCGATCTGCCCTTGTCGTACACCCCTCGCCCCCGCGGCGCGGTCCCGGTCCTGCCGATCTGGCCGGGATTTATCGCAAACACGCTCATCTACGCCGCCGCCTGGTGGCTCGTGATCGGCCTCGTGCCCCTGCTCAGGATCCTCACAAAGTCACAGCGCTCGCGGCGTCGGCAGTGCATCGCGTGCGGGTACGACCGCTGTGCACTCGCCCCCGATGCGCCCTGCCCAGAATGTGGAGCCCCCGTCCCCCAGGCACCTCAGCAACGCTGACCGCCGGACGCCCTGACGCCAACATGCACCGCGGAACGGATGGGACGCCATGCAACGCAATGCACCTCATCACGCCGGCATTCGGGTTCTCACCCAGGTCGCCATCGCATGCGTTCTCGGCGCCATGGCCAGTTACCTCACCGCCTGGGCCGGATATCTGCGGCCCAGGCACGCAACGTACGGCAACGTCGCGGTGCGAGCTCCGCAAACATACCACGACCGCAATCCCATCCCTTCAAGCCCCGGAACCATGCTCGCGCTGGACGTTCCGACAGTAAGGACCGCTCACAGCGGCGCGCTCTCGCGATTGTGCATCTCCACTCGCTCCGGCCGCGGCTTCACCGCAGACGAACTTGTGCATCTTCTGCAGGATGCTCGTGAGACCGCCGCTCTCTACACGGAAACTCAACCGGGGCTCACGACACTTATGGAAGCATGGCCCGATCCGCCTCCGACGGAAAACACCTGCTGGACGGAGTGGACGCACGTCAGGGCGGGATACCCCTGGCGTTGCATCGAGGGAAGCGCGGCGGTGGATGAGTCGGGCAATGTGCACACCTGGCAGACGCTGTCCATCCTGCCGCTCGACCTCGCCCCCGCCGTGGGCCCTTCCTTCCGCCCCGGGACACTCCCCGCCGGTCCGCTCTGGCCGGGATTGATCGCCAACACGCTCTGCTACGCGCTGCTCGCCTATCCGCTGATGCTCGTGCCAGCACTCTTCACCAGAATCCGTCGGCATCACCGCCGCAAGCATCACCGCTGCCCGCGGTGCAACTACGACCAATGTGCACTCGCCCCCGATGCGCCCTGCCCTGAGTGCGGCCCACTGCGCGGTTCGCCCATCGCCTGATCGCAGGAAGCCTTGCCTTCGTCAAGCGACGCCCCCCAGAACCGCTGGTCTCCCCAGAACGCCGGCGGATGACCCCTTTTCCCATTTTCTAGCCAAGCGGCCCGGTCGCGTCGCATGGATACCGGTCCACACGCACACACAACCACAAGGGCTTCCTTCATGCACCGCATCACCCCCGTCCTCGCACTCCTGGCCGCCTGCACCGCCACCTCGTACGGTCAGTCGGTCAACATCGATCTCAGCAACGTCCAGGGCGCCTATCCCAACGGCACCTTCAGCGCTGCCGGCGTCAAGGGCTACTGGAACGACATCAACAACGGCACACCCGCGACCGTCAATCTCGCGAAGGTCACGGCCCCCGGCCCGACCGCGATCACGCTGACGTGGGACAAATCCGTCGCGATCACCAACATCAACGACTCGAACACCACCGGCAACGTCCAGGCGCTCCTCGACGACGGCCAGTTCCGGACCTCGCCCGGAACGCTGGGCTACTCGATCAAGCACCTCGAAGCGGGCGCCTACGCGGTCTTCACCTACGCCGGCAAGCCCTCTTCCACCAACACCGCCTGGGTCTCGGTCGCGGGCTCGACCAGCCAGAACCAGCTCATCGGCGGGAACCTGAACAATGACCTGGTCATCGGCGTCTCGCACGCGGTGCACATCGTCACCATCCCCGCCGACGGCACGATCAACATCACGGTCGGCGATTCGGCGGGCGGCCAGGCGATGTGCAGCGGCATCCAGCTCAAGAAGCTCGACACCGACGGCCGTCTCCGCTTCTACGTCGCCAAGAACCAGACCGCCTACGACCAGGACGGCAACGCCTGGGAGACGGCCTACGACGATCTCCAGCCGCTGCTCAAGCAGATCCCCGCGATCGGCGGCGCGAACTGCGAAATCTGGGTGAAGTCGGGCTTCTACTACCCCACGGCGGGCACGACCCGCACCGAGTCGTTCGTGATCCCCTCGGGCCTCCGGCTCATCGGCGGCTTTGCCGGTACGGAAGACACCCTCGCCGAGCGCACCGCGCCGTGGTTCTACATCACCGCCCTTTCGGGATCGATCGGCGCCAGCGGCGGCTCCGACAACTCGTACCACGTCGTGAACGCCAGCAACGCGTCGAGCGACACGTCGATCGACGGGTTCAGCATCGCCAACGGCTACGCGAACGGCTCGGGGAGCAACGCCAGCGGCGGCGGCATGATCGCGATGGACTCGCGGGTCCACCTCCGCAACTGCAAGTTCCTGAGCAACTACTCCATCCTCTCGGGCGGCGCCGTCCGCTCGTCGGAGTATCCGCGGTTTGACAACTGCTACTTCTACAACAACGAGACCGACGGCAACGGCGCCGCGGTCTACCACGCCACGTCGGGCCAGGTCAGCTTCTACAACACCAGCTTCCTGGGCAATCAAGCCACCGGCGACGGCGGCGCGGTCAGCGTCTCGTTCGCCGACGGCTCGTTCTTCGGCTGCCTCTTCTCGGGCAACTTCGTCACAAGCGGCAGCGGCGGCGCGATCTCCCAGTCGGGAGATTCGAGCGACAACTCGACCGTCACCAACTGCACATTCTCCGCCAACCGCGCGGGCGGCTACGCCGGCGGCATCTACGCGGGCGCCAACACCAAGGTCGACATCCGCAACTCGATCTTCTGGACCAACCGCTCGGACCTGGGCGTCACCCTCCAGCAGGACCAGTTCAGCTCGCACCCCAGCGGCATCATCAACAACGCCTCAACCACGGTCGAAGGCGTGAGCGCCAACCCCCTCTTCGTCGATGCCGACGGCGCCGACAATCTCGCGGGCACCACCGACGACAACTGCCGCCTCCAGGAAACCTCGCCCTGCCTCGACACCGGCGACAACAGCTACGTCCCCTGGGACTTCTCCGATGTCGATGGCGACGGCTGGACGCTCGAGTACTTCCCCTTCGATCTCGATGGCGAGTTCCGCATCGTCGACCACCCGGGCGGGGCCAACTTCGGCACCGCCACCGTCGACCGCGGTGCGTACGAACTCCAGTTCGAGTTGTGCCCGGCGGACTTTGACCTGAGCGGGTTCGTCGATCTTGATGACTACGTCGCCTTCGTCGCGGCCTTCGAGGCCGGCACCCAGAACGCCGATTTCGACAAGACCGGCTTCGTCGACACCGACGACTTCACCGCCTTCGTCCTGGCCTTCGAGTCGGGGTGCTGATCGAGGTTGCCTTCTCCGCATCGGCTGGACTCTTTCCGGTGGGGCTCAGGAACCGTTCCTGGGCCCCACTTCCATTTTCTTCCTGCCGCCGCCCGCGCCCCCCGGCAAAGCCCCGGAGGCATGAACCCGGGGCGTGGTGTGCATTTCCGTCCGGTTCAGGTCACAAAGCACACCCGTGTGCACTTGCCCTCTGGAAGACAGAGCACCGGATCCGCACTCGCGGGACCACGCACCAAGGAAGAGCTTCATGCACACGCGTTCCTATCGCAGACCGATTCCATCCCTTCTCGTCGCCGCCCTTGCCGGGTGTGCACCCGCCGCCCTCGCGCAGTCCTTCAACATCGACCTGAACCTCGCCGCCGGGCAGGGCGCTGGCGTTCCCGCATCTTCGTTCAGCGCCGCCGCGGGGCAGGCGGGAACATGGAACAACATCTCACAGGCGAGCAACTCGACCGTGGGACTCTTTGGACTCAATGGAGCGTTGACAAGCGTCACGCTCACGTGGCCCAAGGCATCGGGCATCACGGGGATCGCCGACGCCGACACGACCTCGCAGGCCGCCAAGGCCTTCCTGGATGGTCAGTTCCTGGCGTCCTCGGGTTCGCTCGCGTACACGGTCTCGAACCTCGCCGCCGGCACCTACGCGGTCTTCACCTACGCCGCCCGGCCCGGCGCCTCCATGCTCGCGACGGTGAGCGTCGCGGGATCCACCAGTTCGACCCAGAACGTCGGTCCCGATCTTTCGAGCCAGCTTGTGCCGGGAGAAACGCACGCGATCCACATCGTCACCGTCGGCGCGGGCGGTTCGATCCAGCTCAACGTCGCCGATTCTGATTTCGGCAACGCCTCGTGCAGCGCCATCCAGATCCGCAAAATCGATTCCCAGAAGCTCCGCTTCTACGTCAACCCCATCGCCACCCTGGACTCTGCCGGAACATCGTGGGAGTCGGGCCTGCGCGATCTGCAGCCCGTGCTCCAGCACGCCGCGCTCGTCGGGGGCTCTCGCTGCGAGATCTGGGTCCGGGGCGGGATCTACCGTCCCACCTCGGGCACCGATCGCAACGCCTCCTTTGTGATCCCCAGCGGCCTCTGGCTCCTGGGCGGCTTCGGCGGGCACGAGGACGACGCCGACGACCGCATCTTCCCCAACCCCTTTGAATCGCGCCTGGATGGCGACATCGGCACGATCTCGATGAACGACAATTCCTACCACGTCGTGCGTGCGCCCGGCGCCACGATCACGACTCGCTTCGACGGCTTCACCATCGCCTCGGGGAACGCCAGCGGAAGCGGGGATAACAGCGACGGGGGCGGACTGTTTGCCCCCGGCTCGACGCTCCGTGTCGCCAACTGCACGTTCATCAACTGCCGGGCCACCGGAGACGGCGGCGGCGCCTTCATCTCAAGCTCGGTGCAGTTCGACGATACGACCTTCTACAAGTGCATAGCGCAGGGTCAGGGCGGGGGCGTCTACCACCACACCACCGGCACGAGCCGCTACCGGCAGGTCCGTTTCCTGGGCTGCCAGGCGCTGGCCGGGGGAGCTGCCAAGATCCTCTTCGCCGAGGCTGACTTCCTCAACTGCCTCTTCACCGGCAACGCCTCAACGTTCGATTCGGGTGGTGCACTCTCGATCGCGGGCGACGCGGATGATGAGAGCACGTTGACTAACTGCACATTGACGCTCAACACCGCCCTGGCCGCACACGGCGGCCTCTACGCCAACAACTCCGCCAAGGTGCTGGTTTCCAACTGCATCCTGTGGGGCAACAACGACCTTGATTCCGACACGCCCCAGGAGCGCCAGCGCGGCGTCAACGCCTCGGCGGTCATCACCGAGCAGTACACGATGACCGAGAACAACACCAACAACCCGCGCTTTGTCGACGCCGACGGCCCTGACAACCTCGCGGGTACGTTCGACGACGACTGCCGGCTCCAGATCGTCTCCCTGTGCATCGACGCCGGCGAAGACGATGTGCTCCCCCTGGACAGCGGCGACGCCGACCACGACGGCATCACCAATGAGCCCTACCCCATCGATCTCGACGGGCTCGAACGCGTCTACGACACCCCGTGGATGAGCGGCTTCTACGGCCTTGTGGACCGCGGGTGCTACGAATACCGCGAACCGAGCTGCCCCTCTGACTTTGACAACAGCGGCTTCGTGGATCTTGATGACTACGTGGCGTTCGTCAGCGCCTTCGAACAGGGCGAGGAATCGGCCGACTTCGACCAGACCGGCTTCGTCGATACGGACGATTTCACCGCCTTCGTTCTCGCCTTCGAATCAGGGTGCTGAACGGCCCGATTCCGCCAGAGAACACCGAGCACGCACGCGGGGCCCAACCGGGCCCCGCGTTCACGTGCGCGGGCCGTCGTGTGGATGTTCAACCCTCCAACGGTTTGGGAATGACGGTGGACCCGTGAGTGCAATAACCCATCTGCCTTCTTTGGCGGAATTCCTTGTCCTGCCGCCCCACGTTTGTCGCATGGATGAGAGACCCCAGCGGCAAAAAAGAGACGCCGACCGGAGTTGAAAGAGAGAGCCGTGCCATCAGGCCTGACCGCCTTGGCCCGGATTTCGAACCCCTCGCGATTTCTTCCCTTCCAGATGCCCGACAAACGGGCTTTATAACCCCTTCCACTCCACTTTCATCCCCACTTCATACGCTCCGCGCATCATCCGGCCGCACAGGAAAGCATTGGGGATCCGTCCCCCCGACTCTCCCGTGCAGGAGCGGACGCGTGGGCCTGAATTCCTGCCATCCCCGGACTCACCCTCGTGGCGCGGCCAGAGGGACAGAAAAAAAGCCAAGGCGCTTGGGAGCGCCTTGGCGGGTGTACAAACTCAGGCCTCTGTCAGGCCAACACATTCCAGGCTCATACACGGACCGCGATTCAGCCGAGCTTGGTCGACTGCATCACGATCGTGGCCTGCTGGGTCGCGGAGAGCACCTTGAGTGCCAGCCGCTCGGTCTGCAGGGAGAACTGGCCCGACACCTCGAAGGCCGCAAGGCCGCCGGCGGAGGGGGTCAGATCGCCCAGGAGACGCTCATTTCCTTCATCATCGACCGCCACGAGCTGGTAACGCTCGCCGCCGGCCGAGGGAAGGTTCTCGCACACCAGGCGGGCAGACTTCCAGTCGGTGCTGTGGAAGACCGCCGCATTGACGTGCTGCCACTGTTCAGCGCCGCCGGGCAGCTTGGTCGCCGGCTCGAGCGCCAGCAACGTCCGATGTGTCGAGGCGTCGAAGAAGAAGTCGCGTGCATTGCCCGCAAGCCCCTTCCCGACCTCGCTGAGCATCTCGGTCGTCCGGCGCTGGCTCGACATCTGGTCGAACTTCGCCTGGAGCTGGACGGTGGTGATGCCCAGCACGATCGCCGCCGCCGCGAAGGCGATGGCCGCGCTGCGCCAGACGTTCAGGCCGCGGCGGCGCCCGGTGGGCTCCCCTCCGACCTGACGACCAGCCGCGTGACGAACATCCTGACGTGTGGCCGCGGCCGCCAGCGGCAAGGCGGGCTCAGCGTGCGCCGCTGCAACCGCTTCGACGGGCTGGGTGATCGTCTCAACGATCGCCGTGTGCACCGAGGCCAGGACCTTCGCACGCAGGTCCGCCGGAGGCTCAACCTCGGGCAGGACCGGTTCGAGCACGCACATCCTGGCCTGCTCGTCTCGTATCTGTTTCTGAATCTCCGCCGGCGCCGCCGCAAATGCGACCTCGAACTCGTGAGCATCCTGCTCATCGAGGAGGCCCATTGCGTCGAGCTGCGCCAGCTCGAGCAACTCCCGTGTACTCATGTCGCCAACTCCTCGCTACCTCGTTCCCGCAGTCTGACCAAGGCTCGGCTGAGCGCCGACTTGATCGTTCCCAAGGGCGTGTCGAGTTCCTCCCCAATTTGTCTCAGCGTCTGTCCGCCGAGATAGGCGCGCAGGATCACCGTCTGCTGAAGCTCGGGTAATCCTGAGATCCTCTTGAGTAAGGAATCCAACCGCTCTTCCTTTTCAATGTTCGGCGCCATTTCCTGCGTCACAGTTTCGGACTCAGGCGCTGGCGACCCTTCCAGAGAAGTCGCCTTCACCCTTGCCTTGCTGCGCCGCAGCTTGTCCACGAAATGACGTCGAGCAATCAACATGACCCATGTCACCAGCGCCGCACGGGTCGGGTCATACCGATCCGCCGTACGCCACAGTCGCACGAATATCTCTTGGACCGCGTCTTCAGCCTCTGCACGGGACGGCATGGCCTGGAAAGCCATCCGGTAGACGAGCGATCCGAACCGGTCGTACAGCATCGCCACGGCCGATTCGTCATTGGCCGCAACGCGCCTCATCAGCGCAAGGTCTTGCGCATCTTGGATCGGATTCGAACTCATCTTGTCCCTAGCCTCAGCTGTATCTGGTACGGGCGGAATCCTCCCAGATACGGCTTGCCTTCGCAAGGACTTTCTCACGCGGCTTCATGCCTTTTCCGAAAATACACCGAATGTTCGGCGTGTGTTCAGCAAGCTCCTTTCTGCCATCATGGCCTTTTCTTTCGATTCGCGGCAAATTCTGTCTTGTTCCCAGCAATCCGTCGCTATATCTTGAACATGACGGTTTTGGGGTATCCTGCCCCGCACGTTGGAGACATCGTGGTGTTTCCGAAGACTGATTTATTTGCGGATGAGCCGCGGCGTGTGCACTCCAGGAGGGAGAGCCGCTCCGAGCCTCGTACCAGCCCTAGGCGCTCGCAGCGTCATGATCGATCGCTGCGCGCTGCCTTCACCCTTATCGAGGTCCTGGTCTCGATCGCGGTTATCGCTGTTCTTCTCAGCCTGCTCATTCCCGGTCTGAATAAGAGCTACGAAACCGCCCGTCGAATGGCTTGTGCCTCCAACCTCAAGCAGTTCGGCTACGGTATCGCCTCCTACGCCGAAGCCAACAAAGAGCGTCTCCCCCCCTCGGGCTTCCAGCCCACCCGCTGGGGTGGCCGCAGCGCCAGCCCCTCCGGTCAGCCCGACCAGATGCTCATCGTCCGCGTGGCCGACATGAGCATGGCCTACACGGACGGCATCATCTGGGATGGCCTGGGCCGCCTCTACTTCGGCGGTTATCTGGCGCCCGGAAAGGTCTTCTACTGCCCCTCCCACCGCGGCAAGCACCCCTTCTCTCGCTACATGAACACCTGGAACTCTCCCCGCGGCGAACTGGTCTCGAATTACCAGTACCGCGGCATGGGCATCGGCGGCAGTTCTCTTCCCCGCCTCTTCCAGATCGAGCCCATCTCGACCGCACTTGCCGCCGACGGCATGCGCTCCAAGCTCGATTACAACCACCGCGTCGGCCTCAACTACCTCCGCGCGGACCTGGGCGTCTCCTGGCTGAGCGATCCGGGCGCGGAGCTCGTCCGCTTCCTTCCCGACGATGAGGACGAGTCCGACGGCTCCAGCACCAGCAGTGCCTGGGACTTCATCGATGAGTCGCAGCAGGACCGCGCTGCCCGCTGAGACGAGTTCAGAACATCTGCACCCAAGGCCCCGGAGTTCCGGGGCCTTTTTTCATTGCCGCACATCGATTCGCCCACGGGCCGCGTTCTTGACGGAACGCACACGCATGTGCATCGTCGTATCATCGAACCATGAACACGATCGCACGACTCACCGCCACGTCGCTCGGCCCCGTCACCTCGCTCCTCCTGCTCACGGCGTTCACGCAGACCGCCGACGCACAGCTCACGCCCGACCGCATGTACATGGGCGTCGATCGTCCCATCCCCATGACCGTCGTCCGCCCCTCGGGAACCGAGGGCGACCTTTCGATCCAGTTGCTCGCGGCGGGCACGGCCGAAGTCATCTCGACACAGCCCGTCAAGGAAGGCCCCGTCAATCTGGCGGCGATCTTCCCCGAGCTCTGGAAGGCCAAGACCAAGCCCCTGGTCTACGCACAGCTCGCCGCGGGCGATAAGCGGCTGGGCCCGGCCGTGGTGGTTCAACCGATGGAAGGCCCGCGCGTGGCAGTCCTTGAAGACAACTACGTCCGCTGGGTCCCGAGTGCGGATCGGAGTTTCACCGGTTACCGCTGCTACGTCGACAAGGTCGCCATCGTCGAGACGACCGCCGGGGAGATCCGCTTCATCATGCGTCCTGAAGTCGCCCCCAACACCTGCTTCAACTTCCTGCACCTGGCCGAGAACGGCTTCTACACCGATATCCTCATCCACCGCATCGTTCCCAAGCGCCCCGACGGCGCACCGTTCGTGATCCAGTTCGGCGACCCGGCGGGCACCGGTTCGGGCTCCCCCGGGTACGCCATCGACCTCGAGCGTTCCACGCTCCCCCACAACTACGGTGTGCTCTCGATGGCGCGGTCGAAGGATCCAAACTCCAACGGCTCGCAGGTATTCGTGTGCCTCAGCCGCGAGGGAACGCAAAGCCTTGACGGCAGCTACTGCGCCTTCGCCCAGGCCATTTCCGGCGCGGAGACCATCACCGCCCTGACCGAAACGCCCGTCGACCGCGATGGCCGCCCCACCACCGACCCCGCGCCGCTCGTCAAGACCGTGCGCGTGATGGATGCGCCTCCCTACGGCACCGCCCCGGCCCCGATCGAGCGCCCCGCCCCCGCGGCGACGCCCGAACCCGCCGCACGCTGATCTTTTTCCCTCCACATCCCGGCCCTCGGAACTCCCCCTCGGATCAATTCACCGCAACGCGTGCGCGGGGTTGGGCCTTTGCCGATGGCACGGGAAGGTGGTCACACGTCCACAGGATTCCAAGAAGCCCCACATACCGGGGCGGCAGCAGCCAGCGGACGATCCGCCGCGCTGTCGGCCTTCCGATCACCAGCCCCGCCATGACGAAGATCATCGCCGCGGTGAGCGTCTTCCATTGCGGCTCATTGGTCACCGATTGCGAGGCCAGTTGCAGCGCAACCCTGTAATTGGGCATCGTCCCCCACCCGCGAAGAGGGTCATCGAGCCCCCCCAGCCAGACGGAGACCAGCGTGCTCCCCGCGAGCACGAATCCCAGGAGAAGCACACGCCATCTCGAAACGCCGCAGAGCGCCACCGACCAGGCGATCCCCACCGACACGCCCGCCAGGGCGACCAGCACGATTTCGCGTCCGAGCGTGAGATCAAACGGCCTCCAAAGTATGCCTCCCTTTTCCTTGAACGCCTGCTCATCCTGCTGGCTCCACCATTGCAGTTCGATCTGGTCGTAGGCATAGCCATTGAATGACACGGCGGCCATGCCGGGCACGAGCGCCCCCGATTGCCCTGCTGTCGGCGACTTGGACTGCTGATACGCCAGGTGTGCACGCGCGATCTTGGTTGCGCACGCTTCGTCGATCCTCCAGCTGATCTGCTTCACCACGCCCGAGAGCAATGCCACGCTGAAGGCAAAGAGCACGAGTGCACCGGCGATCACGAGGACCGCCGAGGCGACGCTGAGCCTGCGCGCCCACTTTCCAAGCGATGGATACTCCTCCATCGCCGCGACCGTCGAGCACTCCGGACAGCGGACGATCAGCATCCCGTAATGTGCCTCGCGCACGATGTGCTGGCCGTGCAGGTTAAACCCGCACGCGCTGCACACGCGATCGCCGAGGATCTCCCCCGTCACCAGATCGCGCGGACCATCCTGCCCGGCCTTGCTGTTGTCCAGCGTCATCGCCGCCTCCAACGTCGAAGTCCCCGCAGCCGCCGCGCCATCGACAGCCGCTTGAGTTCCTGCCGGGCGCTTCTGACGACGTGCCCCAAGGGAGTCGCCAGAACCATGATGAACGCACCCGCCACAATCAGCGCAGCCCTGTTGACGCCGATCTCGACGCGCGTCGCGGACTGGTCCGGGTCTTTGAGCACGACGCCAAGCGACGCGATCGCAAGCCCCATGAACACGATGGCGGCGCACGATCGGACCGCGCCGGCGTGACGGAGCGAAGACCCGATCCAGGCGCCCGCGGCGGCCCACATCCCGGCCGCGACAAACGCAAAGAGTGAGTCGCCGGTGCGGTGCCACTCGTAGAGCTTTCCGATCGCGCGTCCCCACGCAACCTGGCCGTTCAATACCCGCCAGATCGAGATGCCGTTGCTTCTCAGGCTCAGTTCGAGCCCAGCGCCAAAGAAGGCGAGTGAAAGCACGGCAAGCCCGAGCGCGGTGAGTTGAAGGACCAGCGCCTGGATCGCCTTGCGGAGGTGCGAGAAGCGTCTCCACCACGCCGCCGTCCCGTGCTCCTTGCGCGTCGGGCTGACATGACCGCAGCGGCCGCACGCGACGACCATCAGCCCGTAGTGCGGTTCTCGGAAGGGCACGCACCGGCAGGTATCAACGCCGCAGGCTCGGCAGATCCGTGTACGTGCCATGCTCCCCACTCTATCCGCAAGCCGGCGGCCGGTTGCACATCCACGCGTGTCCACGCCGCAATTCATCGGCTATGCTGCTCCCGCAGGAACCCGACGGCGAACCAGTTTCACGGGAGCCACGATGGACGCCGACTTCAACACACTCGTCGAAGCTTCACGCAGCGCGGTCAACAAGACCGGCCAGCACGATTTGTGGAAGGCAGCGCTGGGCCTTGAACTCTGGTACTTTGTCGCCTCGGGCAGCGCTGAGGATGCCGATCCCGTGATCGCGAGCTACGAAGGCAAGCCGCACATCCTGGTCTTTACCGACCAGACCCGGGCCATCGATTTTTCCCGCCGCCGCGCTGCTCAGCACGGGGCGGAAGATGGTCCCTTGCTGCATGTAGAACCCGCCGAAGCGGTCGAGTATTTCCGGACGCTCCGCCAGGCCGGGGTCGAGGGGGCGCTTTTCAACACCGGGCCGACGGGTTTCCACGCCAGCCTTGGCAGCATCATCGACATGCACGGCCGGTACGCCCGATGAGAATCGGGAGCGGGTGGAGTCGGCGGCCAGTCCCTCTCACCATGCACTGGCGATGCCGCGCGCGATCTTGACTTCACCATCCGCCGGCCCCAGCGCGTCGTATGCACACCGCATGGCGGCCCTTCGACCCGGGTCGCGGCAGAGATCCATGAGCCGCGTCCCGGCCTCCGCCATGTTCGCCTGGGGTTCGATGCGATCATGCACGATCATCGCAGCGCCCGCCTGTGCAAGGCCCATGGCGTTGAACTTCTGGTGCTGGTCCTTGTGATAGGGGTAGGGAAGAAAGATCGTCGGCACACGGTTTGCCCATGCTTCCGCGACGCTTCCCGCGCCGGATCGGCTCACGGCGATATCCGCGGCGCCCCAGAGCGTTCCCATGCCCTCAAAGAACTCGGCCGCGACGGCGTGCACGCCCGCCCGCCGATATCCCTCGCGGACGCGCTCCGCCTCGCCCTTGCCGGTCTGATGGACGACCTGCCATCCGCCGGATTGCAGGAGGTCCGAGTGCTCGGCGAACTGGAGCATGAACGAGTTGATCGACCGCGCGCCCTGGCTTGCGCCCGTCACCATGATGGTCGGGCGATCGGGATCGAGGCCCAGGAGCCGGCGGCACGCGGCCGCATCACCCGATGCACGTGCCGCGCTGCGAACGATCGGGGGCACGACAACCACGCCGGTTCCAAGACGCCCGCCCCGCAGCGAACCTTCGGGAACCGCCACGGTCGAGTAGACGCGGTCGCTGTGCCTGGAGATCCAGCGGTTGGCGCGGCCGGGCACCGCATCGAGATTGACGAGCGTGATCCGAGCACCCTCCTTGCGTGCAGCCTGCACCACCGGGGCCGCCACAAAGCCGCCCATCGAGATCACCTCCACGCCGCCGGGACATTCCAGTCGCATCCGCCGGATCATGTCTTGGCCCGCGTGCACCGCGCCGCCCCACGACCGGATGAACTTGAAGAGTCCCCTGGGCCGGACCGCAAAGGGCTGTGCCGGGATCAGGACGAATTCGCGTCCTGCCTGGCGCAGGATCTGGGCGTCGAGCGGCCGCGTCGAGATTGCAAATCGGCACGCGACGCTCCCCGCGCTGTCGGCCGACTGTTCAAGCTGCTCGGCGACCGCCATCCCGGGAAAGATGTGCCCACCCGTGCCGCCGCCGGCAAAGATCACGCCACGAACACGCTTCACGTCCGTCTTCCCGCTCATCATCCTGCTTCCGTGCCTCGCGAGAGCCTGTCCGCATCCTGGACCGCGCCGTCATCATCGACGCTGCCGCACTCCGGGCATGAAACACAGCCGCGGCTGTCTTTGGGGACGCCCGCGAGGTTGTACCCGCACATGAAGCACCGGGCGGGAATGTCCCGGCGCAGGCCTCGATGCCAGTGCCACGCGGCGACGGCGCTGCACAGGCCGCCGACATGCCACATCTTGACGTAGACCGCGGTCCAGAAGCGATTGCTGGCGTAAATCCTGTACTGGCCGGGGGGGACCCTCGCGGGGGCGCTGAACAGGAGTCCTTCCTTGCGGCCCTGGTCGAGCCACGCGAAATTCTTGTACCCCGGGTTGGTGTAATACCCCAGCATCCCGTCGCGGAGCTCGACCATCGAATGGCCCCAGCGGTAGGCCGCGCTGAAAAGGAGCGAAGCGATGAGGATCGAAAACGGCGCGGCCGCGGCGATGCTCCAAGCGATCGCAAGACGGCGATGCCGCCGCGTGCGGCGTCTCCAGACACTCCGGAGCGGGTGTTGAACTTCGCTGGTGGGCAAGGCTGCCCGCGAGTTTACACGCGGCGGAGCTTGGTGACGCGCCCGACTTCAACCCATTCCACGACAAAGATGTTCCCCGCGCGATCAAAGATCGCGCTGTGCGGCGCGATGAACTGACCCGCGACGAACTGGTCACGCGGCTTGTCTCGCAGCGCAAAGCCCTTGTCGCTCCACCCGTCGCAGAGGTGTGCAACCAACTTGTTGTTCTTGTCAAGGATCGTCACGCGGCCCTCAAGATCGGGGACCACCATCGCGTCGCCGTGGAAATGGAAATGGCATGGGGCACGCATCTCGTCGGTCACGAAGCCGTCATGGCGGCCGTCGGGCGTGAAATACTGGAGGCGGCGGTTGGAACGATCCGCCACGACCAGCCGGGGCGTACCCGAGCGAGTGTCGAGCGCAAGCCCGTGTGGACAGGAAAGCTGGCCCCGTTCTTTCCCCGGGCCGCCGAAAGACCTGACGTACTCGCCCTTGGGTGTATAGATGTGGATCCAACTCTTGCCGTATCCATCGGCGACATAGACCTGCCCGCGCGGACCGACGGCCACGTTGGTCGGCTTGTACTCGCCCTGCGAGTTATACAGCCCCGATTCCATCGGACACTCGCGCCGCCAGATCTCCTTCCCGTTGATGTCCGTCTTGACGAGCAGGCCGCGGTTGGGGTCGCAGAGGTACAGGACCTCATCGGATCCTTCCTTCTGCAGGTGCAACCCGTGTGCACCACCCTTGAACTCGGCCCCCCAGCTTCCCACGAACTTCCCCTGGGCGTCGAACACCACCATCGCATCGGCCGACTCGCTCCCCCCGCCGACGGTGTGCTTGATCATGATCCGGCCCTGTGCATCCTCGCACACGCCGTGGGTATTGCCCCACATGTGGGTCTTGGGCAGTGTCCCCCAGTCGTGGAGCACCTCGTAGGTGTGCTCGCCAGCGCCGACGATGATCGGGCCCAGCCCCGACTTGTTGGAAGCGCGGATCCATGGGGCCGCCAAGCCGGCCGCGCCCAGCGCGGCCGTCGCCTGAAGAAATGCCCGCCTGGTCGTTCCGTGTGCCGTGCCTGGTCCGCTCATCGAAAGGCCTCCACTCAAAGGTGAGACGCAGTGTACCGGAGCCCGGAGTCGGCTTCACGCTTCTCGGACCACGATTCTCGGACGCAGATCCATGCCGAGGGTCTACCCATGCGGCCCGATCCCCCCGCAACTGGCGGGTTCTTGATGCACCGGATCCCGTCGACCTCCGGGGTCGCCGATGGACCGGGAGTCTTCATCTCTCCGTCCAAGGAAAAGATCCGCCATGGCGAGCCAGGCCAACTCACGCAACCCCCAGAACGAGATCTCACAGCAGAGCAACAGCATCCGCCTGGACCTGGGGAAGCTGCAAAAGCTCCTGGACCTTCTTGACGCGAAGGAACAGCCCGCATCGCAGGCCAACCGACAGTTCGTTCGCTGGCCCTTCCGGCACGTGTGCGTTCCCCTCACGATCACCCACCAGGCCGGCTCCAGGTCGACGATCGGCGTCGCGTGCCGCAACATCTCCTGCGGGGGCCTGAGCGTCCTCCACAACGCCTACGTCTATCCCAACAGCCAGTGCGACATCTCCCTCCCCCACTGCATGGGGTACAACGTGGAGATCCCGGGCAAGATCGCCCGCTGCAGCCACCTCACGGGCGTGATCCACGAGGTCGGGATCAAGTTCAAGGAACCGATCCGGATCAGCGACTTTGTGATCAACGGGTCGCAGGCTGACGCACTGTCGATCGAGAAGGTCGACTCAACCCAGCTCCGCGGCTCACTCCTGTTCATCGGGGCGACCGAGCTCGACCAGCAGATCGTCCGGCATCACCTCCGCGACACCTCGGTCCGCGTCCAGCACGCGGCCAACTACGAGGATGCACTCAAGAAGGCCAACGCCGGCGCGGACATGATCATCCTCGACTCGGAGTTCGACGCCTCGTCAAACCCCACGGTGCTTGAGCGCCTGCGGACCGACGGCGTGATCGTCCCGGTGCTCTCGGTGGTCTCGGGAGTCGCGTCGGTCAACGTCAAGGGAGGCTCGGCGGTCAAGCCCGACGCGGTGATCAACCGGCCCATCACGGAGCGGACGCTCCAGCAGCTCATCGCCGGCCTCCTGAAGCCCGACGGATGCAAGGGGCTCACGGCCTCCTCGCTCCCGCCAAATCACCCTTCGCTCTGCCTGGTCAAGAGCTTCACCGACGAGGTGAAACGCCAGGCCGAACAGCTTGAGAAGACGATCACCGAGAAGTCGACCGAGCGCAGCATCCTGCTCTGCCGCCAGATCGGGGGCGTCGCGCCGGTCGTCGGCTTTGAAGCGCTGGCGGACCTGGCTCGACGGGCCGAGACGGCCATCGCGTCGAGCATGAGCGTCGATGAGGCCCTGCCGGACCTGCGCAGGCTCATCGCGGCCTGCCGCAAGACGCGGGGTTGAATCGCTCACAGCTTCCCAGGGTACACACAGTTCGTGATCTTCAGTACGAGGATCTGCTGGCCAATGGGGCCGTCAGGCAGTCTGAGATCTCCGCCCAATCATCCTCGCCCAGCTCGCGCCGAACCTGCTCGACCGCACGATCGAGCGTGTCGATCATGCGCTGGGTTGAAGCGATGGCGTTGTCGATGGCCGACTTACCCGTCAGTTGCTTGACCGGGTCATGGCGACCGATCTGCGTCAGATAGGCTTCCGTCTGGGATTTGGCGGCGAGCAGCCCCTTGAGCAGCTCCTCAGCGCGCCGACGTGCATCCACGCTTTCCCGAAGGACGTCCGTTGGATTCATACGGGTCTTCCCTGTCCCTTCAGCAACGCCGCGCACTCACACCTACGCGGCACCAAGAGCGGCCTGGCCTCACACGAGACGGAGGCAGTCCGCGTGGTCCATCCCGCCGGCTTCCAACGCACACCGGGGAGGACCGTGCATTCACAGGGAGAAGTGTCCCGCAATGTTCCGCCCAAATCAAGCCAGCGCTATCGTCGTGTTCGTTTTCTGTAAAGCGTTCACGTGAGATTGCGCGGGCATACTTGGTGTCTGATCGGGTTCATCGGCCGAAATTGTTCCTCGTCGCGGCAGTTCCGGGACGTGGCGACGGATGGTCTCGAGCACCGTGGACCGTTCCGTGGCGGTCGAGATCGCCGAGAGGTCGGCAACAAGAAGTGCCAGGCTGAAGTCGTCGCCGAGCGGGCCGGCCCAGGCGTTGATGCCGGCGTATGGCGTCGGCTGCAATAGCTCGGCGGCGTACGCCAGCTCCTCATGCAGCTTCTCACCGGGTCGTGCACCCGTCAGGCGGATGATCATTTCAGGAAGGCTCGCATCACCCGTGTCGTCGAGCTCGCTGGCGACCGCCGCGCCGGCCTGGTCGCGGATCGCCGGGATGAACCCGGCCGCACGGACAAATCGCTGTGCAAGGTCGAGGATCCGGACGGGCTGGCCCATGTCGAGGACATAGACGCGTGCGGTCGGGTCTGAGGTCTCGATCGCGCCCGCCTGGATGACCAGGGCGGCGGCCTCGTCGATGGTCATGAAGTAGCGGGTCATGCGCGGGTCGGTAACCGTCACCGGCCCGCCTTCGACGATCTGGCTCGACCAGATGGGAAGGACGCTGCACGCCGATCCCAGGACATTGCCGAACCGGACCATGCAGAAGGCGGTCCTGCCTTCGGCGTCGCTCGATGGGAGATTGCGACGACGAGACCAGACCGACCGGTGCAGACCCTGGATGTACATCTCGGCCAGGCGCTTGGTCGCGCCCATCACCGAGGTGGGCTTGACAGCCTTGTCCGAGGAAATCAGGACGAACCGCTCCGCGCCGCTGGCAAGGGCCGCGTCGGCGATGCTCTTGGTCCCGAAGAAGTTATTCATCACCGCGTGGGCGGGGTGCTCTTCCATGAGCGGCACATGCTTGTGTGCAGCGGCATGAAAGACCACGTCGGGCTTGAGTGCCATCAGGTGACGGAGCGTACCCGGCGCATCCACCACGTCGTGCAGCACGGCGGAGCGATTCAGGCCCGGGAATCGTTCGCCGATCCGGCGATTGATCTCAAAGAGTGCGTTCTCTGAACGCTCCATCAGCACCAGCTTGGCGGGGGAGAAGGTCGCGGCGATGCGGGCGATCTCCGAACCGATCGAGCCTCCGGCCCCGGTGATCAGGACGCGCTTGCCCTCGATCAGGCGGGCGACCGCACGTCGATCGATGCCATAGGGCGTCCGGCCGATGAGTGCGGAGTAATCGACGGTCACCGGCCTGCTGCTGTCGCCCGCCGCCCCGCCGCCGGCGAGCAGATCCTCGATGGGTGTCACGCTGCGGAAGGGGACCCCGTGGCGCCCCAGCGAAGCGGTCGCACGCAGCCACGCAGCGCGAAGCTGGCGCGGCAGCGAGACAAGGCACAGCAGGCCTGGTCCGGGTGTGCTTTGCGTTCGCGTCTGGGAGAGAAGCTCGGGCAAGACCCGCTCAAGGTCTTCGAGCCCTCCCAACCGATGTGCACAGGCGATCTCTCCTCCCGAACCCGCGACATCGATCCACCCCAGGACGCGGGGCTGAACGGGCAGGGTTTCGAGCTGGGCTGCGAGTGCGCGGCAGGTCGGGAAAGTCCCGACGAGCACGACGGCCGCGATGTTCGGCTCATCCTTGCGTCCGGGCTTGGACTCGGTGGTGTAGACGTCCTTCAACCGATGCACTCCGTCCAGAGGGCTGATCCTGCCGAACACGCCGCCGACCGGGCTACGAACCTTGAACCTACCGGTTCACAGCCGGTCGCTCCACGGATGGGGAACCGTCCGGGTCTCGGAAGGTTATCGGCTGTCTGAGACTCGACCTTTGATCCCACCCACCAGAAGGCTGACTGGGCGGAAGATTCCTTACCGGTTGCCCAACCGATTGTCCAGATTGACGGCGGAGTCCTGGTGCTTGCACGATCTTGCATTCTGGCGAGGCTCGATGACGCGGATGGATCCCGTACCATGCCGGCACCATGATCCACCAGGTTGAAGGAACTCTGATCGGTTTTGCCGGCCCCGCGGCCGTTGTGCACATGGCCGGGGGGATCACCCTTGAGGTGCTGCTGCCGGCCTGCCTTCAACGCAAGTTGTCGGATCGCATTTCCCAGCCTGTGAGGTTGCTTACCCACTGCTACTTAGAAGGCCAGGGACAGGGCGCATCTTTCATCCCGCGGCTGATCGGCTTTGAGTCGGCGCTGGACCGCCGGTTCTTTGAACTCTTCACGACGGTCAAGGGGATCGGCAACCGCAAGGCGCTGCGAGCGATGGAGATCGAACCCGCGGCGATCGCGCGGGCGATTGCGCAGAAGGACACGCCGGCGCTGGTGAAGCTCCCGGAGATCGGCAAGCGTCTTGCAGAGACGATCGTGGCGGAGCTGCACGGGAAGGTCGAGATCTACCTGGGCGCTTCAGACCTTGCGGAAATCAAGCCCGGTGCGTTCACACCCCCCCCGCTCTCGAACCTGCCTCCGCAGGTGCGGGAGGCGATCGAAGCGCTCGTGGCGCTGGGTGAAGGCCGAAGCGAGGCACAGCGGATCGTTGAACAGGCGATTGCGCGGAGTGAAAAGCCCGCGCCCGCGACGGCGGATGCGATCCTGGGGCTCGTGTACGGGGGATGACATTCGCGGGCGGCGTCGAGAGGCGTCCTGAGAAAACAAAAAGACGAGGGGCGGAAGCCCCTCGCGGTGTGGCGCTGGCCTGTGGTGTGGGGGGCCCATGGGGAGGGCCGGGTGCTGTGTGCAGGCGCGAGCGCTTGCTGGCGCGGCGCGTTCGTCAGCCCATCTTGCGGGGGAGATTGAGGGCTTTGCGGAGCTCGGCGACCTGGCCGAAGTGCCATGATTCGTGCCAGCAGATCTTGATCAAGCCGTCGAGTGCGTCGACCGCGAAGTTCTCGGCGTTGACCTTCATTGCAAGCTGCTCGGGGGTTGCCTTTTCGTACCATGACAGGAGCAGTGCACGTGCCTTGGTGAACTCTTCGTGCAATTGCGCGAAGCTCGGATAGTCGCCGGCGTTGGGGCTGGGTGTGGAGCCGGGGCCAAAGAGCTTGCTGTAGTTGTCGGCGACCTTGACCGACTCCGCCCCGACCATGGAGGCAAGCCAGACATCGGTGGTGATCAGGTGGCCCAGGACCCAGATCGGATGGTTGTCCGACCTCGACGACTGGTACGTGTGCTTCTCGGCGGGCCAGCCATCGAGCATGCTCTCCGAAGCGCCGCGGGTGAACTTGGCAAGGCCGAGTGCATAGGCACGTGCATCCATCATGGGGGCTCCTCTCGCGTCAGGGCGGGTGGTCGAGGGCTCGACTGCACACGCCGGGGATGGTTCGATGCAGGTCTTGGCACAGGGTTACAGGAACTCCCCTTGATTCGCCTGCCATCGAATTGGGGGGGTCTATCGAGGGACCGCGACCGAGCACTGGGGCACCCGGTGATGCCCTGGGGTTGAGGTTACGCGTAGTGAAGGGTCGTGCGAGGTTGGTCGGCGGGGCTCTCTTGTGGCCTGCCGTACGCACACCTACTCCGGCACCTACCCTTGGAGGACTGAACAGTCTGGTCCGAGCCGCCATGAGCGAAGGCACATCATCACCCAACCTCCTTGGCGGAACGCCTGAGCACCCCAACCAGGGTGGACGGGAGGGGCTGCCTGCCATTCCCGGGCCTGAGAGTCCGCTGTATACGGATCTGTACGCGGAGTTGCGGCACCTGGCGGCGTCGATGCTGAGCCGGGAGCGTCGCGACCACACGCTCCAGCCGACAGCGCTGGTGCACGAGGCGTACCTCAAGCTGAGCCGGCAGGATCCCGGGAAGTGGTCGGACCGCAATCATTACCTGGCGCTGGCGGCGATGGCGATGCGTCGGATCCTGGCCGATCATGGGCGTGCACAGAAGGCGGCCAAACGAGGGGGCGGCGCGGTCCGGAGCGGGCTGGACAACACGGAGTTATCGGCCGGGGCGATCACGGCCCAGGGGGATGCGGAGCAGGTTGACCCGTTTGATCTGGCCGAACTGCTGGACGAGCTTGAGCGTCTGAATCCAAGGCACGCGCGGCTTGTCGAGCTTCGATTTTATGCCGGGCTGACGATGCCGCAGGCGGCGGAGATCATGGGGATTTCGCTCCCAACCGCCGAGCGGGACTGGCGAACGGCCAAGGCCTGGCTGCGTGCACAGCTCGCCGATGAGTGACCGCGTGTGATCCCGCATGAACGCCGCCGACTACGAACTCCTGGCCGCGAACTTCGAGACCGCCGTCGGGCTGCCGGCGGGGGAACGGGACCGGTTCATCCAGGCGGCGTGCACATCGGAGGCGATGCGGAGGCAGCTCCGGCGGATGCTGGATTCTGACAGCAACGCGGAGGATCTCTCGGCGAGCACGCGCGTGCTGTCGGATGCACTCTCGACAGCGCTGACGCCGGGGGATGATGACATCCCGGAGATGATCGGCCCGTACCGGCTGGTGAGGCGGCTTGCGGTGGGCGGTATGGGTGTGGTGTACCTTGCGGAGCAAGCGAGCCCGCGGCGGACGGTGGCGATCAAGATCCTGCGGGCCGACATCCGCGAAGAGTCGCTGGTGCGGCACTTTGAGCGTGAGGCGTCGATCCTGGCCCGGCTGCGGCACGCGGGGATTGCACACGTCTACAACGCGGGCGTCGTGTCGACGGCGTCTGGACCGAGGCCGTACGTGGTGATCGAGTACATCGAGGGCCAGCCGATCGACGTGTATGCACGCAAACGGGCGATCCCGGCGCGTGGGATCATCGGGCTCTTGATCCAGGCGTGCGACGCGGTGGAGCATGCACACGCGCGGGGCGTGGTGCATCGCGATCTCAAGCCCGGCAACCTGCTGGTGAGCCCGGAGGGGGCGGTGAAGGTCCTGGACTTTGGCATCGCGCGGATCATGAACGCGGGCGAAGGGGAGATGATCTCGTTCCCGTCGGAATCTGCACACCGTCCCAAGCCGACGATGACGATCCCCCACCTCCTGGGAACGCTGGCGTACATGGCGCCCGAGCAGCTTGATCCCAAGGGCGACGTGGACACGCGGGCCGACGTGTACGCGCTGGGCGTCGTGCTGTACGAACTGCTGACGGGGGTTCTCCCGATCGAGACGCACGACCGGCCGCTGCGTGAGGCGATCGACGCGGTCCGTACCGCGACGCCGGCGCCGATCTCGACATTCCGCCGCAAGTTCAGGGGTGACCTTGAGTTCATAGTGACGACGGCGCTTTCGCGCGACAGGACGACGCGATACGCCTCGGCGGCGTCGCTGGGCGAGGACCTTCGCCGGTACCTGGCGGACCGCCCGATCGCGGCGCGACCGCCGTCGCTGGCGTATGCCTTCTCGAAGGCCGCCAAGCGGCACCGGCTGGCGTTCATCAGCGTGGGGGCCGCGGTGACGTTCCTGGCGGTGGGCGGGCCGATCTTCGCGTACGCGGCGGCGGACATCGCGCGCGAGCGCGGCCAGCGGCTGGAGCAGGCGGAGCGGACGCTGGAAGCCTCGCGGCTGTACGAGCAGGCAAGCGACCTGATCCAGCGGCGTGTTCAGATACCGCAGGCACGCCAGCTGCTTGATCTTGCGATCAAGACCAACCCGCAGTTTTCGCTGGCGTATGCGGCGCGTGCGCGCCTGGCGATGCCCTCGTGGCACGACCTGGCTTCGCCGCGTCAGGCGACGATCGCGCTCGATTCGATCGGCGACCTGCTGACAGCACACGCGGCGGCGGGGGGCGCGATCCCCAAGGTCGACGAGACGCTGCGTCACCGGGCGCTGCG
>DATGXW010000128.1:0-9854 GCA_035298585.1 Phycisphaerales bacterium
CGGGAGGGGCGGGGGGATGACGGGAGGGCGGCCGAGGGCTGCGAGCTTGGCGTTGGCGAACGTGAGGTGGTGGTCGACGTGATCGATGTAGATCTGGACCATCTCGCGGAGGGTGACCTTGCCGCGCTGGTTGTGGACGCCGCAGCGGTCGAAGGCGGCCGCGGGGAGTTTTTCGAGCAGTTCGGCGAGGTGGAGGCGGTTGAGGCGGAAGAGCTCGGCGACGGTTGCGATGTTCATGTCGTGGTAGAAGAGCGAGCGTGCGAAGGCGGTCTCGTCGTAGGCGATCAGGAGGGGCGTTTCTTCGGCGATGATGCGTTTCATGCGGTGGGAGGCGGCCAGGTCGCTGTCGAGGAGGTGGACCGAAAGCTGCTGGAGTGACCAGGTTCCGGGGATGGGGAAGGCGACGAGTTCGTGCAGCGCGAGGCCGCGGGTCAGGGCGTGGATGATGTCTGAACGGACACGGAATGCTGCAATCAGATCGGCGATCATGCGTATGGCTCCTGCTGCATGTGCGGCGATGCATGCGGCGTGCGCGCTATCGGAAAGTTAGATCGCGTGCACATTGTCGGCGGCCCGGATTTGCGTAAAATCGGGCTCTCAACGGGTTTTGAGCGACCCACGTGTCCTGAATGTACGGAAAGCCAGAGCATGAAGCAACGCGGTCCGCAGCCCAGCGAAACGGTATCTCGTCGACGCGCGATGGCGGCGATGGTGGTGGCCGGAGCGGGGTTGGCCGCGGTCGCGGTGCATGGAACGCGGGAAGTGCCGCCGCCTTCGGCGTCGCGTGGTCCCCGGCCGATCCGATCGTGGGCTGACGTCCGGCACTGGACTGTGCGGTTCCCCGATCGGAGTTCGGAGATCACGGCGATGGGGCATGTGCCGCCGCTGGTTGATGCACGGGAGGTTCTGGCGACTTTGCCAGCGCACGACGGGATGGAATGGAGCGAGGCGGGCGTGTGCACAGACGAGAGCGCGATGGAGATCGTGCGGACGTTGCGTGAACTGATCGGGCGCGAGCTTTTGGAGGGGCGGGTCGTGATGGCGGGGGGGTGGATCGTCTCGCAGACCGAGTGGAACATCATGCGGCTTGCGGCAAGCCAGGGAGCGCTGGCGTCCGATGCTCGCTGACCTTGAACAACCCGGCGCGAAGGAAGCGTACGACGCGGACCTGTGCATCATCGGCTCGGGCGCGGCGGGCATCACGCTGGCGCGCGAGTTTGCGGGTTCGGGCCACAGCGTGATCGTGCTGGAAGCCGGGGGGCTGACGTTCGATCCGGCGACGCAGAACTCCTACGCGGGGACGATCCTGGAGCGGTGGTTCAACCTCGAGGGTTCGCGGCTGCGGTATTTCGGGGGGACGACCAACCACTGGGAAGGGTGGTGCGGTCCGCTGAGGCCGTTTGATTTTCTGAAGCGCGACTGGGTTCCCGAGAGCGGGTGGCCGATCGGGTACGACGACCTGCGGCCGTACTACAAGAAGGCCTGCGGGTATCTGCAGCTTGGCGAGTTTGATTACGAGGCGGTCGCGGCGACGGTGAAGGCGCCGGCCCGGTCGCTGACGCCGGGGGGCGTTGACTTTTTCGAGGGGTTCAACATCCGTCCGACGCCGGTGCCGCGGCTGGGACAGACGCAGCGGGAGATGCTGGAGCGGGCGGAGAACGTGCGGATCCTGATGCACGCGAACGTCCAGCCGATGTCGGCGGAGGGTCGGCGGCTGGGCGAGGTGACGGTCAAGACCAACGAGGGAAGGACCGCGCAGGTCCGGGCGCGGCACTTCGTGCTGGCGTGCGGGGGTCTTGAGAATGCACGTCTGTTGCTTGCGAGCGGGGGGCTTGCCAACAGCTCGGGATGCGTGGGGAGGTACTTCAAGGAGCACACGTTCTCGACGTTCGCGGGGGTGATGGTCCCGCCGCCGGAACTGGAAGAGCGTCAGGCGTACCTGGACAAGCTGGCGATACCGGCGTTCACGGGTCTTGCGGTGTCGACGGCAGCGCAGGAGGAGATGAAGCTCCTGGGTTGCTCGATCGGGGTGTCGTTGACGCCGATCCCCGATTCGCTGCGTCCGCCGGGTCCGCGCGGCCCCAAGGTGGCGTTCCCGATCCTGATCCACGGCGAGAACACCTCGGACGCCAACAGCCGCGTGACGCTCTCGGCGACCGAGAAGGATCGCTTTGGGATTCCGCGGATCGAGCTTCGCTGGATCGTGGATGAGCAGACGCAGCGCGCGGTGCGGGAGACGGTGCTGCGGTACGGGGCGATGCTGAACCGCGCGGGGCTTGGTCGCTGCTATGTGCCGCCTGAGAAGAGCGAGGTCGACTGGCCCTTTGGCCTGTACGCGCCGTGCCATCCGGCCGGGACGACGAGGATGTCGAGCGACCCCAGGACGGGCGTGGTGGATGGGGATTGCCGGTCGCACGACATCGAGAACCTGTACATCGTGGGAGGGAGCACATTCCCGACCAACGGGTTCATGAACCCGACGATGACGATCGTGGCGATGGCGTTCAGGCTGGCGGATCACCTCAAGAGCGTGATGAAGGGCTGAGGATGTTCGGCGGGGGCGTGGCGGGGGCGTCGTGGGTGTGTGTGGCGGGGCGATCCCGTCGGTCACGCCGTTTCGATTCGCCATGCCACGAGGCGTCCGGCCTCGATCGCGTGCAGATCGTGGACATGCAGCGTCGGCGCGATGCCCTGGTGGATGACCTTTCGGCCCAGGCGGGAGGTCTTTGCATCGGCCGTGAACTCGATGAGTTCGTACTCGCCGCGCTCGTGTCCGTGCGAGATGCCATCGTCGTGGTAGACCTGCGCGCGTGCGTGGCCATCATCGGCGGGGGCGATGAGGAGGGAGAGCCGCGTGACATCGGACTGGGCGGTGTGCTGCGCGATGGGGGCGAAGGGGATGATGGCGCCGGGGCGGATGAAGAGGCGGGGGAGGGCGGGGGGTGCCCGGGTGGTCGAGAAGCCGGGGTGATCCGTGTGTGCATCCACGCACTCGAATTCACGCCAGCCCGCGAGGGGGGAATCGGGCGGGTCGATCACTTCGGGCGTGACGGCGGCGCTGATGAGGAGGTCGGGGCCGAGAAGGAAGGCGTGGTCGATCGTGCGCAGGGTGTGGTCGGCGGGTCGGGCGAAGAAGACGGGGCGGATGATGGGAAGGCCGGAGGTCGCGGCGTCGCGGAAGAGGGTGTAGAGGTAGGGGAGGAGGCGGTATCGGCGCTGGAGTGCGAGTCGGCAGGCGGTCTCGCAGTCGGGTCCGAAGGCCCAGGGCTCGTGGTCGCGTGAGTCCTTGATCGAGTGCCCGCGAGCGAAGGGGAGGAGTGAACCGATCCCCATGAAGCGGGCGAAGAGTTCGGGGGTGGCATCGCCGACGAAGCCGCCGATGTCGGGCCCGACGAAGGGCTGGCCGCTGAGGGAGAGGTTGAGGGCCATGGGGATCGCCCAGCGGAGGTGCGACCAGTTGGAGCGGTTATCGCCGGTCCAGGTGGCGGCGTAGCGCTGGCCGCCGAGGAAGCTTGCGCGGGTGAGGATGAAGAGGCGCTTGTCGGGCGTGGCGGCGGCGAGGCCTTCGCGGGATGCGCGGACCATCTGCATGCCGTAGATGTTGTGGTAGCGTGCGTGGGTGTCGTGTCCGCCGAGGTCTTCGTCGGCGAGGTGGATGCACATGGAGGGCATGGACTTGCCGGGGCCATCAAAGATGGCGGGCTCGTTCATGTCGTTCCAGACGCCGTCGACGCCGCGGGCGAGAAAATCGTGGTAGAGGCCGGCCCACCAGGCGCGGACGTGGGCGTTGGTGAAGTCGGGGAATGCACACGGGCCGGGCCAGACGGACCCGTGGTGTTCGCGGCCGGCGTGGTCCTGGATGAAGACGGAGCGGGAGGAGGGGAGTGCACACTGGCCGTGTGCGTAGACGTGGTACTGCGGATCGACCTTGATGCCGGGGTCGATCATGTAGACGCAGTGGAAGCCCTGTGCGTGGAGGTCTCGGTTGAGGGCGGCGGGGTCGGGGAACTTATCGTGATCGAAGGTGAAGCAGCGGAAGCCGTCCATGTAGTCGATGTCGAACCACAGGACGTCGCAGGGGATGCCGCGTTCGCGGAAGCCGCGTGCGATCTCGCGGACGCGTGCGTCGGGTTCGTACGACCAGCGGGACTGCTGGTATCCCAGGGCCCAGCGGGGGGGCATGGGCATCGTGCCGGTGAGTTCAGAGAGGGCGGCGACGACATCTTCGGGTGAGTCGCGCTCGATGATCGTGATGGCGGGGGAGCGGCCCCTGCTTGAGAAGAGGATGCCCGAGCGGAGGTCGATGCGGCACCAGTGGGTGGTTTCGCAGATGACGCCGAAGGCTGAGCCGTCGCGGCGCACGGCCAGGACGAAGGGGTGTGACTGGTAGAGTGAGCGGGTCTTGTCGGTGTAATCGAAGCTGTCGGTGTTCCAGCAGATGGTGACGCGGCCGTTGCGACGGAGGGGGCCGGCGGTTTCGCCGGTGGCGTAGAGGGAGGTGCCGGGCTCGATGGAGAGGTAGGCGTGGCGGAGGGCGTTCTTGTCGAGGAAGCGGGGGCGCAGGCGGGTGGAGCGGGGAGCGGGGCCGAGTTCGACGGGGGGGAAGCGGTAGGCGGGGAAGGGGGGGAGGGGGAGGGCGGCGTGCGCGGGGTCGCGATGCCGGGTGGTGCGGTCGGCGAGGAGGATGGGGGCGGGATCAAAGCGTGCGGTGACGTGACGAGGCATGCGGGCTCCGGTGGGAGGACTCATCACTGGATCGGCGGCGCTGGACATGATGGGGGGATGGCCCGCGCGATGGAGGAGCGGAGGTGGGCGGGCTTATTCGGCGACGTCGAGGTTGGTGTAAACCTTCTGGACGTCGTCGATGTCCTCGATGACTTCGAGAAGCTCGATGTTGTCCTTGGCGATTTCGCCCGAGACGGTGGTCCTGGTCTGGGGGACCATGGCGAGCTGTGCTTCCTCGATGGTCAGGCCGGCGGCTTCGAGCTTTTCCTTGACGGCTTGGAAGCTTTGGATGTCGGTGTAGATGGTGTAGGTCGCGCCCTCTTCCTCGGGGTCCGAGGGGTTCTCGACGTCGGCGGCGCCGGCGTCGATGGCGAGGTCCATCACGCGGTCCTGGGTGAGGCCTTGTGCGCGGAGGATGATCTGGCCGCGGTGGTCGAAGTTGTACGCGACGCACCCGGAGTTGCCGAGGTTGCCGCCGTACTTGGTGAGTGCATCGCGGAGGAAGGTGACGGTGCGGGTGCGGTTGTCGGTGAGTGCGTCGATGATGATGGCGACGCCGCCGGGGCCGTAGCCCTCGTAGCGGATGGTTTCGTAGCCGGTGCCATCCTTTTCGCCAGCGCCCTTGCGGACGTTGCGCTCGATGGTGTCGCGGGGCATGTTGGCGTAGCGGGCCTCGTCGATGGCGTAGCGGAGGGTGAGGTTGCTGGCGGGGTCGAGCCCGCCGTTGCGTGCGGCGACGATGATGGCCTTGGCGATCTTGGTCCAGACCTTGCCGCGTTTTTTGTCAACGGCGTCCTTGCGGCGCTTGATGTTCTTCCATGCACTATGGCCGGCCAACGGAAGCTCCTTGGGTGGGGGAGGGATGGTAGGGGTGGGGGAGGAAGGGGAGAGGCAGGAGGCATGAGGCATCGAGGCATCAAGGCAGTGGGCGTGTGATGCCTGCCCCGCTCAGAGCAGCGGAGCAGGGCACCCGGCAGGGAAGGCAGTGAGGCAGGGGGTCTGTGATGCCTGCCCCTGTCTCAGAGCAGACAGGAGCAGGGCACCCGGCAAGGAAGGCAGTGAGGCAGTGAGGCAGGGAGCCTGTGATGCCTGCCCCTGTCTCAGAGCAGACAGGAGTAGGGCACCCGGCAAGGAAGGCAGTGAGGCAGGGAGTCTGTGATGCCTGCCCCGCTCAGGGCAGCGGAGCAGGGCACCCGAGCGCGGAGGCATCCAGGCATTGAGAGATCGAGGCATGGGGCGTGGGGGAGAGGGGCGGTAGCGAGGGTTGGAGAGACGCGCGGGACGCCTGTGCGACGAGGTGGGGTAGGGGAGAGGGCGTGCGCGGGATCACTTGGCCCGGTGGTTGGGCCAGTGCATGGGGGTGATCGGCGGCTCCTGCGCGTTCTTCACGGCGTCGATCTTCTCACGGAGCGTCTGGAGTTCTTTTTTCCAGTCGTCGAAGATGCGTTGGAGCCAGGGGCGCAGGGGTGGGTCGGTGGGCTTGATCTGGGCGAGTTCTTCGTTGAGGCGTCGGGCGAGGAGGGCTTCTGCCCTGACCCAGGCTTCGCTTGCCTGCGACTTCTTGCCTGCACGCCAGCGTGCATCGCCGAGGTGGTCGAGGATGGTCCAGTTGTCGACGCCGCGGTCGAGCGTGGCGGCGCGTTCGAGGAGCGAGAGGGCGCCCTCCAGGGGCGGGTCCTTCTGGTCTTCGATGATGCCTTCGTGGTAGCGGAGCCAGGCGAGCGAGTCGGTGACGCTGGCGTTGTCTGGGAGCTGGCGGTGTGCGGTCGAGAGCATGCGGTCGGCGTCCATCGGGTCGCGGCCGGCCTCAAGGAGGAAGTAGCCCAGGTCGTTGTTCGCGAGGCCATGGTCGGGCTTGATGGCGAGGGTCTTGCGCAGGGCACGCTCGGAGAGGTCGCGGCGGCCGAAGGTCTCAGCGCGGTTGGAGACGCTGTAGAAGTACTCTGCGCGGATCTCGATGGGGTCGGTGGGGACGGCGTTCTCGGGATCGAATCGGGCCAGGACCTTGGACATGCGCTCGGGGGGGCCGATGTAGGTTTCGAGCGCGTCGATATCGGCGGGTTGTCCGAACTGGGTCACGAGGGTCGTGAAGGAGGCCAGGACATCGGGGCCGGGGTCGTTGTCGCGCTTGAGCGCTTCGACCATGAAGGGGATGGCGTCCTGGGGTCGCCTGGCGGTGTTGACGAGTTCCTGCGCGGCGAGGAGGAAGGCGGCGGTGGCGATGGCGGGCACATCGCGGCCGGCGTCTTCGCAGGCGCGGAGGAGTTCGGCGGGGTCGAGGGAGGGGGATGCACACAGGAGCTTGATGCGTGCCTGGTGCATCTGCGGGGTGAGCTTGGCGCCGCGCGAGACGAGCAGGCCCATGAGCTGCGCGACGGCCTGGGTGTCGGCGGGGGACTTGAGAACGGGGGGTGTTCCGGGGGCGTCGCCGGGCCGGAAGCTTGCGGCCAAAAGTGCGGCGATGCGGGTCTGCTGATCGCTGGTGAGTTCGCACTCAAGGGGGAGGTCTTTGACGAGGATATCGAGGGCCTCGGCGAGCCCGGCGGAGCGGCCGAGTTCGACGGCGTAGGAGACGGTGAGGTCGATGGGGCGGGGCGCGGGCTCGAGGCGCTTGAGGGCCATGCGACGGGCGTCGTCGGGTCGGCCCAGGACATCGCGGACCACGGCCTCGCGGGCGGCCTCGAGGATGGGCCAGGGGCGGGTCTTGAGCTTGGTTTCGAGGATCTGGATCGCCTGCTCACCGTGGCCGGCGGCGGCGGTCGCGCGGGCGAGGGCGATGGTGAGGGTGGGGATCTCGGGGTAGCGGATCGTCAGACGGCGGGTGAGCTCGAGCGCGGCTTCCTGCGTCTGGCCGCCGAGGCCGACCTGTCGCTCGACGACGCCTGAGAAGGCGGCGACGATGGGCTCGCTGACCCAGCCGCGCTGGAGCATGTCGGCGAGGAGCTGGTAGGCCTGGCCCTCCATGCGGCGGCCGATCATCTCCTGCGCGGTCAGCCAGCGGACGGTGCGGCCCGCGGGTGAGGCCTGGCGGAGGAGGCGGAAGGTCTGGCCGAGCTTTTCTTCGTCGGCCAGGGGCGAGCCCGCGCCGTAGAGCGCGGCGAGGATCTCGTAGGCTTCGTCGTTGAAGGGGTCAGCGCGGAGGATGGAGAGCGCGGTCGACTCGGCGGGCTCGGGACGCGCTGCACGGAGGGAGATGCCGGCGGCGGCGAGGCGGAGCTGGGGGGCGAGGTTGTCGGCCTGGGCGGTGTGCGGGAGGGGGAGTGCGTTGAAGGCGGCGGTGAAGCGCTGGAGCTCGGCGTATGCACGTGCGAGGACGAGGGGGTCGTCGGCGGGGACGATGGCCCTGAGCGACTCGAGCGCGGTCTCCGCCTGGTCGTAGAGCCCGCGTGCGGCGAGTGCCTGGATGCGCAGGAGCGCGGCGTAGGGGGCGAGCTGCGCGGGGGTCTTGTCGAGCGTGACGTTGAGGGCATCGTCGATCCTGCCCATGGCGAGCAGGAGCTGGACGCGGATGAGCTGGGCGGCGGGAGCGCGGTGGCGCTCGAGCACGGCGAGTTCACCCTCGGCGTCGATGCTGGTGGTCAGGAGGCGGGACGTGAGGGCCAGGGCGCGGGGGGCGCGCTGGGCGAGCGATACCAGTTCATCCACGCGGGCGATGACGTCGTTGCGCGGGTAGGAGTCGAGGAGGTCGCGGAAGAGGTCATCCCCCTCGGGGTAGGTGGCAAGCGCTGCGCGGAGGACGTCGCGCCCGGCGGCGCCGGGGCGGGCGGCGGCCTGTGCACGTGCCCACTGGCGATCGGCGGTCTGGCCCGGGACCTTGGACGCCTTGGCGGCTTCATCGATGGCGGGCGCGAGGAGAGGGCCGGCGGCGGGATCGGGCGCGAGACGGCGGAGGAGGGTGAGCTGGGTGTCGTTGACGGGGAGGGCCTGGACCGCCATTTCCTCGACGAGCAGGGCGGCGGTGGCGATGGGCCTGCCGCTTGACCACAGGGCGTGTGCACGCCGGGCCATGAGTTCGCCGTCGTCGAGCTGGCCATCTTCGGCGGCGAGTTCGTAGAGCTCGAGGGCGGCGATGGTCTCCGAGGCGCGGACGGCGGCGTCGCCGGCGTCGCGGCGGAGTTCGGCACGCTTGCGGATGAGCTCGATCAGTTCGTTTCGGAGGTTGGTGACCCAGGGGAGGGGGGTGGGGAGGGAGGTGCCGCGGCGGACAGCCTCGATGGCGGCGCGGTTGTATCCCAGGTTGAGGAGTGACTGGCCCAGGTCGGCGTAGACGAGGTATTCGAGGGCGGGGTCGGTGGCCCGCTCAAGAAGGTCGATGGCCCGGCAGAGGTGGACGGCGGCGAGGCGGTCTTTGTTCTCGCGGAGGTAGTCGTGCCCGACGAGCCACCAGACGCGTGCATCCTCCGAGCCGAGGTTCACGGCGTTTGCGTAGGAGGCCGAGGCGGCGAGGCGCTGGCCCGAGGCGAACTGTGCATCGCCCAGTTCGCGCCAGACCTGCGGGGCGGTGGGGTCGAGCTTGGAGGCCTGCTGGAGGTCGTTGATCGCGCCGGTCTTGTCGTCGGCGGCGAGCTTTTCGCGGCCGGAGGCGTAGAGGCGGAGTGCACGTTCGATGATGGCGGGGGCGGGCCGCTCGGCGGGGTCCTGGGGCCGGGGGCGGTCGGAAGCCAGGTCGACGAGGACGTCGGTGAAATCAAGGCGTGCAGCGCGGCCCTGGGGTGAGGCTGGATCGAGGCGGGTGAAGCGCGCGGGGTCAAGCCCGGCGGGAGGCTCGATGTCCAGGGGCGTCGCGGGGCTGGAGGCCTCGGCACGCGCGGCAGCGCGGAGCGATTCGAGACCGGAGGCGGAGGGAGGGGCTTGGGGCGACTGGGGCTGGTCGGGCTGGTCTGGCTGAGGGTGGGCCTGCCGGGAGTGGTAGGGGCGCAGCGCCAGGGGTGCAGGGGCGGGGAGGGGCCCCGCGGCGGAGATGGTGGCGGCCGCGCCGACGGCGGCGAGGAGCCAAGCGAGCGTGCGGGCGGGATTCACCGTGAACACCTTTCAGGCCTCGCCGTTCTTACCCACCTTCTTGCGTGTCGCGGCGCGGCGCTTGTTCTTGTCGTCGGACTTGTTTTCGCTGCGTGCGTCGGGCTTGGTTT
>DATGXW010000129.1:0-8190 GCA_035298585.1 Phycisphaerales bacterium
GTGCACACAGGAAGGTGCGCCGCGGGCGCTTGGTTTGCTTGCTCCCGCGCGGGCGGCGGCGCCGTGCCGGCAGGCTCAGTGCGTTGCCGGAAGAGCGCCCGCGGGGATCGCCGCCGGGGGCGCGGATGAGGAGCCGGGCGCATCGGTCCTGGCGGCCTGCTTTGCTCGGTGCTTGCCGTGGTCGCGTGCGATCAGGACGTACACCGAGGGCACGATAAAGAGCGTGAAGAAGGTGCTGATCGCCATCCCCGAAACCAGGACGATGCCGATCGAGTTACGAGCCTCAGCGCCCGCGCCGGTGACCAGCACCAGCGGGAAATGGCCGAAGACCGTGGCCGCCGAGGTCATGAGGATCGGCCGCAGACGCGTGATCGAAGACTCCCGCGCCGCGGCGACCTTGGAAAGACCCTCTTCCTGGAGCTTGTTGGCAAACTCCACGATCAGGATGCCGTTCTTGGCGACCAGCCCCACCAGGGTGATCAGCCCCACCTGCGAGTAGATGTTGATGGTGGTGAGGTTCAGGAAGGTAAAGACCAGCGCGCCCGAGATCGCCAGGGGCACCGAGCCCAGGAGCACGATGAGCGGGTCGCGGAAGCTTGCAAACTGCGCGGCCAGCACGAGGTAGATGAGCCCGAGCGCAAAGCCCAGCGTGACGGCGAGCGAGGATCCCTCGTTGCGGATCTGGCGGCTCTCGCCCGCGTAGTCGATCGAGTACCCCGGGGGCATGATCCTGCGGGCCTCGGCCTCCAGCCAGTCGAGCGCCTGGGCCTTGGTCGTGCCGGGGGAGACGACGCCGGTGATCTTGATGCTGTTGCGCTGCTGGAAGCGGTTCAGGGAGCGCGGGGCGCTCACCGTCTCGAGCGTGACGAACGACGAGACGGAGACGAGCCCGCCGTTGTCGGCCCGGACCTTGAGCTGGAGGAGCTGGTCGGGGCTGATGCGCTTGTCCTGCTCGATCTGCGGGATGACCTTGTAGCTGCGGCCGTCGTAGTTGAACCGGTTCACGTAGTTGCCCGAGAGCAGGACGCCCAGGTCGCGCCCCACGTCGGCAAGGTCGAGGCCCAGGTCCGCGACCTTCTGCTTGTCGATGATGATCCGCGTCTGGGGAAGATCGATCTTGATGTCCGAGTCCGCGTACATGAACTTGCCGCTGGCAAAGCACGCCCCGACGAGTTGACCCGCCGTCGCCATCATCTCTTCGGGGGATTCGTTCGAGGCGAGCACCAGCTCAACGTCGTAGTTGCCCGCCCCCGGCAGCGGCGGGGGCAGAACCGGGATCACGCGCAGCCCCGGGATCACCGAGACGGCCATGAAGGCCTGGGGCTGGAGCTCCTTGGTGCTGCGCTCCCGCTTGTCCCACTCGACGGCCTGGAGCCCGCCGAAACCGTTGTTCACAAAGAGAACCTGCCAGACGTTCTTGGTCTCGGGGAAGTCCTTGAGCGCGTTGTTGAGTCCCGCCGCGGCACGCTTGGTGAACTCGAGCGAGGCGTCCGGGGGCGACTGGAGGATGAAGAAGACGCCCCCCTCATCCTCGGTCGGTGCAAGCTCGTCGGCCGACATCGAGTACAGGGGCGCCGCCGCCGCGGCGATGAGCACGGCCGCGATCGCCATCGTCCAGCGGAGCTGGAGCGTCAGGTCGAGCACGCGCCCGTACGCCGCGCGGATCCCGTCGAACACCCTGTTGACAAACCTCGTCAGCCAGCCCTCGTGGCCGTGTGCAGGCACGAGCCCCGCGCTCATCACCGGCGAGAGGGTGATCGCCACCACGCCCGACACGACCACGGCCGCCGCGAGGGTGAACGCGAACTCCTTGAAGAGCACGCCCGTCAGGCCGCCCTGGAAACCGATCGGGGCGTACACCGCGGCGAGCGTGATCGTCATCGAGATCACCGGCGCAAACAGCTCGCGAGCTCCGAGCAGGGCCGCGTCGATCCGGCTCTTGCCCTCGCGCACGTGCCGTTCGACGTTCTCCACCATGACGATGGCGTCGTCGACGACCAGGCCCACCGAGAGCACGATCGCCAGGATCGTGAGCAGGTTGAGGCTGAAATCAAAGAAGAGCATGGCGATGCACGCGCCCACCAGCGAGATCGGCATCGCGATCAGGGGCACCAGCACGGTCCTGATCGATCCCATGAAGATGAAGACGATCAGCCCGACGATCGCGATCGTCTCGCCCAGGGTCTTGGAGATCTCCTTGAGCGCGTTCTCCATGTAGTAGGTGCCGTCGTACGCCAGGCGCATGTCGACGCCCGCGGCGAGCGAGGGCTGGATCCGCTCCATCTCGGCCCGCAGGCGCGCGGCCACCTCCAGCTCGTTGGCCGTGGGGAGGGGCCACACCGAGAGATACACGGCCTGCTTGCCGTTGAACCCGCACTCGGTGCTGGGCTCCTCGGCCCCAAGCTCGACGCGTGCGATGTCCCCCAGCCGGACAACCGAACCCTCGCGCTCGCGAACCACGAGCTGCTCAAACTCCGCCGGCGTCTGCAGGTCGGTGTTGGTGAGCAGGTCCATCTGGATGTCGGCGTTCTTGGCCTGCCCGACCGAGGCCAGGAAGTTGTTCCTCCGCAGCGAGCTCTCCAGCTCCTGGGGCGTGATGTCCAGGGCCGTCATCCGCTCGGCGTCGAGCCAGATCCGCATCGCCATCTGGCTCCCGCCCAGGATCTCGACCCGCTGGACCCCCTCGATCGTCGTGAGCTGCGGCTGGATCTCGCGCGAGAGATACTCGGTGAGCTGCGTCAGGTCGAGCATCGAGCTTGTGCAGCTGATGTAGAACGTCGCGAACGGCTTGTCCGTCCTGGTGATCTGGATCGAGGGTGACTCGCTCTCGGGGGGAAGCTCGCTCCGCACCTGGTTCAGCCGGGCGCTGATCTCCGCCAGCGCGTCCGTGCTGCTGTGGTTGAGCCGCAGCCGGACCGTGATCGTGCTCACGCCGGCGGTGCTCGTGCTCTCGATGTAGTCGACCCCGTCGATCGCGCTCACCACCCGCTCGATGGGCGTCGTGATGAACCCGCGGACCGTCTGGGCGCTGGCCCCAACGTAGACCGTCGTGATCACGATCGAGCTCGACTCGATGCGCGGGTACTGACGGACCGGCAGGTTGCCGATCGCACGCCACCCGATGGCGAGGATGATCAGGTTGACCACCACCGCCAGGACGGGCCTGCGGATGAAGATGTCGGTGAACGAGAAGTTCTGCATGGAGGCTTCCCGGCCCGGTGGGCCAAGGGTCATGTGCTGGTCGGGTTGTCGAGTTCGAAGCCGTCTTGAGAACAGGATGCGAGCGTCACGAGCCCTTGCCCGGCGCCTGTGCGTTGGAGCCCGCCGCCTGTTCGCCCGCATCCTTGGCCGGTGGTTCGGCCGCCGGGCCGCCCGCCTGGCCACTGGGTGGGCCCCCCTGCCCGGGCTGACCCGTGATCGGCATCAGGAGTGCATTCTCGCGGAGCTTGAACGAGCCGATCGAGGCCAGCCGGTCGCCAACCTTCACACCGTCGTTGACGATGACGTCTTCGCCGATGATCGGGCCGAGCTTGACGAACCGCTGGCGTGCACGCAGTTCCTCGGGCTTCTCGCCCGGCACCGCCATGAAGACGTGGTCGCCATAGGAAGCCCGGCGGATCGCCGTAACGGGCACCACGACATACTCGGCAGCGCTTCCCACGGGGACCGAGACATCGACAAACATGCCGGGCCGGAGCTTTCGATCCTTGTTGCTCACGACCGAGCGGACGCGGATGTTGCGCGTGTCGGCGTCGGCCACGGCGTCGAGGGCGACGACCTCGATGCGGATCGGATCAGCGCCGAAGATGTCCGAGGTCGCCATCACCACGTCGCCCGGCTTGACTCGGAAGGCCTGCTCCTGCGGGAGCGCAAAGTCGAGGTAGATTTGATCGCTGTCTGATTGCAGCCCGACGATGCTGGTGCCTTCCTGGAGATACTGGCCCGGATGGACGTTGCGAAGACCCAGGGTTCCCTTGAAGGGCGCCTTGAGCACCTTCTTGGCGATCATCGTCTTGACCTGCGCCACGCGCGCGGCGGCCTGCTCAAGCTCCGCCTTCGCCCGGTCGACGCGTGCACGCGCGCCCTCAAAGTCGGTGCGCGACTTGTCAAGGTCGGCGACGGGCACGACCCTGGCCTCGCTCGCGGTCACCATGCGGCGGTAGTTCGCGTCGGCCCACGCAAGGTCGGAATCCGCGGTGCGGATGCTCGCCTCGGCGACGCGGTGCGAAGCCTCGGCCGCGGAGAGGTCCGCCTCTTCGGTCGACGTGTCGAGGCGGACGAGGACCTGCCCGGCCTCGACCGAGGCGCCGGATTCAAACAGCACTTCGTTCACCGTACCCGCGACCTCGTTGCTGATGATGACCGATTCAAGGGCGATCACCGTGCCCGAGAGGCGAGCCGTCGGCTGGTACTGGATCGTCCGGGCCTCGACGATGCGGACGCTCTCGGGCATCTCGGGCATCGGCGGTGCGTTCATCGCGGCCTGGATGCCCCGGTATTTCCAGTACGCCAGGCCGCCGCCGATCGCAAGGAGTCCGCCGAGGACCAGCGCGCCCGTCAAGAAGGTCTTGATGTTCATCGTTGTCGTTTCTGTTCGTGGGTGCTTCTGCGGACCGGTGGTCGGCAGATGCCTCGTGTGCACACCAGCTCGCTCGGTGCGAGCGCCAAAGGCGTGTGCACAGGGGGAACAGATGGTATGTACCAACACCACCCGCGGCGAGATCAATCCGCGCGATAACGCTGTGCGATCGGCACGCGCCTGCCGCTCCCGAAGGCCACCGTCGTCACCTTCAGGCCCACCGCCGCCTGCTTGCGCTTGTACTCGGCAAGGTCCATCATCCGGGCGAGCTTTCGGACCAGCGTCTCGTCGATCCCCGTGGTCCGGGCGATCGTCGCCGGTGATTGATGGCCCTCGATGTACGCCTCGATCACCGCGTCCAGCGTTTCATACGGCGGGAGAGAATCCTGGTCCTTCTGGTCAGGACGCAGCTCCGCCGACGGAGGCTTCTCGATGCTTGAAACAGGGATCGGGGGCTGGGCAAAGCCGATCCGGGCGTGATTGGCGTTGATCCAGCGGGAAAGTGCGTACACCCGCTGCTTGGTGACGTCGCTCAGGACCGCCAGGCCGCCGTTCATGTCGCCGTACAGCGTCGCGTACCCAACCGCCATCTCGCTCTTGTTCCCCGTCGTCAGGACGATCGCACCCGATCGGTTCGACTGCGCCATCAGGAGCGTCCCGCGCAGCCGGGATTGGAGATTCTCTTCCGTCAGGTCCGGAAGTACCCGCCCGAGCGGGGCGAGACCCTGTGTTTCAAACGCTAAATCCAGCACCCGCCGCGCGCCCTCCATCGGCCCTTCGATCGGCATCGTGATCATCCTCATGCCGAGTCGATCCGCCAGCGCGTGTGCATCCCCCCTGGAATGCTCCGAGGAATACGGTCCCGGCATGCTGACGCCAAGGACATTGCCAGGCCCCAGCGCCGCCGCCGCAAGCACCGCCGTCAGGGCCGAATCGATGCCCCCCGACAATCCCAGCGTCGCCCGCGAGAACCCGGTTTTCCCGCAGTAGTCGCGGATACCCATCACCAGCGCGTGGTACAGGAGTTCCTCATCGCACGACCCCAGCAGCTGGTCGGCCACGGCCCGCACACCATCCTGCGGGTTTCCCGGCTCGATCTCGCACAGCAGCAGGTGTTCCGCAAACCCCGGCGCGGCGGCCATCAGGTTTCCGCCCGGCGAAACCACCGAGGCGTGCCCGTCAAAGAGAAGGTCATCGTTCCCGCCGACCTGGTTGACCGCCGCCACGTGAACACCGTGGCGCACCGCGTGCGAACGGATGATCTGCCGATGCTTGGAGCCCTTGGCGAGCACAAACGGGCTCGCGCTGGGAACGGCGATCACGCCCGCGCCCGCGCGGACCAGTTCCTCGACAGGATCCGCCGCATCGCGATAGCGGGAGCTGAACCCCGCATCGTCTCCGCGCCACAGATCTTCGCAGATCGCAAGACCAACCTTCACGACCGGCCCCGCCCGCGTCGGAACCTCGATCACGCACGGGGCCGTGCCGGGCTCGAAGTAGCGATCCTCATCGAAAACGTCGTACGTCGGGAGCAGCCGCTTGTCGTACCGCGCGATCGCCTTCCCATCCCGCCACGCGACCAGCGAATTGCTGATCGAGCCCGGCCTGCCGTCCGTGTGCATCGGCAGCCCCAGGACGACCGTCATCCCCGTGGGTAACTGGACACCGATGGTGCGCGAGGCCTTCTCGCAGGCTTCGATGAATCCCTCGCGGAGCAGGAGATCCCGGGGGGGATAGCCGCACAGGGCCAGTTCCGGGAGCACCACGAGGTCCGCGCCAGCCGCGTGCGCGCGCGCGGCCATTTCCTGAACGAGCCCGCCGTTGTGAGCGATGTCTCCGACGGTGGGGTTGATCTGTGCGAGCGCGACTTTCATCTGCGGTTGTTTTCCACGCGGGGAAGAAGGGCATGATCCCGGTCAACGATGGTAGAAGTCTCTCGGGCAAAGGGTCGCCCGCAACTTCTATGATGGGGTATGTCGACCAACGAAGCACTTGCCCGGCGGCTGCACGAGATGTCGGTCCTGATGGACCTGCTCGGTGAGGACTCCTTCCGGGCCTCGGCGCACGCACGCGCGGCCCGCGCTGTCGAATCGTTTCCCGGCGACATCGCCTCGATCGCGGCGGATAGGGATGCGCTGCTGAAGGTCGAGGGGATCGGTCCCAAGCTCGCGGGCAAGATCCAGGAATTCTGCCTGACCGGCGCGATCATCGAGCACGCCGAGCTTGTCGCCAAGGTGCCGCCCGGGATTCTTCCCCTGACGGAGGTCAGCGGCCTGGGCCCCAAGACGCTCCGTGCGATCTGGCAGCAGGGGGGCGTCACCGATCTTGCATCGTTTGAAAGGGCCCTGGGGGATGGAACGATCGCGGGCCTTCCCCGCATGGGCGAGAAGAGCGTCGAGAAGCTCCGCAAGGCCCTTGAGTTCTTCAAGTCGCAGCGCGCTGGCGCCGGGGGCGAGGGCGTGGTCGTCTCGCGCCTGCTCCTGGGCTTTGCGCTGCCGATCGCCGAGGCGGTGGTTGCACACCTGGGGATGCACGCCTCGCCGGGCACGCGCATCGCCTTTGCGGGTTCTCTCCGACGCGGGAAGGAGACGATCGGCGACATCGATATCCTCGCCGCGCCGAGCGATCCCGCCGAGGGGCAGAAGCTGACGCAGGCCTTCTGCACCATGAAGGGCGTCGAGGGCGTGATCTCGTCGGGCCCGACGCGGTCCTCGGTCAGCATGCAGCTTGCCGGCGAGTTCGGACGCTGGGGAAGCAAAGAAGCCCGGGGCGCCGTCCAGGTCGATCTCAAGCTCGTGCCCCCCGAGTCGTGGGGCGCTGCACTCATGTATTTCACCGGCTCCAAGGAGCATAACGTGGCCCTCCGCGAGCGTGCACGCAAGCACAAGATGACGCTCAACGAGTACGGGCTCTTTCCCGAGGATGATCCAGAGCGGAAGCTCGATCCGCCGCAGAAGCGCGGCGTAAAGCCCGTGTGCAGCGCCGACTCCGAGGAAACCATCTACGCCGCGCTCGGGCTTCCCTTCATCCCGCCAGAGATCCGCGAAGGATCGGGTGAACTCGCCCTGTCGCAGACGCCGCGATTGATCGAGGTCGGCGACGTCAAGGCGGAACTGCACGCACACACGACGGCGAGCGACGGCAGGCTCTCGATCCAGGAACTCGCGGAGGAAGCCATGCGACGGGGCTTCCACACGATCGCCGTGACCGACCACTCGCGGTCCTCGGCGGTGGCGGGGGGGCTGACGGTCGAGCGGCTGCTTGAGCACATCGACGCCGTCCGCGCAGCGCAGTCAAAGCTCAAGGGCATCAGGATCCTCGCGGGCTCGGAGGTCGACATCCTCGCCGACGGAAGGCTCGATTACCCCGACGAGATCCTTGAGAAGCTCGACATCGTGGTCGCAAGCCCGCACGCAGCGCTCTCCCAGGATCCGCAGACGGCGACCGCGCGGCTGCTGCGTGCGATCGAGCATCCGATGGTGCACATCCTCGGGCACCCAAGCGGCAGGCAACTGGGCCGCCGCCCGGGACTTTCGCCGGACATGGCCGTTCTGTACGCCGCCGCCCGGGCGCACGACGTGGCCCTCGAGATCAACACCCATTGGATCCGC
>DATGXW010000130.1:0-3213 GCA_035298585.1 Phycisphaerales bacterium
GATGCTGGCCTCGGGCAGCGAATCGACCAGGTCCTTGGCCTGCTGCTTGGCGATCTCAAAGCGGGTCTTGGCGGGCGTCGCGGCGGGATCGTCGACGACCGGACCATCGCCATCGAGCGACGACATGCTCGCCGAGCGATCGATGAGGATGATCTGCCGGGTGTTCTTGAACGTGTCGCCCTTGAACTGAGGCTGCGCGATCGCAAAGAGCGCTGCGCCCAGGACGAGGAGCTGGAGCAGCAGGAGGATGTTTCGTCGCAGGCGCTGGAACGGCGCGTTGGCCTGCATGTCCTGGATCGCCTTCTTCCACAGGAGCGTCGTCGAGACCTCCAGCTCGCGCCGGCGGAGCTTGAGGAAGTAGAGAATCACCAGCGAGGGGATCGCGATGGCGGCGGCGATGGCGGCGGTGAGGGGCGTCAGGAAGGTCATTGGACGATCAGACCTCCGCTCCAGTCGCCCGAGCCGTCGTAGGTGACGCACTTGAGGCGGTCGGTTTCATCGATCACCAGGTGCAGCCGCGGGCCCTTGGGCGTGGCGCCCAGAGACTGGATCTCAAAGAAGCCCGGCGGCTGAATGTACGGATGGAAGCCCCTCGCCTCGGGATCAAAGCAGTTCCACGACCGCGCGTTGTTCCACTCGGGCTTGAGTTCGAGCCCCAGCAGCGTCCGCTCCACCTCGTCGGCCGACATGCCGGCGTGGAAGTGCTGGCGGACCCGTCCGCGAAACTCCTCGTAGTTCAATTCTGAGTGCAGCGGAGAGCCGTTGTACTCGCACGCGGCGAGGCTGAGGATCGCCAGGGTCGAGAGCATGATGGGAAGCGTCCCTCTCATCGGACCAGCCCCCTTCGGCGGAGGTAGTCGAGCAGCAGCGTGTCGATCGGCGTGTCGCTGCGTACCGAGAGGAACGAGATTTCGCGCCGGGCGCAGAAGTCGCGGAGCTGCCCGTTGTACGCCGCGAGATTCTCCTTGTACTTCTTGATGAGCGGGGCGGAGATCGTGACCTCCGTCAGGTCGCCGTCCTCGACATCGCGCAGCTTGAGATCGCCCGTGAGGGGCGGGTCGATCTCCTGCGGGCTCAGGACCTGGATCGCAAAGACGTCGTAGCCGTGACCGACGAGCATGCGCAGGCCGTCTTCGTACCCATCCTTGAACATGAAGTCGGACATGATGACCATCACGCCCTTGCCGCGGCGGGTCAGTGCGATGCGCTCGGCAGCCTGCCGGAAGAGCAGCGGTCCCGAAGGCCGGACCGAGCAGATGAACCTCGCCAGGTCGTGCGTCCTGCGCCGGCCGCGAAGGTCGCGGATGGCGGCGATCTCCCCGGCGCCGACCGGAGATGTCTCGAGGTCGTCCTCGCTCCCCGCGGGGCCTTCCGGCTGGCCCACCTCCTGGCCCACCCCCTGGCCCACCCTTGCCCCCTCACCCTGGGGTTTGGCGATGCGGGCGCCTGCCATGGCGGTGCACGCCACGCGGTTGAGATTCACAAGCCCCACGTACCCCAGCGCCATCGAGGCTCGCTGCATGAAGAGGAACTTGCTCGGATCGCCGCAGTCGCTCGACTCGCTCGCGTCGATGACCACGTGCATCGCCAGATCCTCCTCTTCCAGGAAGAGCTTGAGGAACAGGCGATCGAGCCGGCCGAAGAGGTTCCAGTCGATGTGGCGAAGATCATCACCGATCACGTACGGACGGTGGTCGGCGAACTCGACCGACTGCCCGCGCTTCTTGCTCCGGCGCTCGCCCTTGAGCTTGCCGGCAAAGACCTTGCGCGAGGCAAGATCCAGCGGATCAAGCTTGGCGATGAGCTGCCCGTCGAGCAGGTCATCGATCTTGAGTGGCCGGGTGATGTTGGAAGTTCGGAGCATGATGCGTTCAAGACCGGCTTACTTTGCGTGCACACGCTGGAGCGTTTCACCAGGACCAAAGGCCGCGGGATCGGAGGCTGCCTTGCGCAGCAGTTCGAGCATGGCGCCGCGGTCGCGGACGACCACGCCCCCCGAACCGGGCTGCTCCTGGGCCGTCGAGTGATAGATCGCGCCGGGAAGGCGGCTGCTCTCCTGGGCGAGCCATTCCGCCCGGAGCGGCTTGTGCACCATCGAATCGCCGGTCAACTCCACCAGTGCATACACGTACACCGGAATCTCCCGGGAACCCTCGGGCTGGAAGACCGAGACCTCCGCGAAGCGGGCGCCCCCCACCGCAAGGAGGTGGCCCCGGTAGACCGCCGACGTGCTCCCATCCGTGACGTCCATCTCAAACGCCGCGCCGCCCATGTGCGTAATCACCACCTCGGTCCCGCGGGCGCTCTTCCAATGGCCCAGCATTCCAAGGTCCGCCGCGCCGGAGGCGTGGAAGGCGGGGTCGATGCCGCTGGGGATCTGCGCTGCACACCCGGTGAGAAGCGCGGCGGCAAGGAGCATGGTCACGATCTTCTTCATCTGTAAACTCCGGTCGATCTGGACACGCGGTTCATCGCGGTGGAAGCGGCGTGTGATGAGAATCCTGGGTCACTCTGGCCACGCCGCCAAGGTCCAGGGCAGGGCGGCGTGGCCAAACACGCGGGTTCAAGCCCGAGGAAGGGGCGGGTCTTACACGCCCACCTTCGCCGGCTCGGTCGGCGTCAACTGAAGAATCTTTGCCACAAGGTCATCCGAGTTCACGCGGTCGGCCTCAGCCTCAAAGTTCATGATCAGGCGGTGACGCAGCGCCAGGGTCGCGACGGCTTTCACATCACCGAAGCTCACGTGGTAGCGGCCGTCGACAAGGGCCTTGACCTTGGCGCCAAGGAGCAGCGACTGGGCGCCGCGCGGCGATGAGCCGCAGCGGATGTACCGGTTGGTCACGCCGTTCTCTCCGCCCGCCGCCGTCGCGGTTCCCGGGTGGGTGGCGAGCACGAGCCGGGCGACGTATTCCTTGACGTGCGGCGCGACGACGACGCCGCGCACGAGCGACTGGAGCCTGAGGATCTGTTCACCGTCGAGCACCTTCTGCGGCTCGGGAGTCAGCGTGCCGGTGGTCCGGTCGAGGATGGTCATCAGGTCGTCGAGCTGGCTGTACCCGACGACGATCTTGAAGATGAACCGGTCGAGCTGCGCCTCGGGGAGGGGATAGGTGCCCTCCTGCTCGATGGGGTTCTGGGTGGCGAGGACGATGAAGGGGTCGGGGAGCGGGAAGGGCCGGTCGCCGAGGGTGACCTGCCGCTCCTGCATCGCCT
>DATGXW010000131.1:0-10627 GCA_035298585.1 Phycisphaerales bacterium
GGATCTCCCCCCCGACCTGCGCGCCGCCGTCACCGGCGATGTCCTGTACTTTGAACCCGGAACCGACGGCCGCGGCCCCTTGATTGTCGGCGGCCCCGGCCCCAACTCCTATGACATGTCCCGCATCGCCCGCGTCTACGACGTCGGCGGCGACGACATCTACCGCTACCTGCCCCAGGAACTCTTCATCACCACGCCCGCACCGACCGCCGACGCGCAGCCCGTCCAGACCCGCGTCATCGCCCGCATCATCATCGACCTTGCCGGCAACGACCTCCACGAATCCCAGGGCGACTTCTGCGGCCCCGCCGTCGGCTTCATGGGGCTCTCGATTCTCGACGATCACCAGGGCAACGACACCTACCGCGCCACCGGGCAGGGCACAATCGCCGCGGGTCTCATGGGCCTGGGGATCCTCATCGATCGCGGCGGCAACGACACCTACTCGAACACCGGCCCCGCCTCCGGCTGGTCGATCGGCGCCGGCTACTACGGCGCGGGCCTCATCCTCGATCTCACCGGCGACGACTCGTACCTCGGCGAGAAGCTCGTCCAGGGCGTCGCGGGCCCGCGCGGCCTGGGCGCGATCATCGACGGCGCGGGCAACGACCTGTACCGCGCGGTCGGCACGAGCTTCCCATCCGCCTACGGCACACCCGGCGTCTCGCTGGGCATGTCGCAGGGCTTCTCCTGCGGCATCCGCGGCTACGCACAGGGCGGCGTCGGCGCCATCTGGGATTTCAACGGCGACGACCGCTACGAGGCAGGCGAATTCTCGCAGGCCTGCGGCTACTTCTGGTCCCTGGGCCTCCTCCACGATTTCGCCGGCCATGATGTGTACCTCGCCGCACGATACTCGCAAGGCAGCGCTGCACACCAGGCCGCCGGACTTCTCCTCGACGACTCCGGCGACGACACCTACTGGGGAATGACCGCCGCCAGCCAGGGCGCGGCCTGGGATCAGTCGATCGGCGTCCTCATCGACCGCGCTGGCAACGATTCATACCGCGCTGGCGGGCTCTCGCAGGGCTCTGCCGCGCAGCAGGCCATCGGCCTGCTCATCGACCTTGCCGGCAACGACCGCTACAGCGCCTACGCCCCCGCCCAGGGCGAGTCCGGCGGCAACGAATACCACTACGACGAATGGAAGATCTTCTCCTTCTCCGCGCTCTTTGATTTCGGCGGCGGCGCGGACACCTACACCTCACCCTCCCGCGGCAACGCCACCACGCTCCGCACCGGCTCGGTCAACGATCAGTCCCCCGCCGCCAGCCCCGCCTGGGGCATCGCCGTCGACGAGTAAATCCCTGCTCATCTCTCTCGCTCAGCGGCCTTTCAGCCTCATCACTGGTCGCACGCGCTCAACCACCCTCACCATCTCGCGCTGAACTTCAACTTCCTCATTCACTTTCCCAACAACGCTCACACCAAAGCCACGTATCTCCCCGATTCACTACACTCTCGCGGGCAAGCCCTCTTACCCGCTTGCAAGCCTACCCCGACTTCCCCTGCCCCTGGTCTCAAGACTCGAACACCGGAGTTCCGCCCGTGTCCGAACCGAAGAAAGACACCACGCCCAAGCCCGTCATCCCCGTCGATTGGCGCAGGCTCCACCTCTGGCAGATCCAGCCCGTGCGCGACGGCCTGGTCGTCGCCGCCATCGTCGGACTCATCTGGCTCGGCAACCGCATCAGCGTCGTCACCGTCCCGATGCTGCTGGCCATCCTGCTCGCCTATCTCTTTGAACCGCTCATCCGCAAGGTCACCGCCACCCGCCACGTCAGCCGACCCGGCGCGGCCCTGGCCATCATCGTCCTCGCGGGCCTGCTCGTCATCGTCCCGCTCATCCTCGGCGGCGTCGTCGGCGTGGTCCAGAGCGCCTCACTCATCAGCAACTTCGCCCAGAACACCGGCGACCTCATCAAGGCCGTCGACAACAGCGTCCCCGAGGCTGAACGCCAGGCCGCCTACCGCCGCCTCGATCAGGGCTTCTGGCGCTGGTCCAGCGACAGCCTCACCAGGATGCGCCGGGAACTGCGCGAATACCGCGCCCACCGCGAGGCCGTCTCCGGCACCTCCGTCACCCCGCCCCTTCTTCCCCTGGATGTCTCGAAGCCCCCGCAAGCCCAGGATGCCGCCGACAACGCTTCGCCCCCCCCGGCCACAGACGCCGGCGCCCCCGCCCCAGAGAATACATCGCGCGAGCCCCAGGCCGCGCCGGGAGACGTCCCAAGCGACACAAGTGTCGACAACGCCGGCGCAACCCCGCCCGACGCTGCGGACGGAGCACACGCCGATCCGTCACGCCCTCCGCACGCCGCCGAGTACGACTTCCCCGCCTGGAAGGAACAGCTCTATTCCTTCATCGATTCAACGATCGAATGGCTCCGCGGCAACTCCGATGCGCTCGCCAAGGACATCGGCAAGCGGGCACTGGGCAGCACCGGGCAGGTCCTCGCCGCCGCCGCGGGAATCCTCGGCTCGGTCGGCTTCCTCATCTTCACCGCCTTCCTCACCGCCTTCTTCTTCTTCTTCTTCTCCACCGGCTGGGGCAGCGTCCTTGACTTCTGGGAGAGCCTCATCCCCGAACGACGCAAGGGCCGCGTCATCGACCTTGCCATCCAGATGGACCGTGTCATCGCCGGTTTCGTTCGCGGGCGACTCATCATCTGCTTCGTCCTGAGCCTCTACATCACCATCGCCTATGTCCTCATCGGCGTCCCCTCCGCCTTCCTCATCGGACCCCTCATCGGCCTCCTCTTCCTCGTCCCCTACGTCCACGCCATCGGCGTCCCCATCGCGATCGTCCTCATGTCCGTCGAACCCAGCGGCGTCGCGTGGCAGAACACCTGGTGGTGGATCGTCTTCGCACCCGTCGGCGTCTACATGGGCGCCCAGTTCCTCGACGATTACATCCTCTCCCCCGCGATCCAGGGCAAGACCACCAACATGGACACGCCCACCATCGTCTTCGCATCGCTCGCCGGCGGCGCCATCGCCGGCGTCTACGGGCTCCTCATCGCCATCCCCGCCGCCGCGTGCATCAAGATCCTCTTCCGCGAAGTCTTCATCCCACGCTTCCGCGAATGGGCCAACGGCAAGAAGCCCGACATCCTTCCCATCGAAAACTGACCCACGTACACAACCGCGCGGCCCCCCTGACCGCGCCCAGGCACACCACTCAATACGTGTCCATCCGACCCGGCTCCCGCCCCGGTCAGCTCGCCGCAGGGTGCCAGATCGTCTTCATCTCGACAAACGGCTCGATCCACCACGGACTCTCGCACGACTCGCGGTCCGTGAAGTCGACGCCAGACCGCGTCGTCACGCGCTTCACGTTCTCCCCCGCGCCCGCACGGAGCGCCGCCATGTGCACATCCTCCACATTCGCCGTGTGCACACCATCCACCTCACGGTGACCCGCGATGAACGGCACCAGCTCACCCCGCGCGCCCGTCAGAATGTTCACGACCCCCCCCGGCACATCACCCGTCGCGCACGCTTCAGCCAACACCGCTGCCGGGATCGGGTTCACCTCCGACGCCACCACCACCGCCGTGTTCCCCGCGCAGATCACCGGGCACGCCAGCGACACCAGCCCCAGCAGCGAAGGACGGTCCGGCGCGACAACGCACACCACGCCCGTCGGCTCCGGCACCGTGAAGTTGTAGTGTGCACTCGCCACCGGGTTGTTGCACCCCAGCACCTGTGCATACTTGTCCGCCCACCCCGCATACGCCACCACGCGGTCGATCGCGAGCGTCACCTCTTCGTCGCCCTTCATCCCGCCGCCCGTCGAACCAGCTCCCTTCCGCCCCGCGCCCTTGCCGCCTCTTGTGCTCTTGCCCCCGCCCTCGATCGCGTCGATCGCGTATGCAAGCTCCGCCCGCTTCCCCTCGATCATCTCCGCGATCCGATACAGGATCTGCCCGCGCAGGTACGCCGTCGCGTCCTGCCACCCCTGCTGCGCCTTGCGCGCTGCTTCCACCGCATCCCGAAAATCCTTGCGCGACGCTTTGCACGTATGTGCAAACACCTTCCCCTCCGCGCTTGCGATCACGGTCGACCGCCCCGATTCGCTGCGAGGAAACTTGCCATCGATATACAGCTTGTACGTCTTGAGAACTTCGAGCCGCTCCATACCCCAAGGATATGGCCCGCCCCACCCCGTGGCCCTTTGCTCTTTGGCCCTTTGCTATGTGGCGCTTTGGCCCTTTGCCCTTTGGCCCTTTGCCCTTCGGCCATTTGCCCCTCGGCCCTTTGGCCCTACCTCACCACCACCACCTCCACCGCACGCGGCCCGTGCACACCGGTGATCAAGACCCCCTCGATATCCGCCGTCTTGCTCGGCCCCGAAATCAACACCACGTTCGTCGGCAGCGGCCCACTCAATCGCACCAGGAAGTCGACCATGTCCGCCACGATGTCCGTCTCAAACACCACAGCCATGTGCACCGGCGGCACCAGGCTCAACCCCCGCGCCAGCCCTTCCCCCGATGTGCACACCAATGTTCCGGTCTCCGCGATCGCCGCCTGCACATTCGTGATCCCCGCATCCACGTCGTACAGATGTTCAAACGGCCGCGCGGCATCCGCACCCCCCACCTCAACGCTCGCCCCCGCCGCGCTGCACGCCCCCGCGATCCCGAACGCCGCCAGCGCTTCACCCACCACCACCCGCCTGATCCCAAGCTCGCGCACACGGTCGGCAAACACCTGACCCAGCGTCGCGTACGTCGCCTCATGCACGTGCATCCCCGCCCGCGCCGCACGCTCCTTGAAAACCCGCGCCAGCTCGTCGCGCGATTCGCCCCCACGCCCGCACGTCCGAACCACGCGCTCATCAACCACCGGTGGTGGAGTGGCCGGAGGCGCGGGCCTGCCGCCACCGGACCTTCCCAGGCTGGCGCTCACCCGCGCGAGAAATGCACGCCGCTCGCCGCTCATGCACGGTTCTCCCCGCTCCACCAGTCCCTGAAGCTCGATGACACCGGCGTCGGAAAATCCCGCTCATCGGTCCAGGCCTTCAGCGGACCCGGCCCCCGTGCGATCCACGCACGGTCCGCATACCCGTCACCGCCACGCCACGCCGCGCCCCCCAGCGCTGCAAGCTCTCGAACCACCGCGCGCTGGATCCGCGACGCGACCGCGTACCTCCACGATCCCTTCAGCGACCACGCCCACGCCCGCATCACCAGCTTCTCACCCCACGTCGTGATCCCCCGCTCGACCTGCCGCTCGCGCAGCCGGATGAGCTGCCTCGGCAGATCGATCTTCACCGGGCACGCCTCAAAGCACGCCCCGCACAGGCTCGTCGCGTGCGGAAGGTCCGGGTAGTTCTCAAGCCCCTTGAGCAGCGGCGTGATCACCGCCCCGATTGGCCCCGAATACACCGACCCGTACGCATGTCCCCCCACGCGCCGATACACCGGGCACGCGTTGAGGCACGCCCCGCAGCGGATGCACCGCAGCAGTTCGCGCGTCTCCTCCCGCAGGATCTCCGTCCGCCCGTTGTCGAGCAGGATCAGGTGCACCTCCTCCGGCCCGTCGACATCATCGTGCCGCCGCGGACCCGTGATGATGCTCGTGTAGCACGTCAACGGCTGCGCTGTCGCGCTCCGCGCCAGCACCTTGAGCATCACGCCAAGGTTCTGCACCCTTGGAATCAGCTTCTCGATCCCCGCAAACGCGATGTGCACCCTCGGCGCGCTCGTGCAGAACCGCCCGTTCCCCTCGTTGGTGCACAGCACGATCGATCCCGTCTCGGCGATCAGGAAGTTCGCCCCGCTGATCCCAAGGTCCGCCGCGCGATACTTCGCCCGCAGGTGATCGCGCGCAATCCCCGCAAGCTTCTCGGGGTCGTCCGTGTACCCGACCCCAAGCTCCCGCGCAAACGCCCTCCCCACCGCCGTCCGGTCCTTGTGGATCATCGGCGTCACGATGTGCGACGGCGCATCGTGGTCAAGCTGCAGGATGAACTCACCAAGGTCCGTCTCGATCGTCTCGATCCCCGCACCTTCAAGCACGCCCAGGAGGCCCGTCTCCTCCGTCACCATCGACTTGCTCTTGACGCACAACCTGCACGAGTTCGACCGCGCGATCTCAAGTGCAATCCTGTTCGCCTCCGCCCCGTCCGCCGCGTAATGCACACGCACGCCCACCGCCTCCGCGCGCATGATGAACAGGTCCAGGTACCAGTCAAGATGATCCAGCGTGTGCTGCTTGATCTCCCCCGCCAGCCGCTTCACTTCCTCCGCCCGCTCCCCGAACGCCGCCGCAAACGCCTCACGCCGGCCGTGATCCTTCGACGACGTCGCGTGCCCCACAAACTGCTGCAGCTTGATGTCCGCCACCGCACGCGCTGCACGCGGCCGGATGTCGTACGGCAGCGGAACATCCAGGGGATGTGCATCATCCATCCTCATCCCCGCGCGCCCCCGCCTTCCATCAGCCCCAGGCTCTCGGCGATCAGTTCCGCCAGGCTCGTAAACTCCGTCTCGATCCCATACCGGCGGCACGCACCCGCCAGGTTCATCGTGCACCCAGGCTCTGAACTCACGATCCGCGCTGCACACGTCGCGCGGATCGCCTCCGCCTTGTCCCTCGCCATCTTCCCCGAGATCGCCGGATACTTGGTCGCAAACGTCCCCCCGAACCCGCAGCACTGCTCCGCCCCGCCCAGCGGCGCAAACTCCACGCCCCCGATCTGCCCGATCAGCCGCACCGCCTCGTCCGTCACGCCCAGCCCCCGCAGGTGGCACGAGTAGTGGTACGTCGTCCGCCCGCGGCTCCTTGCCCCCAGCGCCGCAAGGTCCACGTTCAGCTCCCTGACGAGAAACTCCCCGAACTCAAAGGTCTTCCCCGCCAGCCGCGCCGCTCGCCCCCGCATCTCCTCATCACCGGCAAACAAACCCGGGTAATACTCGCGGATCATCGACGCACACGAACCCGAGACCGTCACCACCCGCTCGCTGTGCTCAAAGACGCCGATCATCCGCCGCGCCAGCACGCGTGCATCATCATGAAATCCGTTGTTGAACATCGGCTGCCCGCAGCACGTCTGCGCGGCCGGAAAATCAACCCTGCACCCCAGCCGCTCGAGCACCTTCACCGCCGCGATCGACGCGCGCGGAAAGTACGAGTCACCCAGGCACGTGATGAAGATCGAAACGTTCATGGGAAGAGGGCATCAGGCATCAGGCATCGGGCATCAGGATCACGCGCCTTCCTCGCTTACCTCAAGAACGCATCCGCCAGCCCCGCGTCCACCGTGATCACCTGCCCCGTCGTCTTCGCCAGCTTCCCACCGATCAATATCATGATCGCCTCCGCCTGGTCCGCCGGCGTCACCGGCTTCTTCAAGAGCGTCCTGCTCGCGTAAAACGCCCCCAGCTTCGAGACCAGGCTCTCGGTCGCATCGTCCTCGCTGTACGGGATGCTGTACTTGGCCAACGAGGCGATCACCCGCTCACGCGGGAACATCGCGCTCCCCTCGATCACCGCCGCCGGCGCCACCCCGTTCACCCGCACCAACGGCGACAGCTCCACCGCCAGCTCGCGCACCAGGTGGTTCGCCGCCGCCTTGCTCGTGTCGTACGCGACGCTCCCCTTCTTCGCCACCACCGCGTTCACGCTCGACGTGATGATCATCGAACCAGTCAAGCCCTGCTCGCGCCACACCTTCGCCGCCTCGTCGGCGACAAAGTACGGCCCGCACACGTTGATGTTGAACGTCCTCGACCACAGTTCATCGCTGATCCGGCCGCTCGTGTCGGGCGGCACAAAGATCCCCGCCGTGATGATCACGTCGTCCACGCCCCCGTACGCCAGGATCGCCGCCTCCAGCGCGCTCTGGATGCTCGACCGGTTCGTCATGTCGCACGCCACCGCCGCCGCCGGACCGCACCCGCTGATCCCCGTCCCCGCCACGCCGATCCCCGCCCCCAGCTTCGCCGTGATCTGCTCGGCCGTCGTCGTCGCGCCCGCATGGTCCACATCCGCGCACACCACGTGTGCACCCTCGGGCGCGATCCGGTTCGCCGTCACGCGCCCGATCCCGCTCCCCGCCCCGATCAACACCGCCACCCGCCCCGAAAGCTCACGCTCCGGCGGCATCCGACGCAGCTTCGCCTCTTCGAGCAGCCAGTACTCGATGTCAAAGGCCTCCTGCTGCGCAAGCGCTGCGTACGAACCGATCGCCTCCGCCCCGCGCATCACCTCCACCGCGCAGTTGTAAAACTCCGCCGTCACGCGCGATTCACTCTTGTTCTTCCCCCACGCCACCATCCCCACGCCCGGGATCAGCACCACCGAGGGATTGGGGTTCCGCATCGCCGGCGAGTCCGCGTGCCTGCACGACTCGTAGTACGACGCATAGTCCTTCCGATACGCCTCGATCGCGCTCTCCATCGCGCCCTTCAACCCCGCGACATCACCCCCGGACGGATTCCACTCAACCAGCATCGGCTTGATCTTCGTCCGCAGGAAGTGGTCCGGGCACGATGTCCCGAGCCCCGCCAGACGGTGTGCATCCACGCTGTTCACAAATCGCAGGATCGTGTCATCATCCTGCACCGTCGCGATCTGACGCGGCCAGTTCCCCTTCCCGCCCTGCGTCAGCTTCCCCCGCAGCCACGGCAGCACCGCCGTCAACACCCGCCGACGATCATCCGGCGCAAGCGCTGCGTGCTTCCTCCCCCCGAACGTCCTCTCGCCCCTCTCCTTTGACTCGATGAAAACCGCCGCCCGCTCGATCAACTCCAGCGAAAGCTCGTAACACGCCTTGTCATCGTCCGCCCAGTTGATCAGACCGTGCTGGCCCAGGATCACGCCCCGCGCCTTGGGATGCTTCCGGCACACCTCCGCCAGCTTCAACCCAAGGTCAAACCCGGGCCGCTGCCACCCCAGCCAGATCACGTCGTCCCCGTAGATCTCCCGCGTCAACGCCTCGCCGTTCGCCGACGCCGCCACCGAGATCACCGCGTTGGGGTGCGTGTGGTCCACGTGCTTGTACGGCACAAACGAGTGCAGCGGCGTGTCGATCGACGATGCACGCGGATTCAGATCGAATGTGCAGTGCGGATACATCCCCACCATCCGGTCCTCGATCGCAGTCTTCGCGCCCTTCTCCGCCGCCGCGTTGTACACCCCCCGCAGCGCGATCAGACGCTCCTGATAAAGCGATGCAAACAGTGTCCGGTCCGCCGTCCGCAGATCTCCCCCCGAACCCTTGACCCACAGCACCTCGACATCCTTGCCTGTCAAGGGATCCCGCTGCACAAGCTTCGAGGATGTGTTGCCCCCGCCCGTGTTGGTGATCCGCTGGTCACGCCCCAGGATGTTCGAGCGGTACACCAGCCGCCCGACCGGGTCGAGCCCCGCCGCGTGCACATCATCCCACAGGTAGCTCACGTGACGAAATGACTTGGTAGACACGCTCGGCAACTCCACTCAGGGCCTCTCCGCCCCGTTCACACGCGATCCACACACGCCCTTCAAGGGCCCAGACAACGACGGCCAGACAACGACAGCCAGACAATTACAGGTTGAGCGCCCGCCGCCGGTAGTGCTCATCACCCCGGCCCGCGATCCGCATCACATCCGCCCCGCCCAGGAACACCGGCCCCCCCAGAAGCGCAGCGCCCAGCCAGATCTCCGCCGCCTTCCCCGCCATCAGCATCGCGCCCAGCACCGCCTGCTCAGATGCTCCCAGCGTGATCACGCCATGGTTCGCAAGGAGAATAACCCGCGGAAACGCCCCATGCCGCTCCATGAACGGCTCCACCGCACGGCGGATCTCCTGTGCAAGTTTCAGCCCCGGATCCGTGTACCGCACAAAGACCGATTCAACCCCGCAGCACACCACCTCATCGGGAAACAGCCGCGATCCCGCGAACTCCGCCGCACGCGGCGAGCACAGGATCCGGTTCACGCTCACCGGGTGTGCATGCCCCACCCACGACACGCCCGGCAACGTCAGCAGATACGCATGAAACAACGCCTCCACCGACGGCTTGGGATCGTCCGCCGCCACCCGCGACGCAAACAACGCGTCATCCGCCGCCGCGTCATCAACATCCCCCGCATCGAGCAGCGCCAGCAACTTCTCCGATGTGCACGCCGCTATCCCACCCTCATCCAGCGTCGCCAGCGACCGCCCGCTCCCCTTGATCAAAAACCCCGCCCCATCCTTGCACGAAACGTTCCCCTCACCCAGGATCGCCAGCCCCCGCTCCTCACGCCCAAGCTCGCGCCCCAGGCCCACAAGCCGACGCCGCATCGAGTTGTCGCCCGCGCTTGCCATGCACACCGACTTTAGCACAAGCCAACCCCCCCGCCGTGTGCCCACGCCGTATGTCCTCGCCAAGTGCCCCGCTCCGCTTCCGGGTGCCCTGCCTCCACCGCCGGGTGCCCTGCTCCGGGCTGCTTTGAGCCCGGGGCAGGTATCACACGCTCCCTGCCTCATTGTCTCGATGCCTTTCCCCTCGCCGGGTGCCCTGCCCCGCTGCCCTGAGCGGGGCAGGCATCACCACCTCACGACCGGGTGCCCTGCTCCGGGCTGCTTTGAGCCCGGGGCAGGCATCACCAGCTCACTGCCTTGATGCCTTGCTGCCTCGCTGCCTTTCCC
>DATGXW010000132.1:0-1880 GCA_035298585.1 Phycisphaerales bacterium
GAGCCGCTCGGAAACTCATCCGATCACGGTTTGCCACATCAAAGACCCTCCGCGTGCGGGCCGGGGTCGCTCAGCGCTTGGTGCCCGAGGGCTGGCCGGTGTCGGCGGCGGAGGGGCCGTACTGGGTTTCGAGGGGACGCAGCGCGAAGGTTGGGCCCAAGACCTGCCCGAGGGCGGCGGCTCGCTCGCGGACGTGTGCATTGTTCGGGGCCAGGAAATACGCCATCCGCAGGCGTTCGGTCTCCTTGGCGTTGTCCCCGACCTGCTGGTAGAACTTGGCCAGGGCGATCTGGAAGCGTGCGTTCACGCCGCCATCGAGCTTGGCCGCGGTCAGGAGCGCGGCGACGGCGTCGTCGGCGTTGCCGATCTGCATGCCGTACTCACCCTGGCGGAGGTAATCGCTTGCCTTGCCGCGCTCGTTGACGACCTTGGTCAGGAAGGCAAAGAGCTGCTCCTTCTCACCCGAACGCATCAGCGACTCGGCGTAGGCGTCGATGTATTCCTCGGTGTCGGGCTTGAGGTCGTAGGCGACCTGCAGGTTCTGGCGTGCATCCGCATAGCGGCCCAGCTCCAGGTACGAGCGGCCGAGCTTGTAGCGGATGTCGGCGTCGCTGGGCTTGACGTCGACGTACTGCTGGTAGTGGTCGGCGGCGGTGGCGTAGTCGCCCACATCAAAGCCCCGGTCACCATCAGCTCGCATGGCGTGCAGCGGGCGGTTCCCTGAGCCCGAGCAGGCGGCCAGAGTCGAAAGTCCAACGACGGCGAGAAGGGTGGTGAGTCGGCGGATACGGCGGGTGGTCATGGTCCAATCCTTAGACTGATCCGGCACCGGGGCGAGCGGGCTCGGGCCTCGGCCGTGCCGATCTTCGGCAATTGTTGCGCGTGCGGGGACAAATGCGTTCCCGGGAACGTACCGGGAAGTATCGGGCGGGAGGTGCACTTGGGATGAACAAGGCGATCGACCGATGAAGGACGGCATGGAAGGTGCGGGATGGAAGCGTCGGATGGTGGTGCTTGTGCACATGCTGCCGGCGGGGGATGCACACTTTGACTGGCTGATCCAGGCATCGCCGGATGCGTCTGATCGTGTACTGACGTTTCGGACGCGGATCCATCCCGCCGAAGGGTTGGTCTTCTCGGCCGACAAGCTCGCGGACCATCGGTCGATCTACCTCACCTATGAGGGGGAAGTTTCGGGAGGGCGCGGGAGCGTCCAGCGCGTGTGGGAGGGGACCATCGAACGGGTGGAGATGGGTGAGTCGAACATGGAAGTGGAAGCGGGCGGGTGGTTGTGGAAAGGTCGTGCGTGCGGCGGCGGGGCTTGGGTGTGGGAGAGGACCGGGCACGAGAAAAGGCCGCAGGGCCAAAGCGGAGGCGGGGAGGGAGTGAGATTGTGATGCCTGCTCCTGTCTCAGAGCGGACGGGAGGAGGGCACACGGATTGAAAGGCATCAAGGCAACGAGGCATCGAGGCATCGAGGCATCGAGGCAGGGAGTCTGTGATGCCTGCCCCTGTCTCAGAGCAGACAGGAGCAGGGCACCCGGCATCAAGGCGTCGAGGCAGGGAGTCCGTGATGCCTGCCCCGCTCAGAGCAGCGGGGCAGGGCACCCGGATTGAAAGGCAGTGTGGATTGAGGGCGTGGGATGGCTGCCCCTGCGTCAGAGCACGCAGGAGCAGGGCGCCCGGCCCCCCCGGATGGGCAACTGGTGGATGAAAGAAGGGCGTGTGCATGTGCGGGATCGCGGTGATGATGCGGGCGGGTGCGGGGAGCGTGGAGCGTGCACACGTGGAGGCGATGCACAGGTGTCTGGTCCACCGCGGGCCGGATGGGGCGGGGTGCTGGTGCGCGCGGGGCGGGACGGGTGTGCACACGTGCGGTG
>DATGXW010000133.1:0-4656 GCA_035298585.1 Phycisphaerales bacterium
GTGCCTTGAGATCATGCTGGACGCGCTCGGCGTCTTCCTGCCGTCGGCGCGTTGCTTCCAGCATCAGGAGTGCGCGGATCGTCTGGGGATCTTCCGCGTCCGCGGGCAAGGCTCTTTTATAGTGCTCGACGGTCGCCACGAAGCCGCGTGTCCAGCGTTCCTCCGCGTCGGCCACGATCGCGTCGGTGCGTGTACTTGGGGAAATGTCGCCGGCTGCGGCCAGGAGCGCGGCGAGATCCGGCGGGTTGTCCTTCCCCGACCGCTCCCAGGCAAGACGGACTCTGTCGGCGGGCGACCCTTGCCCGGCACTTTGGCTCATACGAACACTCGCACGCGGTACCGCGAAAAGACCGGCGCTGGCCGCGCCACGGGATCCCACGAGTGTGACAAGTGCACACGCGGGAACGGTGTGACATCATCTTACCGGATGGCCGAACAATCGCGAGCGTGCACGGGATGGATCAGCCGCCAACTCGATCGCCAAACCGATCCTCGGTTCGGTTGTCCCATCAACCGCCCGCGCCCCCCGCGAGCCTGCGCCGGAGTGCAAAGAGCAGCGTTTCTGGTTCGACGACGTACGTCTCCGGAGGGCGGAAATAGACCTCGTGGAGCGTGTCGCCCGTCTTGGGAGGCAACACCGTCACACGTCCGGGAAGGTTCTGCTCCCTGGCGGCGGGGGATGCACTCGGCGTGGAGCGGACGAACACCTTGCGCGCCGGTTTGCGGGGCGGTTCCTCGGCGGCACGCTGTGCAAGCTCGGCGGATTCGCGGGCGATGGTCAGGCGGCTCTCAAGCTCCTTGGGCTGCGTGGTCCTGAAGATCACGTCCTTTTCCTTGAGCATGACGCTCCTGCACCCCAGACCAGCGGCGAGCACACGCAGTTCGGCGAGTTCCAGCATCCTGTTCACGGGCGTGGGAGGCTCTCCGTACGCCTCGGTGAGATCGACGCGGACCTTGGCGAGTTCATCGATCGTGGCCGCCGTCGCCGCACGGCGGTAGGCCTCGAGCCTGCGAAGATCCGAGGGGATGTACGGCTTGGGGATGACCCCCGCGACGCCGATCTCCACGGTCACGGCGCTGGGCGGGTCGGGCCGCTTGTCGTTCTTGAGATCGTGCACCGCCGTCTCAAGCAGCCGGCAGTACATCTCGTACCCGACCGCAGCGATGTGGCCCGACTGCTCCGCGCCCAGGATGTTGCCCGCCCCCCGGATCTCAAGATCGCGCATCGCGATCTTGAAACCCGCCCCGAGCATCGAGAACTGCTCGATCGCCTTGAGACGCTTCTGCGCGACCTCCTTGACGGTCCTGTCCTCGGGCAGAAGCAGGTAGCAGTATGCACGGTGCTTGCTGCGGCCGACACGCCCGCGGAGCTGGTGCAGTTCCGCAAGCCCGAAGCGGTCGGCGTCGTTGATGATCATCGTGTTGGCCGTCGGGACGTCAAGACCGCTCTCGATGATCGTCGTCGAGACCAGGATGTCCGCGTCGCGCCGGAAGAACTTGAGCATGACCTCCTCGAGCTCATGCCCGGGCATCTGACCGTGACCGAAGACCACCCGCGTTCCCTCGGGCGAAAGCCGGCGCACCGTGTCGGCCACGCTCTGGATGTCGTGGACGCGGTTGTGCACGAAATACACCTGCCCGTCACGCGCCAGTTCGCGAGCGATCGCCTGGGAGATCCGCCGCTGGTTGAACGGGATCACCTCCGTCACGATCGCGCGACGGTCCATCGGCGGCGTCGTGAGGCTGGAAATGTCGCGGATTCCCAGCATGGCCATGTGCAGCGTCCGGGGGATCGGCGTCGCCGAGAGCGTGAGCACGTCGACCGTCAGACGCAGCCTCAGCAGCCGCTCCTTGTGCTCGACGCCGAAACGCTGCTCCTCGTCGATGATCACCATCCCAAGGTCGGCGAAGTGGACATCCTGCGAGAGCAGCCTGTGCGTTCCGATGATGACGTCGACGTGCCCCTTGCGGACCGCCTCCAGCGTCGCACGCTGCTCCTTGTCGGTCTTGAACCGGCTCAGAGAATCAACCCGGAACGGGTAGCCCGCGAACCTTGATCGGAAGGTCCTTTCGTGCTGCTCGGCGAGCACCGTCGTCGGCACCAGCACCGCCACCTGCTTGCCGAACTCGCACGCCTTGAACGCCGCGCGGATGGCAAGCTCCGTCTTGCCGAAGCCCACGTCGCCGCACACCAGGCGGTCCATGGGCTTGTGCATCGACATGTCACGCTTGATCGCCGCAAGGCACGTGAGCTGGTCCTCCGTCTCCTCGTACGGAAACTCATCCTCGAACTGCGTCTGCCAGTTGGTGTCCTGCGGGTACTGGATTCCCGGCATGTGCTCTCGCGCGGCCCGGACGCGCAGCAATTCGCCCGCCAGGTCCTTCACGCTCTCGAGCGCACGCTCCTTCTGGTGCTTCCACTTCTGCCCCCCCAGCGTCGAGAGGGGCGGGTTGCCGCTGAAACCGCCCACGTACTTCTGGACCAGGTCGATCCGGCTCACCGGCACGTGCAGCTTGGTCCTGCCGGCAAATTCGAGCGTCAGGTACTCTTCCGGCTCGCGGGGGCGTACGTACGCAGCGCCCTGGAATTCGGTCGAGACGCTCTGGGGGGTCAGCATCACCAGCCCGCTGAAGCGGGCGATGCCGTGCTCGGCATGGACGACGTAATCCCCGGGCTGGAAGTCCAGGAACGTGTCCATCGCCCGCGCGGACTTGAGCTTCCCCGAGCGCCTGCGCGTGGTGAACCGGTTGACCAGTTCGTGGTAGGGGACCAGTGCAAAGCCCCCGGCGCCCCCGCCCGTCGAATCCCAGATGAAGCCGCGGTGGATGTAGCACACGCCGGATTCAACCTTGGCGTCTTGACCTCCGCCGTGCTGGGCCAGCAGCTCCTTCAGCCGCTGCTCCTCGGCCTGCGTCTGGCAGCAGACGATGATCCTGCGGTCTTGTTCACCCAGCGCCAGCAGTTCGTTGATCGCCTCGGGCGTTTCCTTGCTGAAGGTCGGCATGAGCCCCGCGGGGAGCTGGACCCTCTCGTCGGCGCTCGCGGCACCGGCGGAAAACTGGTTGATCTCCGCCAGCGCGTGCATCGATTCGAGCTTCTTGAGCACCGCCGGCGGGCCCCAGAGGCCCCGGCTGTCGACCACGCGCTCAAAGTACCCGCGCCCCTGCTCGACCACTTCCAGCGTCTCGGCGAGAATCGCCGCCGTGTTCTTGGGAAGCAGTTCGAGAAAGTTGACCGTGTGGTCATCGCTCTGGATCGCCTTCAGGTCCGCGCAGACAAGCTGGATCTCCTCGATCACGCGGTCTGAACCCATCGTTTCAAGGTCGACGATGTTCATCCGATCGATCACGTCGCCGAAAAAATCGATGCGGATCGGGTCGGGGCTCGTGCCGCCGGGAGGAAAGATGTCGATGATCCCGCCGCGGACGGCAAAGTCGCCGGGTTCCTCCACCGCATCGCGGCGCGTGTACCCCGACGCCCCCAGCCACCGCGCAAGTTCGACCGGATCCTGCTTCTGGTTGATGCGCAGCGTCCGCACCAGCGACTCAAGCTTTGAAGGCGCGGGCACGGTCTGCATCAACCCCTGGATGGGGCACGCATAGACGATCGGGCCCGTGCCCGAGGGGTCAAGCAGCACTTTCCGAACGACCGAGATCCGCTCGGCGAAAAGGTCGAGCGCTACCCCCGTTTCACCGGGCAGCACTTCGAGCGCCGGCAGACGAAGTGCATCCACGCCCTGGCCGATCAGTTCATCGACGATCTCGTCGGCCTCATCGATGTGTGCAACCACGACCACCACCGGCCTGTGCAGCGACCTGGCCGCGGCCCCGGCGATCAGCGAGGTGGAGGAGCCCGCCGCGCCCGTGGCCACGCTGCGACGCCTCCCCCGCATCGCGTCGAGGAGCGCCTTGACGGCCGGGTCTTGGGAGATCGTGTCGAGCAGTTGCTGCACACCGGGCCCCGTGCACATGCGGGCAACATTCCGCGCAGGCGCGTAGATCCGCCCGGGACACCGTGCACACCGTGTGCACCGTCCACCGGGCGGGAACCGACTTCCACGCCGAGATGATAGTGGGCCCTTGCCCGGCGCGAATCGGCCCCCGGAACTCATGTGCATTCGCGTGCAAGCACCCTTTGCGTGCCCGGCGGCGGCGCCCCTGCACAACCCGCCATCGGCCTGCTCACCAACATCACCGGGAATCAGGCCCCACTTTGACCAGGGGCCGGAGCCGCTCGATCATCCGCTCACCCATCCCGCGGATGCGGTCAAGGTCTTCGATCCTCTGGAATCGCCCCCGGCGGGTTCGGTCGTCGATGATGCGCTGGGCCATCGTCTCTCCGATCCCCGGCAACATCTCAAGCTCCGCGAGGCTCGCGGTGTTCAGGTCGATCCTCCGGCCGATCGAGATCGCGTTTGGTGTGACCTCACCGATCGCTCCGCCGTGTGCATCGCCCGCCGCCGAGCGAGATGCCGGTCCCTCGGCGGTGAGCGCCTCGGCCTGAGGTTCGAGCGCGAGGGGAGCCTGACGACTCTGTGCGGCCAGGACACCGATGGTCGAGGCGCCCAGCAGGATCCCGACGGCAATCCACAGCGAGGGGCCTTGCAGCGATTGGGTTTGCGGCACGCGCAGGGTGTGCGTCGGCGGTGTGGTGCC
>DATGXW010000134.1:0-28962 GCA_035298585.1 Phycisphaerales bacterium
GAGACGCGTTCGACCGGGCCGCGCGCTGGCCGAAATTCCAGCGCGCCCATCCCACGCGTTCCCGTGTAACAGAGCCGCTCCACGGCGTCGAGCTCTTCGGGCAACCGTCCCTGCGTCGCCAGCCATGCCGCGATCACCGCACTTCCGAACTTGTCGGGAAGTGCATCCGCCAGCATGCCCGGAAGCCCGTGAAACGTCTCTCGCGAGAGGGACGGGAAGGCAAAGATCCGCCCTGCCAGCGGCATCATCAGCGGCGCAAGCTCGATCCCGCTCTGCATGAATCGCCGCTCGTACTCGAACGTGGCGACCTGCCCGGGCCCATCCACGCTCACCGCGCCGATCGTGCTGCCCCACAGGATGACCTCGGCGATCGTGCTCATGTCCCGCCTTTCGGGCTGTCACCCGCCGCGGCATCGGGCCCGCCCCGCTTCGCATCACCCCAGACCCAGCGTTCAGATCGTGTGCTTCGGCCTCCGGGCTGGGATGTCGGGGGAGGAGTGGCAGGGGCGGGAGATGGGGGAGAAGATGCACGCCGCCGCTCGGTGTGCACGCGGGCTTTTAAAGCTTCCATCGGACTTGCCAACGGCTCTGGAACCACACCTTCGAGACGGTCGACCAATCCCAAGGCGCGCAGCACACGCACAAGGTTGGTGAGCTGCACCGATTCTCCCTGCTCCAGCCTGATCACCGTCCGCTTCGAAACCCCTGCACGGCGGGCAAGCTCATCCTGCGTCATGTGCAGGTTCACACGGTGCACCGCCAGACGATCACCCATCCCACGCAAAATGGAGTCATCGGAATTCAAAGAAGGCGGAGTCATAGGTGCCATTATTGGCAGATATACGCATTGAAACCAGCTTAAATGCCAATTTTGGCAATTAATGCAGATGTCAAAAATGGCACTTCTTACCTTGTAAAACTCAAACAAAACAAGCGTCGCCAGTTCTTATCAGGGACTGTTCCACCTGTTCAACACCTCGGAGAGCCGATCGGCAAAGTCGATGAGCGATGTGCCAGGCATGAGGCAGAGAGGATCATCGACGATGGCGACGCGATTCTGCTGGACGGCGGGGATCGGCTTGCCCGCCAATGGACCCAGGAGCCGTGTGATCTCCTCCGGCGGATAGGTCATCGGCTCGCTGCCCACCCCGCGCGGCCGGAGCAGGATGATCACGTCGGGCTTGAGGTTCGCGACATCCTCGGTATCGAGTTCCTGGTACGGCCCACCGGTCGTCAGCGCTGGCAAGCCTCCGATGGCTTCGAGAACCTGCTGATGAAATGAACCTGGGCCCACGACCGAGGGGGGCGTTGTTGAGAGCATGAGCAGCACGCGTCCGGCCGTGGCGAAGCCGGCGCTGCGCTTGAGGAACGCACTGTCCATCCGCTCAAGGAGTCGCGGCGCGGGCGAATCTCGAAACTCGGGTGAGGCGGGAGGCCGGGGCCTGCGGCCCGGGGGTGCATCCTCCGTGCGTTGATTCTCGGGCCCCGCGAGGATGTCAAAGAGCTCCACCGCACTGGTCCTGATATCGGCCAGCGTCAGCAACTCCTGGTTTACGATGATCCAGCCGTGTTCGGTGGCGAGCTGGCTGAGACGCTCTGGCAGCGGGCGTGATCCCCACTGCAGAATCACGTGCGTTGGCTGTGCACTCAGAAGCGCCTCATAGTCGATCCCCGCCTGATCGCCGCACACGGGAATCGACTTGTCGAGCACCATGTCGTACGCGTGCCGACCGACGATCATCGATTCAAGGCCCAGGTCTTTGAGCGTGATGGCAAGGGCGGGCGAAAGGACAACAACCCGCGGCTGGCCCGCCTGCGCGGGCGTCTTGACCCCCGATGGGGCCGGTGTGCTCTCCGCCGGTGCATCCGGCCGCTTCTCGCAGGCGCTGCACACCAGGAGCAGGGCCGCGGCCAGCACGGCTGCGAAAGTCCCGAGAATCGCACGCATGAACTGCATGGGAGGACTTTAGAACCCGCGACCGGTGAGGGGCGACCGGCGGTGTGCACCCGCGACGCACACCAGGGAACGTCCCACGCACAATGAAAAAGGGCCGGAACTCACGTCCCAGCCCTCCAGAATCTGCTGTCTGCTGTCTGCTGTCTGCCTGCTGCGATCACGCACGTGACAGGTACGAGCCATCCGCGGTCGAGATCTTGAGCGTCTCACCCTGCTTGATGAACGCCGGCACGCGGACCTTGAGGCCCGTCTCCATCGTCGCATCCTTGGTCTGGTTGGTGACGGTGGCGCCCTTCACTTCGGGAGGACAATCCTTGACGGTGAGTTCGACCGCCGGGGGGAGCTCGATCGCGATGGGATTGCCATCGTTCATGAGGACGATGGTCTGGGAGTTGGGACGGAGGTACAGGAGCGATTCGCCCAGGACCTTCTCGGGCATGGTGAGCTGGTCGTAATTCTCGTTGTCCATGAACGTCGCGCCGCTGGAGTCGCTGAAGAGGTATTCCATCTGGCGGCGGTCAAGGTCGACGACGTCGATTTCATCCCCCGAGCCCAGGCGACGCTCGAGCGTCTTGCCCGAGAGGATCTCGCGGTAGGTGATCTGGATGAACGCACGGAGGTTGCCGGGCGTCCGGTGCTCGACGTTCGTGAGAACGCCAAGCTTGCCATCAATCTTCACGCCCAGGCCGATTCGCAGTTGCGTCGCTTTCATGACCTACCTCGATGGAGGACTCTTGCACAACCGCCCGGGCCAACCACCGGCACAGGACCATCCGCGAAGAATCCGCAGTGTTCACGGGAAAAACGGGGCCAATACTAGGCCTCCAAGCCCATGCCATCGAGCGCCCCGGTGTGCACCAGCCCTCCCAGGCACCGAATCTCGACCGCATCGCCCCTCGCCCTCGTCTTTGCACATCAGCATGAAGGCGTCTTGCCCGGCGGCGGGTACAGTCTGCAACCCTGCTCGCGGATGTGACGAGTTTTCGGACCCACGCGAGCGGTAGACTCGGTGAAAGACATGGAAGTTTGAGCCCCCCGAAGCAGCGCCCCGGCGTGCTCACCGACCAGCCTTGGAGATCACGACCATGGAACAGTCCGCGACCCTTTCGAGCCCGATTCTTGCTCGCCGTGCGTTCCTTGCATCTTCCGCCGCCTTTGCCGCGGGGCTTGCGTTCGTGCCGCGCATGGGACGCGCGGAAAGTTCGGGGAGCATGGCCGAGACGTACTTTGACTGGTCCAAGGTTGCCGACAACTGCCACCTGGCGATGGGTGAGGGCGGCAACGCCCTGGCGGTGATCGGCAAGGGCGAGACGATCGTCATCGACTCGAAGAACGGGGGTTTCGGCGCTGCACTCCGCCGCGAGGCCGAGGCGCTGGGAACGCCCGTCAAGACGCTGATCAACACGCACCACCACGCCGACCACACGGGCGGAAACCCGGCGTTCACCAACGACCTGACGGTTATTGCACACGCGAACGCCGAAAAGCGGATCGCGTCGCAGGTCGAGCGTTCCAACAAGGCTGCGCAGGGGGCGATCGCCCAGCTCAAGCAATCCCCCAAGTCCGCCGCGAAGCAGGTTATCGCGGACGTCGAAGCGCTGCTCAAGACCGAACTCAACGGCGCGAGCTACGCCCCCAACAAGCTGATCCCCGCCAGCGGCAACCTGACGCTCGGCGGCCTCTCGTTTGAGCTCTACCACATGGGTGCGGGGCACACCGACAACGACCTGATCGTGTTCATCCCCGAGCACAACATCCTGCACTCGGGCGACCTGCTCTTCAACGGCGTGTGGCCCTATTTCGACCCCGCCGCTTCGGGCGCTGATTCGGCGGGGTGGATCCGAAGCTGCGAGAAGATCCTTGAACTCGCCGGCGACAAGACCGTGGTGGTGCCCGGCCACGGCGCGGCGGGCACGGTCGAGATCGCCAGGAAGCAGATCGCCTTCTTCAAGCACATGCGTGAGGTGGCCGCCAAGGCCGTCGCCGCGGGCACCTCGCGCGAGGACTTTACCAAGCTCACACCCGACGAGTACAAGGACTACGCCGCGGGCGATTGGATCCGCCCGATCGCGCTGGGCGGGTTGTGGGATGAGGCCACGGCGGCAAAGTAAAGGTACAGGGCAAGGGCACCCAGTGGCGAATGGCCCTGTCGCAGAGGCCCAATTCACAAACGGCCAAATCGCAAAGGCCCCAAGCAGAGGGTGAACTGCTCACCCCCTGAAGTTTGCCGCATTTGCCCCCTTTGCCATTGTGTCCTTTGCCCTTTGCCCCTACTCCTCCGGCCGCATCAACGGGAAGAGCACCACGTCTCGGATCGTTCGCTGGTTCGTGAGCAGCATCACCAGCCGGTCGATGCCAAGCCCCATCCCTCCCGCGGGGGGCATGCCCACCTTGAGTGCACGGATGAAGTCCGCATCAAACGTCCGGAACGTGCTCTCCTCCGCGCTCTTCTCCGCGTCCGCGCCCTTGAGCTGCTCGCGGAACTTGGATTCCTGGATGTCGGGGTCGTTCAGCTCCGTGTAGTGCGGCGCGATCTCCATCCCCGCGATGAAGAGGTCCGCGCGGTCGGCGAGCAGGGGGTTGTCACGCTTGGGTCGAGTCAGCGGGCTGATCGCCGCCGGGTAATCCGTGATGAACGTCGGTCGCGCGTGGTCGAGCTGCGCCTCCCCGCCGTGCTGCTTGTCCTCAAAGAGTTCGTTGATGACCAGGACGTCGTCCATCTGGTCGATCGCGCCCGGGTTCTCACGCACCATCCCGGGGTGCCGCTTCTTGAGCTCCGCGCGTGCGCGGGCGATGTCGGTCATCGCAAAGCCGTAGGCCTTCTCAAAGAGCTGTGCATACGAGATCCGCTCGAACGGCTTCTCGTAATCGATCATCAGGTCGCCGAAGGGCAGCACCGCCGATTCATCCGCCCCCGCCGAGAGCGTCTTGTTCACGAACCGCGCCATCGATCGGATCAGGCTCTCGGTCAGCTCCATCACCGTCTCGACGTCGCCGTAGGCGCAGTACGCCTCGAGCATGGTGAACTCGGGGTTGTGCTGCTTGTCGAGCCCCTCGTTGCGGAAGTTGCGGTTCACCTCAAAGACCTTGGGGAACCCGCCGACCAGGAGTCGCTTGAGATACAGCTCGGGGGCGATCCGCATGAACAGGTTGATCCCCAGCGCGTTCATCTTGGTGATGAAAGGCCGGGCCGCGGCTCCACCCGCCAGCGTCTGGAGCATCGGCGTCTCGACTTCCAGGTACCCGCGGTCCTCAAGGAATCGCCGGACCTGCGAGACGAGCTTCGAACGCAGCTCAAAGACGCTCACCGTCTCGGGGTTGGCCCACAGGTCCATGTACCGCTGGCGGTAGCGGATCTCCACATCATGGAGGCCCGCGTGCTTCTCCGGCGGCGGGACCAGGCACTTGCTCCCGGGCTTGAGCGAGTCGCACCAGACCGTGATCTCACCCGACTTGGTCTTCATCACGCGGCCCGAGGCGATGACCAGGTCGCCAAGGTCGGTGTACTTGGCGAGCTTGAAGCCGGCTTCCTCGCACTCCTTCTGGCTCACCGCGATCTGGATGTCGCCGGTGGTGTCCCGAAGGTTCATCCAGATCAGCTTGCCGTTGTCGCGGCAGAGCATCACCCGCCCCGCGACCGTCACCCGCGGGCGGCGGTCGATGAACCCGGGCTCCTTGCCCCGGGCCATCTGCTCATCGTGTGCACCCTGGTCAAACCGGCCCTTGGCGGCCGCGATTTCCTCGCGACCCTCGGTGGCGACGCCGTACGGCGCAAGGCCCAACGCGGCCACCGAGTCGCGGTTGGCGCGGCGCTGCGATTCAAGCTTGTGGATGTCGATGGCCTGCTCAGCGCCCGAACCGGCGCCCGAAGGGGAAGCGTCCGAAGTCATGGCCGATCGTTGGCGCTCAAAAGCGCCAGCGTCGGACACCCGAGAATCCGGCTGGTAAGAGTGGCGTGTTCTCCGCCGCCGTGCACACGTCGAACCCGGGCGAAGACTCTTTCCACCCCGCGGGCAGGCCCGTCAGTTCCGGCTTCCCAGCCGCTCGGCCTTCATCCCCGTTCTGATGGGATTCTCCCCGCCGATCGTCAGCGAGGTCGTCACGACGCCGGTGGGCACTTCGCACAGGGGCTTGGGCCGATCGGGATCGTTCAGCAGGTCCGCGAGCGTCGTCTTGCTATAAAGATCGATCACCGCGGCCGCCGCCTCATCCACCTTGCGGTGCAGGGGGCAGAGATTGGTGCCGTGCGAAGTAATACCCAGCGGGCACGAACGTATCCGTTCCACCTGCGTCACCGCGCGGATCACTTCAAGCAGCGTGATCTCGCCGGCGGGCTTTGCGATCCGATACCCGCCGCCCACCCCGCGGCGACCAACGATCAACTGCGAGGCCGCGAGGAGCTGCAGCACCTTCGCGAGGTAATTCGGGGGAACTTTGGTCTGCGACGCCAGGTTGGGCGTCGGAACCAGTTGATCCGGCATGAGCGCCAGGCATGCCATGGCGCGCAGCGCGTACTCCGCGGTCAATGAGAACATCCGAACGCTCCTTTCGCATCCGCCCGGATGCCGCGGTTCGCCATCGTGGCGGTACGCGACACCCTCGCCTCGTTTCAAACCGAACCGGCGCCCTCATGCCGGCCGCTCGAACTCAACCCCGCAAGCGTCGGTCGAAACTATACCGAAAACACCGGAAGATGCTCGTGCCCAGACCGATCGCGCCAAGGACCCTGCGACAAGTTTGGAAGCCCTTCCCTGTGCAAGATGAAAGAACTTTCATCTTGCGACCCCGCGAGCAGATCAATCACGTTCCGTTCTCCACCCCGAAGGCGAGGAGATGCACACCCATACGCACGGCATTACCGCGCGGAGGCATCCCATTTCAAAACCATCCTGGTGAATTGAGCCGGCTCGATGCTTCCCCGGGTCTTATCCGGGGACGTTCTCCACCGGGCTCGCCTCGACCGCGGGCACGCCCGCGCTCTGTGCCGGAGGAACGCTCGGAGAATCCGCAGTTTCCGGAGACTTTCCCACGCGAGCACCCGTCCTCAAAAGCAGCAGACTGTTAAGCACCACGAGAATCGTTCCGCCCTCGTGTGCAAGCACGCCCAGCGACAACGGCACATGGTGCCCCGTCAGCGACGTCACCACCGTGGTTATCGCCATCACCACGATCACAGATAGCGCAAAGGTAAGATTGGCCCGCACTTTCGCCCGCGCTCGACGCGCCAGCCCGATCGCCCACGGCACGGTCGCAAGATCATCGCTCAGCAGCACGACGTCCGCCGATTCGAGCGCAGCATCCGACCCGATCGACCCGATCCCGATCGCCACGTCCGCCGCCGAGAGCGCGGGTGCATCGTTCACGCCGTCACCGATCACCGCCACGCCCGGCCGCTGCGCCTCCCCGAACTTCTCGGCCAGGTTCTTCTTGGTCGATTCGACCGCCGCGACCTTGTCGGCCGGCAAGAGCTCGGCGTCGAACTGGTCGAGCCCCAGCATCGTCGCCACCCGCTCGGCCGTCAGCCGGTTATCACCCGTCAGCATGCGCAGCGGCCTGATCCCCAGCGTGTGCAGATCGCGCACCATGTCCGCCGCGCCCGGACGGACGATGTCCGACATGATCAGCACCGCCGCCTGGCCCTTCCCTGCTTCCACATCCTCTGATTGTGCAACCACCACCCCCAGATCCCCGCGCTGCTGGATCCGCCCCAGGACCTCCTGAACACGGCTCCGCAGGCACACCGGGATCAGCGCCTCGGTGTGCTTGTAGCTTCCCAGCCGGACCGCAAATCCGTTGTACACACCCGACATCCCGCGCCCCGTGGTGTGATCGACGCTCTCCATCTCGGCGGCATCGACCGAGCGCTGCCGGGCGCCATCCATGATCGCGGTGGCGATGGGGTGCGAGGAGAACTTCTCAAGCCCCGCCGCCATCGCCAGCAGTTGCTTCCCATCCGACCACGCCACGGGATGCACCTGCGTGAGCCGCGGCCGGCCCACCGTCAGCGTGCCGGTCTTGTCAAAGCACACGGCCCCGACGCGGGCCAGGCGTTCGATCGATTGCCCGCCCTTGAACAGCACGCCCGACCGCGCCGCTCGCGCGATCGCCGCCAGCGTGGCGGTGGGGGTGGCGATGACCAGTGCACAGGGCGAAGCCACGATCAGCAGGGTGATGGCGGTGTAAAGTGCATCATCCCACGGCTTGCCCAGCACCCGCCACCACACCAGGAGCAGCGCTGCACTCGCGGCCATCACCCCGATCGCGTACGGCTGGCTCAGCCTGTCGACAAACTGCTGGACGGGCTCGCGCTGCTCGCGCGCCTGTGTGACGAGGTTCAGGATCTTCTGAAGGCTCGAATCACCCGCCGGGCGCGTGACGACGGCCTCGATGGGATCATCCACGTTGATCGTGCCCGCGAAGAGCTCATCACCCACACCGACCTCGCGCGGCAGCGATTCGCCTGTAATCGCCGACTGATCAAACGCCGTGCTCCCGCTCGCAACCTTGCTGTCGGCGGGAACCCTGTCGCCCGGACGGATGCGGATCAGGTCCCCGGGCACGAGTTCTGCCGGTGTGCACGTGGTCCAGGCCCCCTCACGCTGAACGTGCGCTTCCTCGGGCATCAGCTTCGAGAGTGCTTCGATCTCCCGCTTGGTCCTCGCCATCGCGAGGTCCTCGAGCGCCCCCGCGAGCACGAACAGGAAGAGCAGCGTCGCCCCCTCCTCGACGGCGCCGATCGCGGCCGCCGCGACCGCCCCGACCACCATGAGCACATCGATGTCGACCACCCATTCCCGCAGCGATTCCCACGCCGCCTGGGCCCCGTACACCAGGCCGATGCACAGGCTGATCCACGCCAGGATGTCGGCGTGCTCCCAGGCAAATCCAAAGTGCAGGATCGCCCACGAAAGCAGGAGCACGCCCGAGATCACCGACGCACGGACCTGCGTCCTGGTCGAAAAGATCAGCGCCATCAATCCGGTGGGTGGTTGCATGGTGTCCATCGCCATCAGTTCTTCAGGATCAAAGCCCCGGTCGTCCCCGCGAGAGCGAGGTCAGCGCCAGAATCGCCAGTAACGCAAGCATCAGGAGCACCGCGGCCATCAGCGCCAGGCGGTCGTCGAGCCTGCCCAATACGCCCAGCCGGTCGCGTTGTTCAGACCTGTGCACATCCATCGACCACCCACAACGCCCGCAGACCTGACGCTCCGCATCACGCGCACGCGAAGACGGCGGGAATGAACCTCCGCACCGCGGACATCCCCCTCGACCCAGCGTGCGTTCCCTCCGCCACATCATGTGCATCCGCCCCGCCACGGCGACGACAACGCCGACCGACATGGCGGCCAGGAGTACCAGGATCTCCATGAACGGATCCTAGTGCCTCCGTGATGAAGCCCTCCCGCTTCGTCCGGCGGGGCGAATGCCCCCGTTCCCGCCCGGTGAGCGGGCACAAACATCCGTGGGTTCCCCAAGTCGGTCTCTCGCCCGACCGATCTTTGTAGACATCGGCAGGGTCGCTCATAGGATGAAACCGATGGCAATTGCATCCGAGCAATCTTCGGCCGCCGCGGTCGCCACGCCCGCACGCGCGGGGCAGCGACCCAAGCCGCGTCCCCAGCCGCCCTACCACGTCATCCTGCTCGATGATGATGACCATACCTACGACTATGTCATCCGCATGATGCAGATGCTCTTTGGCCACTCGATCGAGCGTGCATTCCTGATCGCACAGCAGGTTGACAAGGAAGGCCGGGCGATCTGCGGCACCTTCCACAAGGAACTCGCCGAACTGCGTCAGGAACAGGTTCATGGGTTCGGCAAGGATCCGCTGATGGCCCGATGTGCAGGTCCCATGTCGGCCGTGATCGAGCCCGCGCTCTCCGGCGACGCGAATGATTCGGATGGATCCCCTGGAGATCAGGCGTGAGCGAGCGTCCGACCGTTGTCCAGACCGAAGAGCTCGACCCCCAGGCCGCACACTGGCTGAGTGAACGTTGCGAACTTGTGAAATTCGGCATCGAGCGGCTTCCGACGCTCAATGGACAGCTCCAGCACGCACGCGGCCTTGTTGTCCGAACCTACACGAAAGTCGATGATGCACTCCTCGACCACCTTCCCAACCTGAAAGTGGTGGGGCGTGCGGGCGTGGGTCTTGAGAACATCGATGTCGCCGCCTGCACACGACGCGGGATCGAGGTCGTCCACACCCCCGACGCCAATACGTCCGCCGTCGCCGAGTACGTCTTCTCGCTCATCTTCGACGCCATCCGCCCCCGACTCTTCCTCACCGAAACGATCGATTCCAAGCGCTGGTGCGAGCTCCGCAAGGAGCTGCGTGCATCGCGCCAGCTCTGCGAGATGACCATCGGCGTCCTGGGACTCGGCCGGGTCGGTTCGAGCGTCGCCCGCGCCGCCGCCGGCTTTGGCGCCAAGGTGATCTACCACGACCTGGTGGCCATCCCCGAATCACGGCGATTCGGCGCCCAGCCGGTCGACCTTGGAACGCTGCTCACCACCGCCGACATCCTCACCCTGCACGTCGATGCCAGGCCCTCCAACGATCGGCTGCTCAACGCCGACCTCCTCGCCAAGGTCAAGCAGGATGTCCTCATCCTCAACACCAGCCGCGGCAAGGTCGTTGACGCGAAGGCACTCGCTGGTTTCCTCCAGGCCCACCCCCAGGCACGTGCACTCCTCGATGTGCACCCCGACGAGCCCTTCCTTCCCTCGTACCCCCTCGTCGGGCTTCCCAATGCCTTCCTCTCACCGCACATCGCCGCCGCCACCGAGCTCGCCAACCGCAAGATGAGCTGGGTGGTCGAAGATATCTGGCGAGTCCTGACAGGATCCGTACCTGTGCACGCCGCCCAGATGAGCAAGTGAGCCCGCACGGCAACGTGTGCACTTCCCGGGCGTTGAAATCCTAAAATTTAGGAATCAAACACCAAACTGCGTGCAAACAAAGCCGCGATTGTGCTTTCACGGTCTGCTCATGGCCCACTACAATGTGTCATGCGTCCGTGGAGCCCGCGAGCCGGGGCAGGATGCACATGTATGGGTACTGTGGACGATTCTGCGACATCTCGAACGACCAGCCCCCAGCCCGCGGATGACGCCCAGGCGTCCGCCGCGACCCCGTCCCGGGGCCGTGTGCACATCGACCTTGTCGACATCACGGGCCGGCTCGCTGAATCCGAGATCCAGTGGCTGGCGGGACGGGGGTTGGAAGTGCTCAAGCACCTCTCCCTGGTGGGCAGGCTGAGCGTCAAGATCATCAACGACCAGGAGATGTCGGAAGCTCATCTTGAGTTCCTTGACGACCCTTCCACGACCGACGTCCTGACCTTCGACATGTCAGATGAGGATGGTCTTGACGTCGACGTCATGTGCTGCATCGATGAGGCCGAGCGCCGCGCTGCCGAGCACGGCCACGACCGCGCCCGGGAGCTGCTCCTGTACGTCGTTCACGGGATCCTCCACGCCAGCGGCTTTGACGACATCGAGGAATCCGATCGCCTCAGGATGCACGCCCGCGAGGATGAGATCCTCACCGCCATCGGTGTCGGCGCGACGTACGACCGCCCCGGCCCGCGAGCCGACGGGGGATGTGCATCATGACCGCCGGCCTCTGGCTCATCGTCGGGCTCCTCTCGGTCGCGATCGGCGCGATCTTCTCTTCGCTCTTCTACGCGCTGCACGAGTTGTCCCGCAACCGGCTCGAAGAGCTGGCTCAGAACCTCCCCGGCCCGGCCCGGGCCCGGGTGGAAGCCATCCTGGAAGACCCTCAGGGCCACTCGGTCGCGACATCGCTCCCGCGCGTGGTCAGCCACATGCTCGCGGTCGTCGCGGCGGTCTTCTTCGTCACGCGCTTGCGCGGGATGGAAGCACCGCAGTGGCTCGAGGTCACGCTGGGCATCTTCGGCGCTTCTCTGATCGTCTGGCTCTTCGGCCTGATCATCCCCTCCAGCATCGCCAAGCACGCCGGCGAGGAGACGATCCTCTCCTGGTCGAGGCTGGTGCGCTGCTGCTACCTGTTGACCGCTCCCTTCCGGGGCCTGGTCACGGTGCTGGACGATCTCATCGGCAAGATGGCTGGCGTCCCCGACGACCCGCAGCAGGCAGCGCAGGATCAGGTCCTCTCGGTCGTCCAGGATGCACAGGATGAGGGCGCGTTCGACGAGTTCGAGCACGACACGATCGAGAGCGTGCTCCGCTTCCGCGACAAGACCGTCCAGCAGATCATGACGCCGCGCACCGAGATGGAGGCGATGGCCCTCACCGACAACCTCGGCGAGGTGACCGCGCAGATCCGCCGGACCCGGCACAGCCGCATCCCCGTCTACGAGGGCAACCCCGACCACATCGTCGGCATCTTCTACGTCAAGGACCTGCTCAAGTGGCTCGCGGGAGACAAGACCCGCGCGGGCGGCGCGTTCGACTTCCGCAAGCTTGTCCGCCCCGCGCTCTTCATCCCCGAAACCAAGACCGTGCGCGAGGCGCTGACCGACATGCGTCAGCGCAAGGTTCACCTTGCGATCGTCGCCGACGAGTACGGCGGCACCGCCGGGCTCGTGACGATCGAGGACATCGTCGAGCAGATCATCGGCGACATCCGGGATGAATTCGAGCCCGCCATCGCGGGCGATGACGCCGACATCTCCGTCGACCACACCACGCGGTCCGCCGAGGTCGACGCCCGGCTCTATATCCGCGAGGTCAACGCCCAGCTCAAGGACCTGGCCGTCGAGCTCCCCGAGAGTCCCGACTACGACACCGTCGGCGGCTATGTCACGGTGACGCTCGGAAGGATCCCCCAGCCCGGCGAGGTCGTGAAGCTCGACGGCCTCCAGGTGACGGTGATCGAGGGTGAGCCGACGCACGTGGAACGCCTGCGGATCGAACTCGCCCCCCCGGAACAGGGCGACGTCGCCAGCCCGGTCGATTCGCTCGCCACGCCGCAGTAAACACCTCCTACGCCAAAGTGTGGAATGTTCCGCAGGATTCCGAACCGGCGGTCGGTTACGCCTGTATAGATGCACGCTGGCCCTCGTAGAGTGCGGATCGCCGCACGTCCCTGTCCGATCGCGTGTGCAGGTGAACCGCGGACCCTTCTCTTCCGCGCGTGTGCGAGGGCGTCATGTCGCTTCGAATCCACCCCCCCAACCGGCGATTCCATTTTCCAATATGCCGAGCCGTCGCGCTGCGGTGGGGCACGCAGTATTGTCGGGCGAGAGTCCGGATGGCCCATTGCTGGTCTTTACCGTCATCCGATATTGCAACGGCTCTCCAAACTGCACGCACGTCCGGATTCGCCGCCGTCCCGCCGCCGAGCGTGCGCTTCTTGCACCTTCTATCGGCGGTGTGCTGAGCAGTGCCGGGCAACGGCATGCCACGTTCTTGCAGATCCTCCCCAACGGCCGACAGCAGTGCATTGGTCGCCTGACGGTTCACGGGGTGCACAGATTCACTCACTCATTCATTCATTCATTCATGATGGAGCGCGAAACAAATGAAAAGGCACGCACGGTCGTTCTTGGTATCTCCCTCCGCCCTGTCCGCTCTTGCATGGATGTCGGCGGCATCACCGGCGCTGGCGGACACGGTGTATCACTGGTCCAACCCGGCCGGGGGCGCGTGGCTTGACGTCTCGAACTGGGCGCCCGCCGCGGTACCCAATGACGCGTTCGGCACCGCGCTGCTTGGGTTGAACGTTCCCTACACCGTGATACGGACTCCGTCGTACGGTGAGCTTCGGGGCCTTGAACTCACGAATCCCGCCGTGCTGCTGAGGCTCGAAGGTTCGGGGAATGTGCAGAATGCGCTGCACATCCATGAGGGTGGGATCGTCAACCAGGGGCTGATCGAGGTTGGTTCGGGCCCACTGCTGGACGTGACGGGCGCGGCCATATTTGCGGCGGATCCTCTCGACATCTCCGGTGCGGGGACCCTCCGGCTCATGGGGACCAAGTCGCAGTTGAAGAGCGTCGGCGGGATGCTGGCTCCGATCAATAATCGCGAAGGGCACACCATCGCCGGCGCGGGAGTGGTCGCACATGTCTACAACCGCGGCCTGATCATGGCGGATGTGCCGGGCACGACGCTGGAAGTCGCGGGCGTCAACGCGGGCGAGATCCGAGTGAAGAACGGCGGCTTGCTCTGGGCGGAGATGGCGAGCGACCCCGCCGCGCACGGCCTGTACGTGGTGGAGGGGCCCTACGCACAGCTCTTGGGGCACATTGCACACGGCACCCTTGTGGCGTCATCTCAACCCGCCATCAGCGCTGACCTGGAGGACATCGACACCACTTCAACCTTCGATTGGTCGGGGAGCGTGTTCGGCACGCTCCGCAACGATGGCTCCGTGCGCCTCCTGGCGGTTGGAACACTGAACAGCGCCCGCGTCGAGGGAGAAGGATCGATCATCCTCGCGAGCACGGGGGCGGTGTTGAAGACGCACGGTGAAGGCGTCTCCATCCTCGGCTCGTCCCACCGGGTCGCCGGCTTCGGGGAGATCCTCGGCGAGCACTCATCAGAGGGCATGCGGCTGCGGAACGACGGCAGCATCATCGCGAGCATCGGCGGAAAACGGCTTGGCACGCAGGACATCGAGAATCGCGGCATCCTCGGGGCTCGCGACGGGGGAATGCTCGACATCAAGCAATCCTCCAGCGGCACGTCCGTCGACAATCGCGGCGTGATTCGCGCGGAAGCATCTTCCACGATCGAGTTGAACGGGACCATCACGCATACCGAGGGTGCCGTCGTGCACGCCGCGGGTGGCACGGTGCGCTGCCCGGCGAGTGTCGGCGCGGTGGTGGTGGGGGGCTCGATCGGTACGGATGAGGGTGGCCAGATCGTGGTGACGGGCGATTTGGCGCTCGCGGATGTCGTGGTCGGGGGCGTGTGGGATGTTCGTGGCGTGCTCACACTGCGGGCGGGAGGCACGGTGACCAGCACAACCTCCATTCAATCGCTGCGGCCCGACGACGGACGCCTGCGCGTCCGCCTGAGGGCCGGCTCTCGCCTGGATGGACCCGGAGAAGTCGTGCTTCGCCACCCGTCCGCGGCAATCATTCAGACCACCGCGCCCAGCACAGCAGCGTCCATCGGCCCTGAGCAAACCGTCCGCGGAGAAGGCGTGATCGGTGGATCGGGAGCATCGGGAACGATGCACATCGAGGGAACGCTCGCCCCGGGTCTTCCGATCGGCGTTCTTGCAATCCGCCAGGCGGTCGTGCTCGCGACGAGTGCACGGCTTGAGATGGATGTAACCGCACACGAACACGACGTCCTGCATGTCCATGGCCCCTTGATGCTGGGCGGCACGCTCGCTGTTGCACTGGGGGATGAGGGTCTTGAGCCTTGCGGTGAGCGTCCCCTCATCCGTGTGCACACCGGCGGGAGCATCTCCGGCCACTTCAGCACCCTCGACCTCCCCGAGATGCCCGTCGGCCGGCTCGGGATCCGCTACGACCCCGATGCGGTGATTCTGATCTATAACCCCGCCGACTACGACGGCTCAGCGTTCGTCGACACCGACGACTTCACCGCCTTCATCACCGACTTTGAGTCGGGCGACCTTGCCGCGGACATCAACCACTCGGGATCGGTCGACACCGACGACTTCACCGATTTCATCATGGCCTTCGAGCAGGGGTGCTGATCAGAACCGACACTCGCGCACGACGGGGTGTGGCCCTCGCATCGGGCCTTCAATCAAAAACCCCCTCCAAACTGGGAGGGGGTTCCTGGGCCGACGTCCGTGTGCAATCGCGCTCGTCACTTCACCCGGAAAACATACATCCCAGATCCCACCCGCAGATGCTGGTCCGTGCCCGTGGTCATCTCCATCTTCACGCCACGCGCCTCCGCGATCGGCTTGCCGCCCTCTGAAACCTCACCCTTGGGCAGCACCACGCGAGCGGTGGTGTTGGGAGGAATCATGACCGAGACTTCCATGCCGTTCTCGTCGGTCTTCCATGCACAGGCGATGCGGCCGTAGACCGAGTCGTAGTGACCCTTGGCCCACGTGATCCCCCCGCCCGGCCGGGGATGGATCACCATCGACTTGAACCCCGGCGTGTGCGGGTCAAGATCGATCCCCAGCACCGTGGAGTACATCCATTCTCCCACCGATCCCAGCGAGTAGTGGTTGAAGGAGTTCATCCCCGGATCCTGGAACCCCTTCTCCTGCGTCCATCCATCCCACCGTTCCCAGATCGTCGTCGCGCCGTTCTTCACGCTGTACAGCCACCCGGGGAACGATTCCTGCGTCAAAAGGGTGTACGCCATGTCCGTCAAACCCATGTGCGTCAGCACCGGCATCAGGTGCCCGACCCCCACAAAGCCCGTCGAAAGGTGGTTGTTCTTGGCCCGGATGTCCGCCGCGAGATATTCAGCCGCCTTGGCGCGCAGCTCGTCGGGGAGAAGATTGAACGAGAGCGCCATCACGTAGCACGTCTGCGTGTCACCCTTGATCCGACCGTCGGCAGACACGAACGCCTTGTTGAACGACGCCTTGATCCGCTCAAAGAGATCCCGGTACTTCTGTGCATCGTCGTTCTTCCCGATCACCGCCGCCCAGCGCGAAACCAGGTCGGTGCTGTACGCAAAGAACGCCGTCGCAAGCACGTCCTTGGGCGTGTCGGCCGCGATCGAGAGCCAGTCGCCGTAACCCTCGGCCGGGCGGATCAGGTCCTTGCTGTGCTGTTCGAGATACTCGATCCACCGCTGTGCACTCGCGTACCGCTCGTGCAGCAGCCGTGTATCGCCGTACACCCGGTAGATCGTCCACGGGCAGATCACGCCCGCGTCACCCCACGCCGCCGTGCCCGCCCCGACCGCGACCGAGGGCGCCACGTCCGTGAACGCGCCGTCCTTGCGCTGTGCATCCTGCATGTCCAGCGTCCACTTGGTGAAGAACCGCGACACGTCCATGTTGAAGGTCGCCGTCCGCACGAAGACCTGTGCATCCCCCGACCATCCAAGCCGCTCATCACGCTGCGGGCAGTCCGTCGGCACCGAGATGAAGTTGCCTCGCTGGCCCCACACGATGTTGCTCTGGAGCTGGTTGATCCGCGTGTCGGAACACTCAAACGCGCCCGACTTGGGCGTATCGCTCTGGATCACCACGCCCGTGATCGCCGAGGTGTCGGGCTTGCCCGGATACCCCGTCAGCTCGACGTAGCGGAAGCCGTGGAAGGTGAACCTGGGCTCGTACAGCTCCTCCTCCCCGCCCTTGAGCGTGTAGACGTCGGTGCACTTGGCGCCGCGCAGGTTGGTCGTGTAGATCGTGCCGTCGGGGTTGAGCATCTCGGCGAAGCGCAGGGTGACGGTGTCTCCCGCGTTTCCCTTCACCTTCAGCCGAGCCCACCCCACCATGTTCTGGCCCAGGTCAAAGACGTAGACCCCCGGCCTGGGCTCGGTCACCGTCTGCGAGTTGAGCTGGATCACCTGCCGCACCGGCGCATCGATCGCCGCGACCATCACCGGCTTCACGTCGGCGACCGTCACCGCGTTCCACGCCCCGTCGCTGTACCCGGGCATGGTCCACCCCGTCAGCTCCTTGCGCGCGTCGTAGGTCTCACCCATCAGCATGTCGGACTGGAGGATCGGCCCGCGCGCGCCGCGCCACGAGCCGTCGGTCACGATCGTCTGGCTCGTGCCGTCGGCGAACTGGATCTCAAGCTGACCCCAGACCTTGGCGACCTTCCCGTACCGCTGCGGGCCGCCCAGCCCCACGTGCCCCGCGTACCAGCCGTCGCCGATGATGGCGCCGATCGCGTTCTCGCCCGAGTGCAACAGCGGTGTCACGTCGTAGGTGTGGTACTGGACGCGCGTGTTGTAATCCGTCCATCCCGGGTTGAAATAGTCGTTCCCCACCCGCTGGCCGTTGATGTGGAACTCGTACACGCCAAGGCCGCTGGCGTAGAGACGCGCCGACTTCACCGGCTTGCTGAGCCTCGCCGTCGTCCGCACATGCGGCGAGGCCCCGAGCTCGACCGGCCCACGCAGCTCTCCCCACGGCCCCTGCCCATACGCCGCCATGTGCCGCGCCGCGACCCAGCCCGCCGGATCCTTCTGTGCGTCCATCCAGTCGGGCGTTGCGTTCGCGCCGGCGCGCCAGGAATTGTCCGTCACGATCTGCTGACGCTTCCCCGATTCAAACTCGATCGTCAGGATGGCGATCAGCCCCGCCGCGCCCTGCTCGTTGGTGCAGCGCACCCCGATCGAGTTCCACCCGCTCTGGATGCTCTCCTTCACCTCGAAGGTCTGCGCTTGCCGCCAGGCGTCGGTCTTGCCGCTGCTCGATCCCACGCTCTTCTTGTTGATGAAGGCCGCGAACTGGTCGTCGGCGCTCAACGTCAGGATCGCATCTCTCACCTTCTCGCCGGCGGGAACTTCAAAGCGCGTCATGAAGAGCCGCTGCGACTTGTCGATGGCTCGCTGCTCGGGATACCAGATCCACGAGGCGTTGGCCAGGGACTGTTCCTTGCTCTTGGGCCGGTCGTCGAACTCGATCCAGCGCGCCTTGCGGTCCTCGGGCTTGAGAAGGCCCATCTCCCACATCGCCACTTCGCTCGTCGAGGTATTGCCGAAGTTGTCCCACGCCTGCACGGTCCAGTAGACGCGCTCGCGGCTTGCAAGTGCACGCCCGCCGTACTCGATGTGCACAGACTGGTCGCCGGCGATCTTCCCCGAATCCCAGATATCTCCCTCGCCGTTGGAAGCCTTCTGCGGGGTTGACGCCACCACCACGCGGTAGGCGGTCTGGATCGTCCCCCGCTCTTCCGACGCAAGCAGCCATCCCAGCCGCGGCTTGGAAACGTCGATCCCCACCGGGTTGGCGTCATACTCGCAGCGCGGCATGACGACCTTCAACTCCGCAAGCGTGGCCGATGCCGCAAGGCACAGGGTTGTGCAGCACAGGGCAACCAATGCACGTGGACTCATTCGATGGCACTCCAAAGCCTTCCCCCGCGGATGTGCAGGGGACGCTCCAGACTACCAAACGAATGACCACCTTGGCGACCGCCGTCGCAACCACCTTCGCAACCACCCTGGCGAGAGAAGGCTCACCGCCGCCGGTTCCACCCCGTTCATGCCGGGGCCCGAGTCACTTCGGCGGGGGGTCGACACGCGTCCGTTCCGCGTCGGCCAGCGTCAGGCCCGCTCGCTGTGCGATCTCCGCCAGCTTCACCCGGTCATCGAGATTCAGCTTGCGGCCGATCGAGCCGCGGTGGTTCTCGATCGTCTTGTACGAGCGGTGCAGGGTGGACGCGATCTCCTTGAGGCTCATCCCCTGCCCGATCAGCGCCAGGACTTCAAGCTCGCGTGCAGTCAGGACGTCAAGCTGCCCCAGTTCGACCAGTTCCGATTCCATGACCTCGACCGAGTCTTTCGGATCCATCTCCGCTTCCCAGTCGCCCGGCACCCGCCGAGTGATGATGAGGAATCGATCGGGCAGACCGTCCGAAGGCTCGCTGTCGTCACCCTCCGCGTCCGGCTCCGCCTGGATCGGCTGGACCCACGATATCTGCTGCCGCCCGCCCCAGATCGTCCGGAGCATCAGGGCCTTGCCGGTCTGCTGAACATACCGCAGGATGTCCTCGCGCTCCTTGATCCAGCGCGGGTCGTTGCTGTCCTGCCACGAAGACCCTACGAGTTCCGCGGGCTTGGCGCCGCTGCCGCGGAATATCGACGCCGCCTTCTGATTCACCCAGAGCACGGTGCCATCACGGTGCACAATGGCGACGCCCGTCGTCGGTTCGCCGCGAATCAGCGCCCACACCGCCGCGGGGGGAACGCCGCCGTCGCGCGCCTCGGAAAGGTCTTTGCCCGCAAGCTCCCCCAGCTTCTTGCCAAGCCCGTTATTCATCGGTGTCGTGCTCATAAGCCGTTTCCACCCTCCGTGCCACGCGCGATCCTGCGAAACTCCTCATCGCCGTCCCGGCTTTGCCTTCTCGCCCCGCGCGTTCATCGTCGATTCCAGGTCCCTCACGACGTCCGCCGCCAGCCGCGCCGCCTCCAGGACCTTCTCACCATGCCCGGGCGTCTTGACGCGATCCCACCGCTTGGCGACCTTTCCTTCACGATCGATCAGGTACGTCGTCCGCAGCATGCCGACGACCATCCTGCCGTACATGTTCTTTTCCGCCCACACGCCGTAGCGCGTGCATACCGCCGGCTTTCCGTCCTTCCCGGGCTCATCCGCCAGGATTGCAAATGGCAGCTTGAACTTCCCCGCAAAGGCCCTGTGCGATTCAACTCCCTGCGGGCTGATCCCAAGCACCACCGCCTCCACCTTCGAAAACTCCTTCCAGGCGTCTCGAAACTGGCACGCCTGCGTGGTGCACAGCGGCGTGTCGTCCTCGGGGTAGAAGTAGATCACCACCTGTTTGCCGCGATATTGACCGAGCGTGTGCACACGCCCGTCCTGATCCTTGAGCGAAAAGTCCGGCGCCTTCTCGCCAACCTCGATCAGACCGCGGGGCCCTGCCTGTCCCTTCTTTGCCATGCCCGTCGCACTCCCTGTTGTGCCGTGCATGTCCACATCCTTCAGGATGCTCCATGCCGACGCGAGCGTACGCACGGGAATGACAAGTGCAGCCCGGCCCATCATCCACGCGTCCATGCATCCTGCCACAGCGCGATCCCCGTCGAGGTCGACTCGGTCATCAACTCGTGCCCCTCCTTGCGAAGGTCGGTCACCACCGCCGCCGCCAGCATGTGGCTCACCCGCCCGATGAGCGGAGGGAATCCGCGCACGATCTGCTCGCTGCGGTCCGCCGTCGCATCCTCGCCCAGCGACCGCGCCGTGATGTGCAGCATCCACGAGCACGTCATCAGAAAGTTCAGCGCTGTGTGGTCGTCACGCAGCATGCGCGAAGCAGCCTCCGGCCGAAGCTGGCCGTAGATCCCCGTCACCGCGCCGCTCATGACCGTCAACGCCTCTTTCAGGTGTCCCGCCGCGCCCTTCCCGCCCAGTTCGGATGTGCACTGTTCCAGCACTTCGATGTTCCACTGAAGCCGTGTGCACACATCGCTCAAGGTCTCCGCAGCGCCCGCCACCTGCATCAGCGAACTGTCCTTGGGGTGACGCTTCATCGCCTCGAGCACATGCCGGTGCGCCGCGATAAGGTCGTTCACGTACCCCCGCACCGTGTCGCGCCCGCGGTGGTGTGCGTCGGGCTGACGCTCGCCCGCCACCGATCCGATCCCCAGCTCATTTGCAAGCGGGTTGTTGTTCGCAAATGCCGACATTGATCTTCTCCCGATTGGTGTCCATGTTGAATCGCGCCGGCCTCACTCAAGGCCGCTGCTCCGCGTGCGTTCCTTCGCCGACCTCCTCCACGAGCTTGGCGTTGAACGCCTCAAGGTCCTCCGGGGAACGGCTCGTCACCAGCCCGTTGTCCACGACGACCTCCTCATCCACCCACTGCGCCCCCGCGTTCACCAGGTCCATCCGGATCGACTTGTACGAGGTCATCCGCCGGCCCTCGACAACCCCCGCGTCGATCAGCGGCCACGGCCCGTGGCAGATCGCCGCCACCGGCTTGTGCTGCTCAAAGAAGTCACGAACAAAGCGCACCGCACGCTCATCGGCACGCAACTGGTCGGGATTCGCCACCCCGCCGGGGAGCAGCAATGCATCAAAGTCCTCCGCACGCACCTCATCGACCGTCTGGTCGACCGCGAACGCGAGGTCCTTCTCAAAGTGATTCCACCCGTGCACCGTCCCCGCCTTGAGAGAAATGATCCGGGTCGTCGCCCCCGCCTCGTCCAAGGCCTGCCGGGGTGAGGTCATCTCGACCTGCTCGAACCCTTCCGCCACCAGGATCGCGACCTTCTTCCCCTCCAGCCGCTTTGCGTTCTGTGCCATGACTGCATCTCCTCGTATCCGGACCACTCATCTCTTCATGAGCGCCGCGGTCGGATGGTTCTTCCACGTCGTGCCTGACACCCTCCCATCCCGCCCGGGGGCTGAAAGCAGCATGAAACCCACGTATTTCCCTGGTCAATCTCCCCCTCAATTGACGCCACTACCAAACAAATTACTTTCTATATACAAACGCAATACTTCCATCGTGCGAGAGACCTCGTTGTGCAACAGCCAGCCCGCCTCTCCCGTATAGAAGTGGCTTCGCGCCCGTGGAAGTGCACGGGCACGGGGTTATGAGAGGGAGAGCATCATGAAGACGTATCGAATCGACCGGCCCGCCATGGGCCTCGCGGCCGCCTTTGTCGCCATCAGCGCGGGCGCTGCCGGCGCGTCGGCCGACCTGATCGAGTGGTCCTACGGCGGCGCCGTCATCGAAGCCGTGAGCAACGAGGGCAACAGCTGGGTGACCATGGATTACCAGCCCGAAGTGACGGGGACCGTCACCGATGCGGGTCTGAAGATCTTCGGCACCGGCAACGAGTTCAGTGTGTTCAGCTTCGTCGGTGAGAACTTCATCACCGGGACTTCCACGGATCCCGAGTACCGCGGCGTTCAGCTCCGCCTCTTCGGCACGGGCACGTTTGATGCCGCCAACTGGCAGCACCCCGGCAACGCGATCCGCACGGTCTTTGGCATGGGCCTTGCCTTTGACGCCGGCGCCGTCGACTTCTACCGCGTGGAAACCAGCTTCACGCTCAAGGACGCCCAGGGCAATGGCATCATCGGCGTCGGCAGCGGTGTCGGCACCGACCAGGGCCCCGGCCTTGGCAAGTTCGAACCGGGCGGGTACGGCTTTGGTCTTGCGTTTGAAGATCGCTTCGGCGGCGATTACTCCTCGGCCGTCACGATCGAGTGGGAAGTCCGCCTGGGATTCGATTGGACCGGCCAGCAATCGACCGACAGCTTCAGCTTCTTCATCCCCGATCAGTCGATCGACCTCACCGTCATCCCGGCTCCCGCCACGCTCGGCCTCGCGGCCGTCGGCCTCATCGCCGCCGGGCGTCGCCGCCGCTGACCGGGCGTCAGGCGTCTCCAGATCCGCACACACGGCGGCCTTCCGCAAGGCCGCCTTTTCATTTTCTTCATTCGCCGCATGCACACGTACGATGCGGAGGTTGTCACCCTGTCTCTCTCTGTGCGAGGTGAACCATGCGAGTCCTCATCATCGGCGCATCATCTAATCCGGCCAAGTACGGGAATATCTCGGTTCGTGCACACCTGCGCCGAGGACACACCGTGCTCCCCGTCAACCCCAACGAGGAGATGGTCGAGGGGCTGCGTTGCTATCGAACGGTGGGGGATGCCCCGGGCCCGATCGACCGTGCTTCCTTGTATGTGCCTCCCGCGGTCGGCGCCAGGATCATGCCCGAGCTCGCCCAGCGAGGTGATGTCCGCGAGGTCTGGCTCAACCCGGGCGCTGAGTCAGAGGAGGTCATCGCCGCCGCCCGCCAGGCCGGTTTCGAGCCCATCCTCGCCTGTTCCATCATCGCCATCGGCGAACACGAGTGATGAGAGGTTCCGTCGCTGTATTGTCCCGCGTGCCCAGTGCCCAGTGCCCAGTGCCCAGTGCCCAGTGCCCAGTGCCCAGTGCCCAGTGCCCAGTGCCCTCTTCAGCTCTTCATATTCACATACTGGAGCGGCATCCCCAGGTTCGACCCATCCAGCATCTTGATCACCGCCTGAAGGTCATCGATCTTCTTCCCCTGCACGCGCAGCTCTTCACCCTGGATCGACGCCTGCACCTTCAGGCCTGAGTCCTTGATCATCCTGCTGATCTGCTTGGCCTTCTCCTGCTCGATCCCGTCCATCAGCTTCACCTCGCACTTGGCCTTCCCCGCCAGTGCGTGCTCGGCCTCCCCCCAGCCAAAGGTCTTGAGCGAAAGCCCGCGCTTCACCGCCGCGGTCTCGAACATCTCTCGGACGCCCTTGAGCTTGCCCGTGTCATCGGCCGTGATCTTGATCTTCTTGTTCTTCTTGTCGACCTCGATCTCGACCGGCGATCCGCGGAAGTCAAACCGCGCGGCGATCGCCTTGTGCGTGTTGTTGATCGCGTTATCAAGCTCGGCGTAGTTCAGCCGCGAGACGATGTCGAACGATGGCATCTGGTGCTTCCTCGGGAGTCGCCGGCGAACCCCGCCGGGAAGCTCGATTATTGACGCCCCGGACCCGTCGCACGCTCACGTCGCGATCAGGTCCTGCATCGCCTTCACAAGCTGCACCGGCCGGTACGGCTTCTGGATGAACGCGACCTTCGGCTCGGCCAGCAGCTGTTCGGCCGCGTTCTCCTCCGCGTACCCGCTTGTCAGCAGCACCGGGACGTTCCCCCGCAGCCTGCGGATCTGCGCAAAGACCTCCGGCCCCGACATGCTGGGCATCGTCATGTCGAGCAGTATCCCGTCAAACGAGGAACCCGCCTGCGCGAACGTGATCGCCTGCGGGCCGTCGGGGATCGCCACGACGCGGAATCCCGCGTCCTCCAGGCACATCCGCGCCACGTCCCGCACCATCGCCTCGTCGTCGATCACAAGGATCGTGCCGGTCTGAACGCTCACCGCCTGGACGGGACCGCTCGCCGGTTTGACCCTGAAGGGCGCCGCCGACGCCGGGAAATACACGCGAAACCGCGTCCCTTCCCCCGGCCTCGATTCGATCCCGATCGCGCCGTTGTGCCGGCGCATGATCCCGAGCACCGCCGTCAGCCCCAGCCCGCGCCCCGTGAACTTGGTCGTGAAGAAGGGCTCGAAGAGCCGCGACTGAACCGCCTGGTCCATGCCGCAACCCGTGTCGGTCACCTCAAGGCACACAAACTTGCCCGGGCGTGCACACCCCTGCGTGTGCAGCCCCAGCAGGTCCGCCTCGCCCAGCGTCGCGACAAACGTTCTGACGTTGATCCTTCCCGGCTTGCCTTCCAGCGCTTCGGAAGCGTTGGAGAGCAGGTTCATGACCACCTGCCGGCATTGCGTCGGATCGGCGTTCACCTCGGGTATGTCGCCCGCCAGGTCCACCGACACCGTCGCAGAGCGGTCGATCGAGACCTCGATCAGGTCCACCATCTCCCGCACCACCGCCGTGATGTCGATCGGCTGCGGCTCGGCAAGGTCGCGCCCCGCGTACGTCAGGAGCTGCCGCGTCAGGTCGCTCGCACGCGCCGCCGCCTGCTCGATCCTCGAGATGCTCCGGTGTGCATCGCTCTCGCCGGGCGTCGTCTTGAGCGCCAGCGCCGCGTTCCCCATGATCGCCACCAGCAGGTTGTTGAAGTCGTGTGCAATCCCGCCCGCCATCACGCCAAGGCTCTCGAGCTTCTGCGCCTGGCGGAGCTGTTCGGCCAGCCGTTCGCGCTCCTCCGAAGCGATCTTCGCCTCGGTGATGTCCATCGTCGTTCCCGCGATGATGAGCGACTCGCCGTGGGCGCGCGAACCCCGCGAGGAAAGCCAGCGGACGCGCCCGTCGTCGAGCATGACGCGGTACTCGATCCGGTACATGCACCCCGTCCGGGCGCATTCCTCCGCCGCCCGGCAGACCGCCTCCAGGTCGTCGGGATGCACCTTCCGGCGGACATCGGCGATCGGCACCGCGCCCGCCTGCGCTTCGATCTCAAAGAAGCTCAGGTACCTCGCGTCGCCCTCGATTGTCTTGGCCTCAACGTCGTAGGTCCACGTCCCAAGGTCCGCGCTCTCGACCGCCATCCGGAAACGCTCGCGCGCCTCCGCCAGCGCCTGCTCGGCCATCCGCTTGGCGGTGATGTCACGCTGGATCCCCCACGCGCGCACGACCCGACCTTCCTCCACGACGCACATCACGCTGTTGAGGAAGTACTTGATGTTCCCGTTGACGTCAAGCTCGTGCGATTCCGCGTCATCGATCCGGTAGCCGTTCTGGATGATCGCCCGCAGGTAGTCGACGTTCGCCGGGATGTGCGCCGGCAGCATCTCAGAGAGCCGCGTCCCAAGGAGCTGCTCGGCCCGATCAAGCCCGTACATCCGCGCCATCGCGTCGTTGCACTCGGTCACCACCCCGTGCTCGTAGAACAGACGCACCTGCTCGTCGATCGGCAATGTCACCGGCGCGTGCACCGGGAAATCGATGCACCACACGCCCTCGGAGCTGTGCTTGACGAACGAGCGGTACCGCCGCTCGCTCTCGCTCAGGGCGTTCTCGACCTTCATGCGCCCCGTCACGTCGCGGTTCAGCGACACGATCGCCTTGGTCCCCTCAAAGTCGATCACCGACGAGACCACGTCCACGTGGATCATCGACCCGTCCCGCCGGCGCTGCCGCCACGCAGAATCCGTGAACACCCCCTCGCGCACCGTCTTCTCGATCGCGCCGCGGGCCCGGTCCTGGCTCATGCTCACCATCGAGAAGAACTTGCCGACAAACTCGCTCCGCGAATACCCGTAGAGCTGCAGCGCACGCTCGTTGGCGTCGAGGATCAGCTCATCCTCCGGACGGAACACGACGATCGCGTCGTGCGAACGGTCGAAGATCTCCCGGTAACGCTCCTCGCTCCGACGCGCCGCCTCAGACGCACGCCGCATCTCCGTCACGTCGACCAGCATGCACTGCCACTGCACGCCCTGCGCTGAGTGCATCGAGATCGCCAGGGAATGCAGCGACCGGTACTCCCCCGACCTGGTCTTGAGCCGGAACTCGATCTCGAAGCGGTCCTTGTCCCGCCGTGCACGCGCCACCTCCGAGTCGTACGCGTCCACGTCGTCGGGGTGGATGTACGGACGCACCGTCTCGCGGTAGTCCTTGCCCACCTCAAGCCACGGGAAGACCTCGCGCCACCGCTCGTACTGCGAGTTCACCACCCGCAGGTGCGGACGACCCTCCTCGTCGATCAGGTACGAGAAGACCAGGGCCGGCGTGTTCTCGACGATCGCCCGGTACCGCGCCTCGCTCTCGCGCGTCGCGTCCGCCGCCACCTTCTGCAGCGTCGAATCCAGCACGTACCCCTCAAGGTGCGTCACCACCCCATCCCCGTCACGCACCACGCTCGTGTAGTCCGAAAGCCAGATCTCACGACCGTCACCCGTCCGGATCCGGTACTGCCGCAGGAAATGCGTGCTCCCCGACGCGATGTGCAGCGCCGCCTCCGCCGACACCCGGTCGATGTCGTCGGGATGAATGATCGCCTGCAGCGTCAGCATCCCGGAGACGAATTCCTCCGCCCGATACCCGAACTGCGAGACGTTCTCCGTCACGTGCTCGATCGGCCAACCCGGCTCGTTCCGCCACCGGAACCCGACCATCGGGCCCGCCACGAACAGCCGACGCTCGCGCTCCACCGTCTCCCGCGCCCGCTTGGCCGCCGTGATGTCCCGGAAAACCGCCTGCATCAGCCGCCGGCCCTCGATGTTCACCGACCGCACACGGCACCGAACGTCGATCACGCGCCCGTCCGCGTGCCGGATCTTCGTGTCATAGTCCGCGCACCCAAGCTCCACCGCCCGCCGGACATCCTCCTGGTGCCTGGGGTCCTCCCACTCCGCACACCACGACGAGATCGCGCTCGTCGTCAGGTCCGTGTCCGATCGCCCGATCAGCGCCCGCATCGCCGGGTTCACCTCCAGCGGCACCAGCGTCGTCGGGTCCACGATCAGGATCCCGTCCGGCGATTCATCAAACAGCACCCGGAACCGCGCCTCGCTCACCTGCAGCGCCCGCGTCCTCTGCGCAAGCCTCCGCTGCGAGAACGCGTACGCCGTCAACCCCGCAAGCGCTGCAAAGCTCGCCACCCCGCCGATCCACAGCAGCCGCTCGGGCGTCAGCCACACACCGCTCTCGCGCGGCTGCAGCTCCGAGAGATACTGGTCATACAGCGCATCAAACCTCCCCGACGTGTGCAGCTCCGCCAGCCCGCGATCGATCCTGTCGAGCATCTCCCGGTCCGTCGACCGCCCCGCGATCGCAAACGCACGCCAAAGACCCTTGTCGTCGAGCTCGTGCTCCTCCAGCCCCATCACCCCGAACCGCCGCATGTCGACCCGCGCCGCGATCTGCGTCGTCACCACGTAATCCGCCTCGCCCTCAAGCACCATCCGCATCGCGTTCACCAGCGACCCCGCCGACCGCGCCTGGATGTTCCGCTCAAGGCACCACTGCTCCGCAACCCCGCCGCCGGCCACCGCCACCCGCGAGCCGCGCATCCGCTCGACCGTCGGTGTCGCCGCGCCCGGCAGCGAGTACACCGCGCCCGACGCCACCAGGATCGGAGATGTATACCCAAACCGCGGCAGATCCTCCCCCGTCACCGAGAGCGCGGCCAACAGGTCCACTTCCCCCCGCTCAAGCTCATACCGGCCGTGGTCAGGCAGATTGCGAAACTCAACCGCGTACCCCGCCGCACGCGCTGCCTCCTCCGCCACGCGCCGCGCAAACCCGTCCACCTCCCCGTTCTTCTCTTCCAAAAGCCCACGCACACGCGATTGCTCCGGCAGGCCGATCACCAGCCGCCGCGCCAAGACCTTGTCATCGGTGATCTGCCCCGGCGCCCGCGTGTGCGTCAACGCCTCGCTCGCCCCGCCATCCTGCACACCCGCGGGCGATGCGCCCTCCTGCCGAGCGGCCGCATCCCAGCACACGCCCCCCATCACAAGCCCGGCCGCAAGACCCGCCGCCCGCACACTCGCCAATCCACGCGCCAATCCAACCCTCAGGCCCAGCGTCCATCCACACCGTGACACCGCACGCGACGACGCCACGTCCCCGCGCCGCCACCATGTGCGTCTTTGCATCAGCCCCACCCGCTTTGCCACTCGAGCATCCTCCTCGTCCCGCCATCATCCGTCGCCATCGTGGCGATGAGATCCACGCGGCCCTCTCCGGAAAAGCCGCACACCCCGGATCCTCACCGCCGCCAACCCCCGCGGATGCTTCCCGCACCCCCCGCCAAGCACCCCGCATCGAGCCCGCACACCCGGGCGACACTTCCAAGGTACCGACTTTCCAAACCCCACACGAGCCTATCCCACCAAGGGGGATACCTCATGTTCCACCCCCCCAAACTCACCCCCCAGTGCCCACCCCCCAGTGCCCAGTCCCCAGTCCCCACTGC